>CAJAPA010000076.1 GCA_903942465.1 uncultured Gammaproteobacteria bacterium
CGCGGTGTCGATGGGCGTGCACGATTTCGTGCCGGACGCCCTGCGCGCGCTGGGCGCGGACGTGGTGTTCCACAAACTGCAGATGCGGCCGGGCAAGCCGACCCTGTTCGCGGTGCTGCCCTCGGGCGCGCTGCTGTTCGGGTTGCCGGGCAACCCGATGTCCTGCGCGGTGGGTGCGCGTTTTTTCGTGCAGGCCGCGCTGCGCCAGATGCAGGGCCTGCCACCGGAACTGCCGCTGCGCGCCGTGCTGCAGGCGCCGGTCCGCAAAAAACCGGGCTGGACCCTGATCCAGAAAGCCGCGCTGGCGGTGTCGGACGACGCCCAGCTGCAGCTGCGGGTCTTGGCCGGGCAGGAATCGTTCCGCATTCAGCCTTTCGCGCAGGCCAATGCCTGGGCCGTTCTGCCGGAAAGCGACACCACGCTTGAAGCCGGCCGCGTGTTGGAGTGTTACCCGCTGCAACCGGCGCTCTCGGAATGGCCATGCGTCCCTGCATCGGCCTGATTCTGGCCGGCGGCCGCTCAAAGCGCATGGGCGAAGATAAAGCCCGCCTGCCCTTGGCGCACACCGATCTGCTGGCCTGGCAAGTGGCGCGCTTGGCGGCGTGTTGCGATCGGATTGTGGTCAGCGGCGATTACCCCGAATACGAGGCCGTGCCCGACGTGCTGCCCGGCTTGGGCCCGTTGGCCGGCTTGCACGCGGCCGCGCTGCGTTTCCCGAATGCCGCGCTGTGGGTGCTGCCGGTGGACATGCCCGGCCTGCGTCCGGAAACCCTCCAGACGCTGCGCCAGCAGGCCGAGCCCGCGTTTTATGGCGACTCGCCCTTGCCGGCCTGGTTTCCGGATACCGACAATTTGGCGGCGGCCATTGCCGACATGTTGATCACCACGCCGCGCGAATTGGCCATCCACCAGCTGCATGCGCGCCTGCACAGCCGCGCCTTGCCGGCCCTGCCGACCCATGAGCAGGCCAACCTCAACACGCCGGAAGACTGGGCCGAGTTCCGCCGGGCCTTGGCCGCGCCATAAAAAAACCCCGCCGAAGCGGGGTTTTTTGATCAGTGGTTCAGCGCGTAGAAGATGTGGTTGCCGATGGTGTAGCGCCGACTGAGCCGGTTCGACCACTTCGGGGCCACATAGGTGGCGTGGAAGAACAGCACGTTGTCGCGTTCGGCGGCCATGGCTTTGCGGGCGGCCAGTTTGGTTTCCTGGCTCACCGGGGTATGCAGGGTGGCATCGTTGCCTTTGTACCAGGAGAACTGCTTCTTCTGCTTGACCACGGCGCACACGCTTTTCGGGAAGGCCGGGGCGGCCACGCGGTTCAGCACCACATTGCCCACGGCCAGCTTGCCGGCCAGGCTTTCGCCTTTGGCTTCATGGTGGATGGCGGCCTCGAGGCAGCGCACTTCGGCGGGGGGTAAATCAATCATGATTTGCTCCTTGACGTCTTTGGGTTTTCACGGGGGGAGCCAGACCCGGCAAATGAGGCCGGTCGGTACTGGCGGGTGGTGCCGCGTGTTGCGGGTGGCACCGGAAATTGGGGTAGC
>CAJAPA010000077.1 GCA_903942465.1 uncultured Gammaproteobacteria bacterium
GCCGATCTGGAAACCCTGTTGGCGGTGGATACCCCCGCCTGGCGCACCGAGGTCGGCGCCATCGCCGATTATCTGGAAGAATTCGGCGAGCGCACGCCGCAGGCATTATTCAACGAACTGGAGAAAACGGCTGAAGCCTTGGTGTGACCCGGCCCGCCCGCTTTCCGTGATGCCCCGCTTCGGCGGGGTCTTTTTTAGATGCATTCGGTGCTGCCGATGCAAATGGTTCCCGTTCCATGAAGAACGGGCTGTGGCAGCGACACAGTTCAGACACATCGCGCAAATTAACAATATATTAACAATATGGCCTTTCGATGGACGCATCACACTTCCTGAACAGGGCCGATTCCGGCGTGGCTGAAAAACCGGATGTACCATATAACTTATTGAATATAAAGCATTAGAACCGGCTAGCGGGCGGCAAAATCGGTTCAGTTTCAGAATGGCGGCATTAACAGAATTTTTTCATTCGAATGGGTTGGCATATTGTAAAAATTGCGTTAGAGTTGAAAGTGCCTGAACCTCAAATTAATCCCATTTGTTGTTCACCAAGGCTCATTTATCAATTTGGAGAGAGACAAAATGTCTAATGTGACTAAGCTTTCAGATGCAATTAAGTTTGCATTGTTTGTTGGCGCCGCCTCTTCCGCAGCATCGGTTACCGCCTTTGCCCAGGAAAAAGAAGAAGCCAAGACTTTGGATCGCGTGGAAGTTACCGGTTCGCGCATTAAACGCGCCGACGCTGAAACCACCCAGCCGATCGCCGTGGTTACCCGCGCCGACATCGAAAAATCCGGTCTGACCAACGTGTTCGACATCCTGAACAACATCACGTCTTCGGACGGTTCGGGTCTGTCCACCACCACCACCCAAACCAACGGCTCCGATGGTTCGCAGCAGATCTCCCTCCGTGGCCTGGGTGCTAACCGCACGCTGGTTCTGGTGGACGGCAAGCGCTGGGTCACCGACCTTGACGGCGTGGTCGATCTGTCGACCATTCCGATCGCCATCATCGAGCGCATCGACGTGCTGAAAGACGGCGCCTCGGCCGTGTACGGTTCCGACGCCATCGCCGGTGTGGTCAACATCATCACCCGCAAAAACTTCGAAGGCGCCCAGTTCGGCATGTCCTACGGCCAAACCCAGAAGGGTGACGGCGCCCAGCGTTCCGCCGACATCACCATCGGTGCCGCCGGTGAGCGTACCTCCGGCGTGCTGAGCCTCAGCTACTCCGAACAAGAAGCCATCATGGCCGGTGATCGTCTGATTTCGAACGAACCGTACTTCGGTTGCTTCGAATACTACGGCGGTTACTGCCCGTACGGTTCGTCCTCCAGCCAATACGGCCGTTTCTACACCACCACCAATGCCAGCGGCCCGAGCCGGACCATCCGTCCGACCTACGGCGCCGATGGTGTGATCGACTCGTCCGACGTGGTGGGCTTCACCAACTCGGCACGCTACAACTTCTCGCCGATCAACTATCTGCAGCAGCCTGCCCAGCGCCTGAACATGTTCGGTGCCGGTCGCTTCCAGATCACCGACAGCGTCTCGGCCTACGCCCGCGTCAACTACACCAAGCGCTACTCGAACCAACAGCTGGCCGAAGTGCCGCTGACCTTCGCGCTGAGCGGTGGTGCCGGTCCGCAGTGGAAGTTCGGTATTGCCGGTGACAGCGTGTTCAGCCCGAACGGCGTGGCCTACAACTCCGGGTTCTTCCGGATGTCGGCACTTGGCCCGCGTAATCCGACCTACGATTACGACATCTTCACCATCCAAACCGGCCTGGAAGGCAGCTTCCAAGTGGGCGATCGTTACTTCTCGTGGGATGTGATGGCCGCCCGTAACGACAGCCAGCGCGACAGCAAAGGCACCGGTTACGTCAACCTGTTCAACATGAAAAACGCCCTCGGCCCGTCCGGTTATGACGCCGCCAACGACGTGTTCTTCTGCGGTACCAGCTACGCCACCCGCATCCTGGGTTGCACCCCGTTCAACATCTTCGGCGGCCCGACCCTCGGTCTGGGTACCACCGCTGGCGGTTTCGGCTACGGCAATACGCCGCGCGCCGTGAACGCCAACGATGTTGCCGCCATGCTGTCCTATGTCGGTTACACCCAAGTGGCCACCTCCGGCAACACGCTGATCAACTATGCCGGTAACATCACCGGTGATCTGTTCGAACTGCCGGCCGGTATGCTCAGCTTCGCCGTCGGTTTCGAATACCGCCGCGATAGCGGCTTCGATCAGCCGGATGCCTTGGTTGCTGGTGGCGGTTCGTCCGACAACTTCTCGCTGCCGACCAAAGGCGAAACGGAAGTGACCGAATACTTCGCCGAAGTCACCGTGCCGCTGTTGAAAGACGTGTTCCTGGCCAAAGAACTGGAAATCCGCGCCGCCGTCCGCAAATCCGATTATTCCGCCCGCGGAACCATCGGTTTGGTTGACTACGCTCCGGATCCGGGCTCCCCGACCAATGCCATGTACGGCCTGAAATGGAAGCCGATTGATGACCTGATGTTCCGTGCCTCCTACGGCGAAAACTTCCGCGCACCGTCGGTGAACGATCTGTTCTCCGGTACGGGCGAAGGCTTCCCGACCGTCAATGATCCCTGCCGTACCAACCAACTGGGTGGTCAAGGTACCAACTGGCAAAACCCGGCCAATGCCGCGGCCTGTACGGCTGCCGGCCTGACCGGCCTCAGCGGTTGGGGCGTGGTGCAGAACAACTCGCAGATCCGCTCCACTGGCGGCGGTAACCCGAACCTGCGTCCGGAATACGGCACCAACTTCACCTACGGCTTCGTGTACAGCCCGAGCTGGGCGGAAGGTCTCGACCTGACCGTCGACTACTGGAAAGCCGAGCTGAATGACGTCATCAGCAGCATCGGTTCCGGTGAAACGATGAGTCGCTGCTTGGGTATCGGCGCATTCGCTTCCGTGGGCCCCGATCCGACCTTCTGTGCCCGCGTCGAGCGTGATCCGACCACCGGCGACCTGGTCACCGTGGACACCACCGGCTTCAACTTCGCCCAGGCCCGTCTGTCGGGTATCGATCTGGGTGCGGCCTACCGTTGGGATGCCGGCGATTGGGGTAACTTCCGCTTCGCCCTGGATACCAGCTGGACCGAGAAGAGCGAGTTCCGTAACAACGAACTGAGCGGCTTCAGCGATTCCGTTGGCTTCTACACCGGTTCGCCGAACTTCGAATATCGCTCTGTTGCCACCATTGATTGGAGCAAAGGCGATTACTCGGTGCGTTGGACCACGCGTTACATGTCGGACCTGAAAGAAGACTGGTGCTATGACACCAACGGCAATGGCTTCCTGGGCGAACCCGGCGGTACCAAGTGCCGTGCGGATGGTCTGTCGCACACCGGCGCCTACGCCGTTCACGACCTGAACCTGGGTTGGAAAGCGCCGTGGGATGCCACCGTGTCCTTGGGTGCCCGCAACCTGTTCGGCAAAGAACCGCCGATCCTGTACAACACCTTCGCACACAGCTTCGATGCTTCGTACGATATCCCGGGCGGTGCCTACTGGTACATGTCCTACCGTCAGGACTTCTAATAAGGTTCCACACTTTGCAACACCTGACCGCCGGCGCAAGCCGGCGGTTTTTTTTTGTGCTGTGCGAAGGCCATAAAAAACGGGCTTGCGCCCGTTGGTGAATTCGAAGCCATGCAGCGTTTACAGATCGATTTCCACCCGCACGTACGGCCGCACGCCGTCGATACGCTGGTCGGTGATCGGTGCGCTGGCGGTGTTGTCCATGTTCAAGGAATTGCGGCCCTGGCTGAGCAGGCCTTCGGCGCCGACCGAAACTTTGCCCTTCCACGGCGTTTTCCAGCTGACCCCGGCGCCGATGGATTGCAGATTGTCCTGACCGGGAATCTGCACCACATTGCCGACCACTTCGCCGGAGAGTGATTTCTTGCGCTCGGGAATTTCAAAGGTTTTACGATCCCATTCAGTCGGTACGCCATTCGGGAACTGCGAGGCCGGAATCAGTTTGGCGCGGGTCAGTTCGCCATTGATGGAGACCCAGCCCTGGCTGGTTTTGGCCGGCGAGAGATTCAATGATTTTCCGCTGACGGGGTCATCGAATTCCGTGGTCATGAACTGCCGCGGACTGCCGGATAAACCGGGCAGGCCCAGCTCTTTACTGCTGTTCTTGCGCTGCAGCATGGCCTTGGTTTCCAGACCCGGACTGTTGATGGCCGGATAGCGTGCCGATTTCTTGCCGAGCTGGCAGGAATCCAGCAGCGTGAGTTGAGTGAAACTATTGTTTTGTCCCGAACAGAAAATGGCCATGCCATTGTCGAAATTGATGCCCTCGACACCGCCGAGCGCACCCAGTGGGTTGCCGGTGCGCGGCGAACGCACCCAGGCCCGGTTCTTCTTCTGTGGGTCGTCCTCGAGCACCAGCAGGCCTTCGATCTGGCCGCTATGTACGTTCCAGACCGGAATGACGGTCGGCGTGGTGTTCGGTTTCAGCAACTGCCGGGTCGATTCCTGCCCAAGCGCCGCCGTGCCGAACAACAGCGAGGCGGTCAACAGGGCGAGCGGGGTGCGCTTCATCAGGGCCATTGTAGTCTCCTTGGCCTTGGACGGCAAAACCCGGCGGAAGTTTCGCCGGATTCGCCGAATCGGCTCAGTGCAGGCGGTCGCTGGGGGCGGTGGCGGTTTTCGGCCAGAACAGCGACAGGCCTTCCTCGGCGGTGAAGCGGTAGGCCTGACCGCAGAAATCGCAGTGCACGCTGATGTCGCCGGTGTCGGCCAGGGTGTCCTCGATTTCCGCCCGCCCGAGACTGATCAGTGCGTTTTCCACCCGTTCGCGGCTGCAGGAGCAGGCAAACGCCAACGGCTTGGTTTCCAGCACGCGCACCGATTCCTCATGGAAAAGACGGTACAGGATGTCCTCGGGGGCAAGATCGAACAATTCTTCGGCGCGCAGGGTATCGAACAGCATCTGCGCCCGCCGCCAATCTTCCGGATCGCAATGCTGTTCGGGCAGTTGTTGGATGAGGAGGCCGGCGGCCTGATCGCCGCGGCTGAACAGCAGGATGCGCGTCGGTAGCTGTTCCGATTGGCGGAAATAATCCTCGAAGGCTTCGCTCAGGCTGTCCGCCTGCAGACCGACCATGCCCTGGTAGCGTTGCGGCTCGCGGTCCTTGACCGCTTCGTTTTCGATGGTGATGGCCAGCATGGCCTTTTCGCCGTAGTCGGACGGCTGCAGCACATCGGGTACCGGTTCATCGAAATGCGCGATGGCGCGCAGGGTGCCCTGGGTGGTGCATTCGGCGAAAAGACGGCGGACGCTGGCATCGCCGCGCAGCTGGATCGACAGTCGGCCGTCGATTTTCAGGGAGGCGGTGAACAAGGCCGAAGCGGCCGTGCATTGGGCCAGTTGATCGGCCACGGCCGGCGGATAGGCGGTACGGGACGCGATATCCTGCCAGGTATCACCCAGACGCACCAAGGCACCGCGCACATGGGCGCTCTCAAGCAGGAAGCGGGTCAGGGTGTCGCGCTTGATCGGCATGTGTCCTCACGGCGTCTGGATTTGGTTACACTGAATGCCATTTTACGCGCAATCTCCGGAGTTGTTGTTTGGCCAGACGCGGTGCATTAAGAAATCGCCTGAAACGCCTGTTGATCGGGCTGCCTTTGGCCTTCGTGCTGCTCACGACGGCACAGGTGCTGGTGCTGAAATGGATCGATCCGGTCGGCAGCAGTTTCATGGCAGGCCGAGTGCTCGACGCCTGGATGGACGGCGATTGGCGTTTCCGCCTGGATTACCGCTGGCGCGATGACGACGCCATTTCCCGGCAGCTGCCCCTGGCGGTGGTGGCCGCCGAAGACCAGCGCTTTCCCGAGCATCACGGCTTCGACATCGAAGCGATGAAGAAAGCCTACCAGGGCAACCAACGTGGCCGGAAAATCCGCGGCGGCAGCACCATCAGCCAGCAGCTGGCCAAGAATCTGTTTCTCTGGAGCGGCCGCAGTTATGTCCGCAAGGGTCTCGAGGCGTGGTACACATTGCTCATCGAAACCTTCTGGTCGAAACGCCGCATTCTGGAGGTGTACGTGAATGTGGTGGAGTTCGGTGATGGCGTTTACGGTGCCGAAGCGGCCGCACGCCGGTATTACGGCGTATCCGCCGCGAAACTCGGCACGGCGCAGGCCGCGCGGCTGGCCGCCGTGTTGCCCAATCCGAAAAAGTACAGTGCCGCCAAGCCGGGCCCCTTCGTGCAGCGCCGCAGCCGCGGCATCCAGCGTCAGATGCAGCGTCTGGGCGGTCCGTCCTATCTTGACGACTGCTGCCGCTGAGTTGGCCTGCCGGCCGTTCGGGGGTACACTGGGTGCAATCTACGCAGGAGGGTGTTATGACGACTGTGGCGGCATTATTGAAAGAGAAAGCGAACCCTTCGGTGGTGTCTTTGCCGGAGGCCGCATCGGTCCTTGCAGCCATCACCCTCATGGCTGAAAAACATGTCGGATCGGTAGTGGTTACCCGCAATGGATTACCGATCGGCATCCTTACCGAACGTGATTATGCGCGAAAGGTCATTCTTTGCGGACGGTCTTCGGCGGACACCGCTGTTTCGGAAATCATGAGTTCGCCGCTGCTGACCGTCGCTCCGGGCGATAGCATGAATCACTGCATGGAACTGATGACCGTAAACAGGATCCGGCATCTTCCGGTCATTGATGGCAACGGGATTGCCGGCATGGTGTCAATCGGTGATCTGCTCAAAGCCCAGTTGGCGCTGCGCCAGCGCGAAATCGAACAGCTTCAGCTATACATCTCAGGCTGAGTTTTTGACCACCAGCAAGGTGATGGCGGCGAAGTGGCTGGCGCTGCCGGCCAGCACGAAGGCATGCCAGATGGCGTGATTGTGCTTGATGCGGTCCATCAGGTAGAAGATGGTGCCGAAGCTGTAGAACAGGCCGCCGATGCCCAGCCAGATCAGTTCCGGCGTGCCGACGTTGCGC
>CAJAPA010000078.1 GCA_903942465.1 uncultured Gammaproteobacteria bacterium
ATCCGGTTGCCATCCATTCAGGAATTACTTGTTGTCGATGCGGATGCCCTTGCCGGGGAAAGGGCGACTGCAGTCCTTCGCCTTGGCCTTTTCCAGAAACGCCAACACGCTGCCGGTTATCAGTGTCTTTTCGCTTTCCGAACCGCCACGGCCGAAGGCCATATGATTGGCGCCGGTGATGACGCCCTGCCATTTGCAACCGGACGGCATATTTTTGTAAGCCTCCAGACGAGAGCGCCAGTCGGCATTCAACTCCTTGTCTTCGGTGCCGGTCAATGCGTACACCGGCGCGGTGATGCCACGCCAGGCATTCTCCGGAAAGATGCGGCCGACACCCTGCGGCGACATCGCCACGTAGGCATCGAAGCCGATGCGGGTGCGCAGTCCAAGGCGGTTATCCGCGCCGGCGGCGAGCATCACCGTGGCGGCCCCCATGGAATGACCGATCAATGCCGTGAACGGATTTTTACAGCGGCCTTTCTGCCAGGCCAGTGCGGCTTCGATATCCGCAAAGCGCCCACGGTAGGCGGCCGGATCGGTAATCAGTGCCGCTAATCCGGCTTTCATATCCATTCCCGGGATTTTCGCGCGCAGTGCCGCACGTCCGCTTTCGGCGTGGCCGAGCACCACGGCATGCCAGCCTTTGCTTTGCAGGAACTCCCCGAGATACGAAAGCCCGTTCTCGGAACCGCCGGCACCATGGCTGAGGATGACCGTGCCGAGACAGACACCGACCGGTGCATAGTGCATGATTGGAGTTTTATTGCCATCGCTGCGCGGCAACAGCAGCCGTTCGGCGGCCGGCGTTGTGAGCGGAATCAGAGCAAGGCAAAGCAGAACAGTACAGCGCAGTGCGGTCATAGCGAAACTCCGGCGGTGGTCCTGAATCAACGCCGCACTCCGGATTGCGTTGACATGTGGATCGAATCAGCCGCGCAGCGCTGCCGTGACCGGAAGCCGGGCGGCGCGCACCGCCGGTGCCAGTCCGCCGAGAAAGCCGATGGTCAGCGCCCAGCTCAGGCCCTGCGCGACCAGGCCCGGGGTCACCGCGAAATTGAACGCGACCTGCGTGAAGCCGCCGCCGAGCGTGGATACCGAGTAGTCGTTGAACAGCACATAGGCGATGCCGGCACCGAGCACGCCGCCCAGCAGGGACAGGAACATCGCTTCCGCCATCACCGAGGCCACCACCGGCGCATTCCCGAAGCCGAGCGCACGCAAGGTGCCGATTTCGGCGGTGCGTGCCGAGACCGCCGAATACATGGTGTTGAGCGCGCCGAACAGGGCGCCGAAGGCCATGATGACGGTGACGATGCTGGTCAGGAATCCGATCTGGCGGGTCAGCCCGGAGGATTGCGAGGAGAAGTAATCTTTCTCGGTCTTCACTTCCACATTCAGCTGCGGGTCCGATTCCAGACGGCGCTTCAGATCCTTGAACGCATCGCGGTAATTCAGACGAACCACCACCGAAGACACGCCCGATCGGCCAAAGGCGCTCTGTACGGTATCCAGATCGGCCCAGAGTTCGGAATCATGGGCATCGCCGGATTCGAAGACGCCGACCACATCCCAGTACGAACCGCGGAATTTCAGCTTGGCGCCGACCTGCAGGCCATCGAATTGGGTGAAGGCGCCTTTGCCGACGATGATCTCGCGCAGACCGGGTTTGAAGCTGCGGCCCGCAATCAGTTTCAGCTCCGGACGCACCGTCAGTCCTTTCGACTCGACGCCGCGTAGCGACACGTTGGCGCCCGAACTCTGTCCCTTGCGCGGCACTTCGGTGATGACGATCAGTTCGCCGGAAGCCAGCGGCAGGCGGTCGGCATGCCGGGCGATGGCAGGATCCTGCTTGATCAATGTCGCCGCGCTGCGGTCGAGGAAACTGGCCAGTTCGCCGTTGGAGCCGCCGCGCAGCACGATGGCACGATTGGGATCGCCGGTGGCGGTCAGGGTTTTGTTGAGCCCGGTCGACATCGACAGCATCGCCACCAGCACGCCCACCACGCCGGCGATGCCGATGACGATGACCAGCGAGGCGCCGAGCCGCTGCGGAATGCTTTTCAGATTCATCAGCACGATTTCACGGATCTGGGTCAGCGTGCTCATGTCAGCGTCCCGCCAGGGCATCGACGATTTTCAGATGCATCGCACGCAGCGCCGGCGGCAGCCCGACCACCAGCGCCAGAAAGATGGTGGTGGCCAGTGCGAACAGCCAGACGCGGGCATCGGCTTTGATCGGGTATTCCGGTGGCAGCAGTCCGGTTACCGCACTGGCCAGCAACAGCCCGAACAAGGCACCGATGAAACAGAGCAGAAAAGACTCGGCCAGCACCAGTCCCAATACCGTGCGGTCGGTGAAGCCGAGACATTTCAGTACGGCCAGTTCGGGAATGCGCTCGCGCACGGCCTGACTCATGGTGTAGCCGGTCAAAATCAGGATGGTGAAGAACACCGCGCCGGAAATGGCATTGACGATGAAGCCGATGTCGCCCAGCTGCTTGAGGAAGCCGAGCTGGAATTCCTGTTCGCTCTGGGTTTTGGTTTCTTCCGACGAGTTTTCGAACTTGCGGTCGATCTCGGCAGCGATGCGTTCGGAGTCCATCGGGTTCTTCACCCTCACCACGAATACGCCGGCCAGACCGCGCGCGCGCTCACTGCGGCCTTCGTCGAACTGGCCGTAATTCAGGTACATCAGATTGGCGCGGTCGGTCCATTCCTGATCGCGGCCTTCGAAGATGCCGACCAGGCGCCACTGCCAGATCCGGCTGCCGTCGCGCTGGGTCCAGATGAAGGAGTTCAGCGGGATGATGTCGCCGACCTTCCAGCCGTATTTGTCGGCCAGCACCTTGCCGGCGATGGCGCCGTCCTGTGTCGAAATGAAGGTGCGCCAGGCATCTTCATCCATGGTCCATTCCGGGTAGGTATCGCGCAGGCGTTGCGGATTGACCGCGAACTGCGGGAAGAAATTCTTCGGGTCCTGGTAGACGCCGCCGAAGAACTGCGAATGACCGACATGCTCGACGCCGGGAATGGCTTCGATCTGCGGCAGCAGGCGCATCGGCAAGGGCTGGGTGAAACTGATCTTGGCCTGGGTGATCAGCCGGTTGGCACCGAGGAAATCGGCACCGCCGGACAGCACCGAGTTGACCGCCTGCAACAGGCCGATCAGCAGGAAGGCCGCCGATAGCGAGAGCAGGGTGAATGCCGTCCGGGTTTTCTTGCGCATCAAGGCGCCCCACACCAATGGCAGGTATTTGCGGATCATCTCAGTGGCTCGGCTCGTCGACCAGACTGCCTTTATCGAGGTGCACGGTGCGCTTGGCGTACTCGGCCGCTTTCGGATCGTGGGTCACCATCACGATGGTCTTGCCGAATTCACGATTGAGCTGTTGCAGCAGGGTCAGCACTTCATCGGCGGTCTTGCGGTCGAGATCGCCGGTCGGCTCGTCGCAAATCAGGATGCGCGGATCGGACACCAGCGCGCGCGCGATGGCCACGCGCTGCTGCTGGCCACCGGACAGTTCGTTCGGTTTATGGCCGGCCCGGTCGGCGATGCCGACCAGCTTCAGCGCAATCGCGGCGCGATGCCGGCGTTCACCGGCATCCATGTCGGTCAGCAACAAGGGCAGCTCCACATTCTTCTGGGCGCTCAACACCGGCATCAGGTTGTAGCTCTGGAAAATGAAGCCGACGGTATTGGCGCGCCAGGCGGCCAGTTCATTGCCGCCCAGATCGTCAATACGCTGGCCGTCGATGGTCAGTACGCCGCTGGTCGGCGAATCAATGCCGCCGATCAGGTTCAGCAGGGTGGTTTTGCCGGACCCGGAGGGACCCATCAGTGCCACGAAATCGCCTTCCGGAATATCCAGATTGATGCCGTGCAGCACTTCCAGCACCTGCTTGCCGCGCACATAGGCCTTGGTCAGCTGGCGGATTTCGACCAGCGGGAACAGGCCATCGCTGCCGTCACGTCCGCTCATTGACCGGCATCCGCCTTGCGGACAACCTTGGCACCGTCTTTCAGTTCCTTGTCGGGCGCGGCCACCAGCGAATCGCCTTTGGCCACGCCTTTGCTCAGCCGGCTTTCACTGTCATTGCTTTCGGCCACGGTCACGGCGGTGCGCACGGCCTTGCCGTCCACGATGGTGAACACGAAAGCGGCGTTGCCGTCCTTCAGCACGGCGCCGTTCGGCACCCAGTAACCGGTCAGGGGTTTGTCATCGGTTTTGGCTTCGAGGAAGCTCACGCGCACGCCCATGTCCGGCACGATGCGGGGATCCTTGCTGTTCAATGCCACACGCACTTTCACCGTGGCCTTTGAACGGTCTGCGGTCGGCACGATGGCGATCACCGCGCCGGGGATCTTCCAATCCGGGTAAGCATTCAGTACGGCCTGCACCGGCATCTCCGGCGTGACCCGGCCGATGTAGGCTTCGTTGACATCGACCTGTACTTCCAGCGAGTCCATGTCGACCAAGGTGCCGATGCCGGTGCGGATCGAGCCGCCGCCGCCGGAAATCGGCGAGATCATTTCACCCGGCTGCGCGGCCTTGGCCACGATCACACCGTCGAACGGCGCGCGGATGACGGTGTTGTCGATGTTCAGTGCCGACACGCCGAGCTGATCGCGCGAGACGCTGACCGATTTCTGCAGGCTATTCAGGCGCGCGGCGCGCGAGTCACGCTCGGCTTTGGCGGCATCCAGCGCCTGACGGGAAACCAGCTGTTTGGCGCCGAGCTCGCGGTTGCGGGCATAGTTGCTCTCGGCCAAAGCCAGCTGCGCGCGCGCTTCGGCCAGCTGCGATTCACTGGAGGCTAATTGCGATTGCGACAGGCGGTACTGGGCGTCGGCGTCCTGCACATCGAGGCGGGCGAGTATTTCGCCGGCTTTGACGCGCTGGCCTTCCTCGATGTAGACCTCTTTCACCTTGCCGGTGATTTTCGAGGAGACGGTAGCGATACGGCGTGCGGTCACGTAGCCGGAGGCATCCAGCACCGAGGCCGGACCGCTTTCCGCGGCCGAGCGCGGATTGATCGTTTCCACTTCCAGCGCCTTGCCGCCGCGCAGCAGCAAAATAGCTGCAACGATAACCACCAGGGCGCCGACGATCCACGGCCAGCGCCGTTTCTTTTTCATTGCTGTGCTGCCACTGCGATTTATTTTCAGCTGGTTGAGCAATTCATCAGGGCGGTTCATACGTTAGTCCTTGGCGTGATGGCCATTATTCTGTCATTGACTCAGGAATCGGTGGAGTGCCGGTGGTCATATTTTTTCTGCAGGAAGCGGAACGCCGCACGCAGGCCCTGGGCCTCGCCGCCGGCCGGTTTTCCGGGGCGCTCGGAATCGTTCCAGCTGTACACATCCAGATGCGTCCAGGCGGTGCCGGCCGGAACGAAACGCTGCAGGAACAGCGCGGCGGTCATGCAGCCCGCCATTTTACTCGGCCCGGCATTGGCCAAATCGGCCACGTTGGATTTCAGGTAAGCGAGATAGGGTTGCCACAACGGCAGTTGCCAGAGCGGGTCGTGCTCGGCTTCACCGGCCGCCAGATAATCGCGCGCCGTTTCCGCATGATTGCTGAACAGCACCGGCAGATCCGGTCCGAGCGCGATGCGGGCGGCGCCGGTCAGGGTCGCGAAATCCATGATCAAGTCCGGCTTCAGTTCGCCAGCCAGGGTCAAGGCATCGGACAGCACCAAGCGGCCTTCGGCGTCGGTGTTGTCGATTTCAACGCTCAAGCCCTGGCGTGTGGTAATGACATCGCCGGGGCGGAAGGCATTGCCGGCGATGGCATTTTCAACCGCGGCAATCAGCAGGGTCAGCCGCACCGGTATCTTGTTCTGCATCAGCAGTCGGGCCAGACCCAGAGCATGCGCCGCGCCACCCATGTCTTTTTTCATGTTGCGCATGCCGTCGGCCGGTTTGATGTCGAGGCCGCCGGTATCGAAGCAGACACCTTTGCCGCACAGCACGACATGCGGATGCGTGTCATCGCCCCAGTCCAGACGGATCAGACGCGGTGCCCGGTGCGAAGCGCGGCCGACCGCATGGATGGTGGGGAGGTTCCGTGTCAGCAGCTCTTCGCCGCGGATGCAGGATATGTCCGCACCGAAGCGTTCCCCGATGCCGCGTGTGGCCTGCTCCAGCTCATCGGGCCCCATGTGCTCGGTCGGCGTATTGATCCAGTCGCGCACATCCAGACTGGCGGCCAGAATGCTTTCGGCCAGCGCACTCTGGTTTTCGACGTGCAGCACTGCCGGTTCGGTTTTGGCCAGATAGCGTTCGAAACGATAGGCGCCCAGCCCCCAGCCCAGCAGCAGATTGTCGGCGCTGAGCGCGGCGGTGGAATCGGTGCTGCGATGATAATGGCCTTTCGGCAGCAGTTTCGGCAGATGCGCGATTGCATACGGCGTGTCGCCACCGATGACGGCGACAACCCGCTGGCATTGCCCGCTGGCCTCCGGCAGCAGCGCGAACTGCGTGGCACGGCCTTGGAACGACTGGCCGCCCAGCCAATTCCGGGTGAATTCCGGTTGCGCCGCCAGCCAGGCAGGGTAGTGTTCGGCCGAAACGAATTCTATGGCCCGCGATTGCGGATGGCGTTCGGTCGATACGCCTTGCGCGGATAATGCCAGGATCATGCGGATACCTCTTCCAGCCGTTCGGCCAGTTGCTGCAGGTCGGTGATGGTGTAATGGGGCGGCGTGATTTCAGTCGGCCAGACCGCGCCGGTGCGGTTGATCCAGACCGATTGGAAACCGGCGTCGTGTGCGCCCTGAACATCCAGCCAGGGATCATCGCCGACATGCAGGATGTATTGCGGTGCGATGCCGAGAGCTTTGCTGGTGGCTTCGAAGATCGGCGGATGCGGTTTGGCGGCACCGACGTCACGCGCCGAAATGCAACCGGTGAAATAGTGGCCGATGCCGGTACGGCCGAGGTCGGCGTTGCCGTTGGTCAATCCGATCAGCGGAAAGCGCGCCGCCAACCGCTCAAGCGCCGGCAGGCAGTCGCTGTAAAGCGTGACATCGTTACGTGCGCGGAAAAAGGCATCAAAGGCCGGCTCGATGAGATCATCGCTTTCGCCGCTGAGATGGAAGGCGTGCTGCAAGGACAGTTTCCGCTGCGCGGTGAAATCGTGCGCGAGCTCCGGATGCGCCTGCGCGATCTGTTCGCGCAGATGGCGCATGGCCGGCACCGGAAACTGCTCGGCGGCCGCCGGTGCATGCACCAACAGGAACTCGTGAAGCGCCGCCTCGGCACGCTCGATGATCGGCCAGATCGGCCAAAGGGTGTCGTCCAGATCGAGACTGATCGCTTTTACGGTATGCATCCCAATAGCATACCGCGCATCGGCGTGCAGACTGCGTGTTTTTAGCGCATTTGCAGGTAGCCGGATTGCCGGCCACGCGCCAAGCCCAGCTCCAGGCGCGGCGGATTCTGCGAGAGCTGCGCACGCAATGCCGCCAGATCGCCGACCGATTGGCGGTTGACCACCAGGATGCGGTCACCGGCTTCCAGACCATTGCGTTCGGCGCGGCTGCCGGCTACCACTTTGCTGATGATGACACCGCGGATGCCGGTCTGCCGGTAGCGTTCCGGGGTGTCGATCAGTACGGCGCCGGCCAGGCGGGCATCCATCTGGCCCGCATCCAGTTCCTTCGGCGAGGCTTTCAGCTGCGCACTGACGACAAGGCGCTGGCTATCGCGCACCAGTTCCAGCCGGACCGGTGCGCCGAGTGGCAGCAGGCCTTCCAGATTGCTCAGGGTGTCGGCGCCGTCGATGCGTTGGTCGTTGGCTTTGACAATGACATCGCCGGGGCGGATGCCGGCGGCTTCGGCCGGACTGCCGCGGTAGACGCGCGTCACCAGGGCCCCGCGGGTAATCGGCTCGGCTCGGGTCTGTGCGGTTTCGGCATCCAGGCCCAGGGTGCCCCGGCGGACCTCGCCGTAGGCCATCAGCTGGCGCATGATTTCCTTGGCCAAGTTGGAGGGAATCGCGAAACCCAGACCGATGTTGCCGGCGGCGCTGCCGCGCGGATTGAAACTGGCGACATTGATGCCAACCAGCTCGCCGTTGAGATTGACCAGAGCGCCGCCCGAATTGCCGGGGTTGATTGAGGCATCGGTCTGGATGAAATTCTGGAAACCCAGGCCTTGCAGGCCGCTGCGGCCGACGGCAGAAACAATACCTGAGGTGACGGTTTGACCCAGACCGAAGGGGTTGCCGACGGCGACCACGTAATCACCGACCCGCAGTTTGCTGGAGTCGGCGACCGGCAAGGCCACCAGATCCTTGGCCGCGATGCGGATGACTGCGATGTCGGTGTCGGGGTCGGAACCGACCGGTTGCGCTTCGAAGGTACGGCCGTCGGACAGGCTGACCGACACTTCATCGGCGCCCTCGACCACGTGGTTGTTGGTCAGGATCAGCCCGCGTGCGGCATCCACGATGACGCCCGAGCCGAGGGACTGCGCGATGCGCTCCTGCGGGTAGCGGCCGCCGCCGAAAAAATCGGCAATCGGATTGTTCACCCGGACCCGCTGCTTGGTGTAGATATTGACCACCGAGGGCGTGACCTTGGCCAGCATCGGCGCGAGGGTGGGCATGGGTTGCGCGTTGGCCGGTGCCGCTGCCTGGGCGTCCGGAATCATCCACAGGCGCTCCGAGGCCGCGTTTTTCGCGTTATCTGACTGATTTGAAAAATAAAAACCGGCAGCCAGTGCGCCCGTCGTGGTGCACAACGTCGCCAAAGCCAAGGTACGCAAGGAGAGAGCCATGGGGGTTCCTGCCGGGGGTCTGGGAAGCAGTATAACGAAGGTGAAAAAAAATGGTGATTCACGACGTGGTTTCACGCCAGTAGAACGAGTCTATCTCACTGTAAGTTAAAGAAATATGAACATCAGGACAGGTTAAAATTTCGTGTTGACAGGCCGTTTCAAGACGGTTAATGTAGGGGTCTGAAACACAAGATGTTGTGTTTTTATAACGAGAAACCCCAATATGTAGTGAGGGGTGACAGGTGATGGCTGTAAAGCTTGAATTATCATGGAGATAAGTTGGATATGAGTACACCCCGATTGGAAGCCGTTCCCGCCAGCGTTCAAACCCCGCACGACGATGCGCTTCCGCTGCAACCGGCCTCGCTGGATATCTGGGATAAAAAATACCGACTGAAAGCCAAAAACGGCGTACCGGTCGATCAGAGCATCGATGATACCTATCGCCGGGTTGCCAAGGCGCTGGCGGAAGCCGAGCCGGATGCCGAACGCCAGGCGTACTGGAATGAACGCTTTCTGTGGGCGTTGCGCCGCGGTGCCATTCCGGCCGGCCGCATCACCTCCAATGCCGGTGCGCTGGAACACAAGCCGGCCACCTCCACCATCAACTGCACGGTGTCGGGCTCGATTCCCGATTCCATGGACGGCATTCTCGACAAAGTGCATGAAGCCGGCCTGACCCTGAAGGCCGGTTGCGGCATCGGTTATGAATTCTCGACCCTGCGTCCGCGCGGCGCCTATGTGTCCGGCGCCGGTGCGCACACTTCGGGTCCGCTGTCGTTCATGGATATCTACGACAAGATGTGCTTCACGGTGTCTTCTGCCGGTGGCCGCCGCGGCGCCCAGATGGGCACCTTCGACGTGTCGCATCCGGACGTCAAGGAATTCATCGGCGCCAAACGCGAAGATGGCCGCCTGCGCCAGTTCAACCTGTCATTGCTGATCACCGATGGCTTCATGGATGCCGTCAACAAGGATGCCGACTGGCCGTTGATTTTCCCGGTCAGTGTCAAAGAGCAGAACGATCTTGATCTGAATGACGCCTCGCAGGTAGTCTGGCGCGATTGGCCGGTCAACACCGGCTATGTGACCCGTGACGACGGCTTGGTGGCCTGCAAGATTTTCGGTCATATCCGTGCGCAGTTGCTGTGGAACCGCATCATGGCGTCCACATATGATTTCGCCGAGCCCGGCTTCATCCTGATCGACCGCGTCAATGAAATGAACAATAACTGGTGGTGTGAAAACATCCGTGCCACCAATCCCTGTGGCGAACAGCCATTGCCGCCTTACGGCGCCTGCCTGCTCGGCTCGGTCAATCTGACCCTGTTCGTGCGTGACGCCTTCACCGACAAAGCCGCTTTCGATTGGGAAGAATACAAAGAAGTCGTGCGCGTGTTCACCCGCATGCTCGACAACGTGGTGGAAGTAAATGGCTTGCCGCTGGAACAGCAGCGCCAGGAAATCATGCGCAAGCGCCGCCATGGCATGGGCTTTCTGGGCCTGGGCAGCACGCTGACCATGCTCAAGATGAAGTACGGTTCCGCCGAAAGCCTGGAATTCACCGAAGCCATCTCGCGCGAAATGGCGCTGGCCGGCTGGGAAGTCGGGCTGGCACTGGCCGAAGAGAAAGGACCGGCACCGATCATGGATGAAGAGTTCAAGGTCACTGCCGAAATGCTGCGCAAGCGTCCGGAAATGGCCGCCGATGGCTACAAACTGGGCCAGAAGATCAAAGGCCGCGTACTGCATGCCAAGTATTCGCGTTACATGCAGCGTGTGGCCTCGGTGGCGCCGGAGCTGGTCGCCAAAATGGCCGAGAAGGGCACCCGCTTCACCCATCACAGCTCGATTGCGCCGACCGGCACCATTTCGCTGTCGCTGGCCAACAATGCCTCCAACGGCATCGAGCCTTCGTTCGCGCACCATTACAGCCGTAACGTGATCCGCGAAGGCAAGAAGTCCAAGGAAAAAGTGGAAGTGTACAGCTACGAACTGCTGTCCTACCGCGAGCTGATCAACCCGAATGCGATGCCGTACAGTGACGATCCGAAAGCCGCGTTGCCGGAATACTTCGTCGCGGCCGACGACATCTCGCCGAAGGAGCACGTCGACATCCAGGCCGCTTCGCAGAAGTGGATCGATTCCTCGATTTCGAAGACCGCCAACGTGCCGACCAACTATCCGTTCGAGGATTTCAAGGACATCTATTCCTACGCCCACCAGCAGGGACTGAAAGGCTGCACCACGTTCCGCTTCAATCCGGCCGCCTTCCAGGGCGTTCTGGTGAAGGAGTCGGATCTGGAAAACACCACCTACCGGTTTGAACTGGAAGACGGTTCCGTGGTAGAAGTAAAGGGCAACGAACAGATCGAATACGACGGTGAAATGCATACCGCCGCCAATCTGTTCGATGCGCTGAAAGAAGGCTACTACGGTAAGTTCTAAACCATTCCAACGAAACAGGGTGACGTCATGAGTGCGAAGAAATCCAGCGGTATGCAGGGCGCGGTGAACAAGGTGCAGTCCGAAGCCAAAAAGGCCGGTGCCGCGCTGAGCAAAAAAGCAGCGCCCTTGATCAAGAAAGTGAAGCAGGAAGTGGCCCGTGCCGAGCGTTCCGATGCCGCCAAGGCGGTCAAGAAGGCGATCAGCCAGGCCGAGCGTTCCGATGCCGCCAAAGCGGTGAAGAAAGCCATCAGCCAGGCCGAGCGTTCGGAAGCCGCGAAAGCGGTAAAGAAAGCCATCAGCCAGGTCAAGGCCAAGCTCGCCAAGCAGGCACCGGCCAAGAAAGCCGCCGCCAAGAAAGCCCCGGTGAAAAAAGCTCCGGCCAAAAAAGCGTTCGTAAAGAAAGCGCCGGCCAAGAAGGCCGTGGCCAAAAAAGCCGTCGCCAGAAAAGCACCGGCGAAGAAAGCCCCGGCCAAGAAGTCCGCCAGAAAATAAGCAGCAGCGACTGCGTTCTGCCCGTGACGGGCGGAACGCAGTCCGTCCCATGTCCGCGTTTCATCGAATACCCCAGGAGTCTTTGCAGTAATGGCCATCAAAATTACAAAAAAAATCAAGTCGTACAGTGTCAACAAGCCGGAAGACAAGGCCGCTGAAGCCGCGCCGGTCGCCGTGGCGGCCATCCCGGCCACTGCCGAGATCATCCACATGCATGAAAAGGTCGAGCGCCCGGAAGCTCTGGTCGGCGCCACCTACAAGATCAAATCGCCGCTGGTGGAACACGCCATGTACGTGACCATCAACGACATCGTGCTCAATCCCGGCACCGATCACGAACTGCGCCGTCCGTTCGAGGTGTTCATCAACTCCAAGAATATGGATCACTTCCAATGGGTGGTCGCCATCACCCGCATCATGAGTGCCGTGTTCCGCAAGGGCGGCGATGTGACCTTCCTGGTCGAGGAAATGAAGGCGGTGTTCGATCCGCGCGGCGGCTACTTCAAGGCCGGCGGCGTGTACATGCCCTCGATCGTGGCCGAAATCGGCTCGGTGGTGGAAGAACATCTGAAATTCATCGGCATGATCGTCGACCCGGAGCTGAGCGATGCCCAGCGCGCGATGATCGCCGAAAAACGGGCAGCCTATGAGAGCCGCACGAAAAAGAAATCTTCTGAGGGCGACCTCGCCGTGGATGCCGGGCGCGACAGCGCCGACGAGGCGGCATCGCAGTCCGGCGAGGGAGCCTCTTTCCCTCCGACGGCCACCATGTGCCACAAGTGCAGCACCAAGGCACTGGTACTGATGGATGGCTGCCAGACCTGCTTGAACTGCGGTTACAGCAAATGCGGTTGATTGGATAATTCAACCAATAAAAAAACCGCCTTCGGGCGGTTTTTTTATTGATAAACGAATCGGTTCAGGCCGTAGCCAGCGTGCGTCGGCCGTTCGGGAAGGCGTACCGCACAATCCGCCACAGGGCGCTGCCGTACTGTTTCCAGAAGCCGCCGGTGTTGTAGTGGATGCCGTAGCGGGTGCAGATGTCGCGAACCTGCGGTGCGATTTCTGCATAGCGCCGCGCCGGCATGTCCGGAAACAGATGGTGTTCGATTTGGTGGCTGAGGTTGCCGGTCATCAGGTGGAACCAGCGTCCGCCCTCCAGATTGCTGGAGCCCTGAATCTGGCGAAGATACCAGCGGCCGCGGCATTCGTCTTTGGTTTCCTTCAGGGTGAAGGTCTGCGCATCGGCGGTGAAGTGCCCGCAGAAAATCACGGCGTTGGTCCACACGTTGCGGATGCCGTTGGCGATCAGGTTGCCGAGCAGCACGCGCGGCCATTGCCAGAACGCCAGCAGCGGAAACAGCAGGTAATCCTTGACCAGCTGGGAACCGGCTTTCTTCATGAATGGCTTGGCCAGGGTTTTCAGACGCGCCGTGCTCATGCGGCCCTGCAGCCAGCGCCCGAGTTTCAGATCCTGGATGGCAATCCCCCACTGGAAATTGCTGGCCAGCACCAGATAGCTGAACGGCTGGATCAGATAGGACGGGCGCCAACGCTGCGCGGCGGTGAGTCGGAACATGCCGTAGCCGTAATCCTGGTCCTTGCCGAGGATGTTGGTGTAATTGTGGTGTTCGATGTTGTGCGACTTGCGCCAGTTTTCCGGCGCACACACCATGTCCCAGCTGTAGTGCTTGGAGTGGAAGGCCGGATCGTTCATCCAGTCGTACTGGCCGTGCAGGATGTTGTGGCCGAGCTCCATGTTCTCGACGATTTTGGCATGCGCCAAGGCGAGGATGCCGGACACCCAGCTGATCGGCCCCATGCCGAACATCAGCAGGCTGCGGCCGGCAATGGCGCTGCCCTGGGCCAGCATGCGCACGCGGCGGATGTAGGCGGCATCGACGTCGCCGAGATCGGCCATCACTTTCGCGCGCAGCTGGTCGAGTTCCTGCTGGAATGCGGCAAGACGGTCGCCATCGAGGAAGGTTTTCACGGCCATGGTTCAGAGCTCCAGATGCAGGTCGCTGACCGGGGTCGAGACGCAGAGCTGGATCCACTCTTCGCCGCTGCCGGACAGTGTGTCGGTCAATTGGTTGTGTACGGTGCCGCCGAGTTTGCGGCAGGTGCAGGTTTTGCAGATGCCGCGCCGGCAGCCGTGCACCGGCGTCAGGCCGGCGGCTTCAGCGGCTTCCAGCAAGGGCTGGCCGTTCAGCGCATGGAACACGGCGCGTCCATCGGGTGCGAATACCTCGTAACGCGCGGCATCCGGACGGATTTCGGTTCTGCGGGCCTGGAAGTGTTCCTGCTTGAGCTGTCGGCTCAGGCCCTGCTTACGGTAAAACGCGGCGATCCACTCCATAAATTCTTCGGGGCCGCACAGCAGGGTATCGCGCAGGGCGAAATCCGGTGCCAGTGCCTGCAGGCGTTCGGCATCCAAGCGGCCTTCGGCGGCGGTGAACACGGGCCGGATTTTCAACTGCGGCCATTGGTGAACAAGTGTTCGCAGATCCTCGCGCAGAATCCAGTCGGCTTCATCGCGGCAGCTGTGGATCATCAGCACATCCGGGCGGGTGTCGTGTTTGGCCCAATCCTGCAGCATGGCGATCATCGGCGTTATACCCGAGCCGGCCGACAGCATCAACACGCCGCGTTCGGGCCGGGCGTGTGTGAAGGCACCGCCGGCTTGGCTGAGCCGCACCACCGCGCCGCGTTTGAGTTTGGCCACCGCCTGCGACAGCACGCCGTCCGCTTTGAGTTTGATGGTCAGGCGCAGTACACCGCCGGCCCCCGGGGCCTGCGACAGGCTGAAGCTGCGCGATTGCAGAACCCCCTTGCAGGGCAGGGTCAGCGCCAGATGCTGGCCGGGGATGAAGCCTTTGAAAAGGCGGTTCGGTTTCAGGTACAGGCTGACCACATCCCGGCATTCCTGCACGCTGCGCAATACGCGGGCACGCACCTCGGTCAGCGACCAGGTGGCATTGACCCCTTGCAGCAGACTGTTCCATGCCGTGGTGTCGTTCAGCGGCTTCAGCCATGGGCTGCGCCAGAACATTGCGGGTGCCATTGGCAACATTGCATCTACCGGTTAATATCAGTAAACATATGTTTACTCAAATAACTGGCTGTGTCAATTACGCATTGCCAGCACCGGCCCAGTGTTTATACTGGGTTCACTCCTCCGGAAGCCCTTATTTGTCCAGTACGCCCTCCCTCCCGCTTGCCACCGGCACCCGCCGCGACGCCCGTAAGCTGCAGACCCGTCAGCAGCTGATGCAGGCGGCGCTGGATCTGGTCGGGCAGGGGCGCGGCTTCACGTCGCTGAGTCTGCGCGAAGTGACCCGCGAAATCGGGGTGGTGCCGGCCTCGTTCTACCGGCACTTCAAGGACATGGACGAACTCGGCCTGGCGCTGGTGGAAGAGGGCGGGGTCACCCTGCGCCGCCTGTTGCGCGAGGCCCGACGCAGCGGATTTCCGCCGAAAGACATGCTGCACAATTCGGTGCTGGTCTACAAACGCTATCTGGAACAGAACCGTCTGGTGTTCGGCTTCATCGTCGGCGAACGCAGCGGCGGTTCGCCGGTCATCCGCAAGGCCATCCGCCGCGAAGAAGAACGTTTCGTGCATGAAATGGCGCACGACATGCGCGAGCTCGGCACGGTGCCCGGTCTTTCCGGGCAGACCATCGAACTGATCTGCAGCCTGGTGGTCAGCACCATGCTCAATGCCGCCACCGACATCCTCGATCTTCCGGCCGGTCATCGCCAGAGCGAGCAGGAACTGGTCGATCATTTCGTGCTGCAGCTGCGCTTGATTTTCCTCGGCGCCCGCCTGTGGCGCGAACCCAAATGACACACGGAGTGCGGACATGCTGAAACTGGTGGGCTTCGATGCCGATGACACGCTCTGGCACAGCGAGGGCTTTTACCGCGAGGTGCATGGCCACTTCGAAACCATCCTCGGCCAGTACATCGACATCGGCAATGCCAATGTGCACGATCATCTGCTCGAGGTCGAGCGTGCCAACATCAAGCTGTTCGGTTACGGCGCCAAGGGCATGACCCTGTCGATGCTGGAGACGGCGGTCGCGATGACCGCCGAACGCATCAGCGCGCATCACCTGCATGAAATCATCCAGCTTGGCAAAGAAGTATTGAACCATCCGGTGGAACTGCTGGACGGCATCGCCGATGCGGTAGCCGAGGTTGCCCGTGAATACCAAGTGGTTTTGATCACCAAAGGCGATCTGTTCCATCAGGAAAGCAAGGTCGCCCGTTCCGGATTGTCGTCCCTGTTCGGCCGTATCGAAATCGTGTCCGAAAAAGATCCGGTCACTTACCGGCGCGTGCTGTCCGAATTCGGGCTGCATCCGCAGCAGTTCATGATGGTCGGCAACTCCCTGCACTCGGACATCGCGCCGGTGTTGCAGGTCGGCGGGTTCGCCGTGCATGTGCCGTATCCCTTGACCTGGGCCTTGGACCATCATGAGGGCTTCATCGCCGATGACGAACGGATGCGCACGGTGGAATCGTCTGTGCTGATTCCCGCTGCCGTTCGCGCGTTGGCCTTGAAAGCGGCACGCTTCCATTAAACCCGCGGTCATGCGTTACCTCGCTCCTGAACGCGATAAGATCAAACCACAGGTCTACGCACATCCGGTATTCGCGACGCTCGCCGACGGGCAGCAGGACCTTTGTCGATCCGAAGCCTGGCCGGAAATGGCCATGTTGAATGCGCTCTGGAACGCATCGGCCAATGCCGCAGGCCGGCCTTACCATTTCGTCGAACAGGCGGCGTTGCAGGACGATCGGCACTATGAGCAGCGTATCGCCGAATCCGGCGTCATCGCGACCCGCGCGCGCAACTGGCACGATCTGTTCAACGCCTTCATCTGGATGCGCTTTCCCGCCATCAAGCAGGCCCTGAATGCCCGCCAGGTCGTCGACATCGCGCGGGTCGGGCCCAAGCAGCGCACGCGCGGGCAATGCGCGTTGACCCAGTTCGATGAGGCCGGTGCCGTAGTGCGTCTGCACGATGCCGCACTGCAAGCGGCCTGGGATGCACACGACTGGCCGTATCTATTCCGGAATTGGGCCGACGCCGAGCGCCGCGGCGTGCTGCAGCTCTGGCTGTTCGGCCATTCCCTGTTCGAGCACGCCTTGACGCCGGCAATCGCATTGGTGGCCAAGGCGCTGGTCATCAATGCCGCAACGCCGCTGGATGACAATGGCATGGCGTCTCGGATTGCCGAGGGCATTGCCAGCGGCGAGCTGCTCAATGATCCGCAGGAGCTTCGTCCGATTCCGCTGACCGGAATCCCGGGCTGGCATCCGGAACATGCCGCCGACGATTTCTTCACCCGCGTGCCCTGTTTCCGTCCCAAACGCGCCGGAAGGCAATACCCTTCGCCGCTGCGCGTGCAGTAATCGCTTGCGGTGCGCCGTGAGCGCCCCGTAAAATGCGGTATGCGGCCGCTCTTTCCCCTTCTGCTTATCTTCGGCGCCCATTCCGCTTCGGTGTCGGCGGCGGAACTGTTGCCAATCAAGATCAACGGTTTGGAAAAGGACAAGGCGCTCGAGCAGGTGGTCCGCCGCGCGGTCGCGCTTCCGGAAGCGCAAGGGAAAGGCGAAACGGTTTCGGAAGGCCGGCTCGGTTATTACGTCAGCAACATCAACCGTCTGGTCGAAGACAGCCTGGAACCGCTGGGGTATTACCATCCCATCATCAACAGCCGGATGGAGCGCGACGGTTCCCGTGCCCAGATCATCGTCGATGTCGTTCCCGGCGAGCCGGTGAAAGTCCGTGACATCGCACTGCAGGTTGATGGCGACGGCGGCAAAGACCGCTTCATCGGCTTCTGGCTGGAAGGTTTCGAGCCGACCCGGGGCGAGGTCTTCAATCACGGCCTTTACGAGGAAAACAAGGCGGAAATCAGCCAGGCCCTGCTCGATCGCGGCTATTTCGACATGCGCAACAGCGTGCACGAAGTGCGCGTGACCCGTGCGGCGCAGAGCGCCGACATCGATCTGGCCTGGGACAGCGGCATGCGCTACCGCTACGGCGCGGTCCGCTTTGAAGGCCACACGTTCGAGCCGGGTCTGCTCGAGCAGCTGGTGAATTTCGAAGCCGGAAAATACTATTCGCAGCCGCAGATCAACCGTTTGCAGGAGTCGCTGGCCAAACTCAATTACTTCAGTTCGATTGAAATCGTGCCGGATCTCGAGAACAAGCAGGATGGCACCGTGCCTGTTCTGGTCAGCCTGACCCAGGGCAAGCGCAGCAGCCAGTACGCCAGTTTCCGGTACGGCACCAAAACCGGGCTCGGCGTCGAATACGGCGTGGAGCGGCGCTGGATCAATAGCCGCGGCCACAAACTCGATTTCAATGCCGGATGGGCGCAGAACGAACAGAGCTTCACCGCGCTGTACCGCATTCCGGCCTTCCAGTGGCTGGATGGCTGGTACGGCATCGGCCTGGTCACCCGCAACGAGGAATACACCAGTACCAGCAGCCGTTATGTCGAGGGCACGTTCAGCCGCAGCGGGGAATTGCGCAATTGGGATCTGCTGGCCAGTTTCAATGTGCGCCGCGAACGATTCGATGAAGCCATCCCCGACATCGACCAGTCACTCGGCAATGTCCTGTATACCTCGGTGGCGTACCCCGAGTTCAACGCAGTCTGGCGCCGAAGCGACGATCCGCTTTACCCGACCAGCGGTTCGGCCTGGTATTACCAGGCGCGCAGCGGCTACGAGTTCGCGCAGTCCAAGTCCCCGTTCGTGCAGGTCACCGTCAAGAACAAACGCATCCACGGACTCGGCAGCAACAGCCGCCTTCTGGTCCGCGGCGAGATCGGCGCCACCTGGTCCGCCAACTATCCGTATTTTCCGCCCTCCCTGCGTTTCTATGCCGGTGGCGACCAGAGCGTGCGCGGTTACGGCTACAAGGAGATCGGCGAGTACTTCGGCAACTACAATCTCGGCGGCCGTTACATGGCGGTCGGCAGCGTCGAATACGAATACCGTCTGAATCCGGAGTGGGCGGTGGCCGGTTTCGTGGATGTCGGCGACGCCTTCGACCGCAAACCGAATGCCAATTTCGGTGTCGGTACCGGTGTGCGCTGGCGCTCGCCGATCGGTCCGGTCCGTTTCGATGTCGCCTACGGTTTCAACGGTCCGGATCCGGGCTTCGGCATCCACTTCACCATCGGGTCCGATCTGTGAGCCTGTCGAAGAAATCGATGCTAGCGCTTCTGCTTCTGGCGCTCATTGCCAGCGCGGTCGCTTTCGGCGCCTGGCTGCTGCACAGCACGGCCGGCCGTGATTTCGTGCTGGCGCAGGCACAGGGGCAATTGCCGAAGGGCGCGCGCCTGCAATGGCAGAAAGTCGATGGCGTGCTGGCCGAGGGATTGCGTTTCCAGAAACTGTCCTACGCCGATGCCGAGCAGCGCTATGAAGCCGGGCTGCTGGAGATCGAAACCGACATCCTGCCGTTGCTGTTCCGGCATCTGAACATCGCAAATCTGCGTGCCGAGCGCGTGCGTCTGCATCTGAAAAAGGACGACACGCCCTTTGAGTTTCCGCGCTGGCCGGAAAGCCTGCCGGCGCTCGATGTGCCGCTGCGTATCCGTGCCGCCGATGTCCAGATTTCCGATCTGCAGTTGTTCGAGCAGGACCGGCCTCTGTATGCAGTCACCGAACTCCGCGGTGGCCTCGAGCTGGCGCCGGGAGCGCTGACCTTGAACAGCCTGCAGGCCGAGTCCGCCCATGGCCAGATCAGTCTGAACGGCGATTACCGGCCGAACCGTGCTTATGCCACGCGCCTGGACGGCACGGTCCGGCTAAAGACCGAATCCGCCGGCGCAGCGCCGGCCTTGCGACTGCATGCTGAAGGCGATGCCAAACGTTTTCTTTTCGATATTGAGGGGGCCTTGCCCGAACCGGTCCGCATCCGTTGGGAATTGACCACCCGTGATGGCCGGCCGTTCTGGGTATTGGGCGCGAGCAGCGAACGCTTCGAGCCCGCCATGCTGGGGCTGGTCGATGAACATGCCTACCGCGTGCAATTGGGCGCGTCCGGCGATGACCGGCGAAGCCAGATTGCCGGTGAGTTCAGCCGGGATGGCAAGACCGTGATCATCGAACCTTCCCGTTTTTCCCTGGATGGCAGCAAGGTCCTGCTGGAAGACGTGCATCTGCAATACGCCGGTGCGCGCCTGTCGGCGCAGGGCAGCCTGAATACCGAAGGCGAGCTCAGCAGTGATGCCTTGGTGCTGCAGATTGCCGATTTCGTTCTACCCTTGCCGGAAAATGATGCCGCCAGGAACACGGTCAAACCGGTGCCGGTCGTGCTCAGCACACGCATCGAGGCCAGCGGCAAACTCAGCGCATGGCAGCTCAAAGCCACGGGCACGCTGGTGCGCGGAAAGGAACGTGCCGGTTTCGATGTGGCCGGCAGCGGTACGGACAGCACGCTGGATCTGCCGAAAATGAAAGTGGGCATGGCGCAGGGAGGACTGGATGGCCGGCTGCGCCTGCGTTGGCAACCGGCGATGGACATCGCTTTCGACGGCAAATTGGCGAAATTCGATCCGGGCTATTTCTTCGCCGAGTACCCGGGGGCGGTCAATGCCGATTTGCGCATCGCGGTGCAGCAGCCGGCCGGCAAGGATTGGCGCGGTACGGTGAAAATCGATGGTCTCGGCGGTCAATTGCGCGGACGCCGATTGGCGGGAAAAGCCGATATGCGTTTCGATGGATTGGCCGTGGCCGGTGATGCCGATCTTTACGCCGGCGCATCGCATGTCACGCTCAAGGGCGGGGATAACGGCAAACTGGATGTGGCCGCGGCCATGCTGCCTCTGGATCTGAATGACCTCAGTCCGGCCTGGTCCGGTTTGCTCCGTGGCACGCTGGTATTGCAGGGCGACCGCCAAAGTCCCGATCACCGGGTCGATGTCCAGGGCAGCGATCTGCAGATTCCCGATTACCGGGTCGGCCGGATACGCCTGCAAGGCGGCACGCTGGGGGATCGAAGAACGCAGCTGGAGGCCGACGATGTCATGATTGATGGGCGCGCGATCGAACGCATTGCCCTGGATCTTGATGGCCCATTGCGCGATGCCGTCTATCGCATTTCCGCGCAGTCGGGTGATTACACTTTGGACTCCGCCGGTGATCTGCAATGGCAGGACGGCGTCACCCGGCTTCGTCCGGAGTCCCTGCGTGCCGATGGCGGGGTGCTCGGCATATGGCAGCTGCAGCAACCCACATCCGTGACGCTGGATGGTTCCGGTTACCGTTTCACGCCAGCCTGTCTGGCCAGTACCGATCACGGCGCACGCCTCTGCGCAGAGGATGACGGCAATCTGATTGCCGTCAGCGGTGATGATTTTCCGCTGTCACTGCTCGAGCCTTGGGTCAATAACGCCGGCAAGGAATTCACCTATTCGGGCACGGCCGTTCTGCGCGCCGAACTGCCCAAGGACTTTGCGCTCAGCGGTTCCGGATTCGTCGATCTGGATGTGCCTTTGCTGAAGGTGGGTGTGAAGCCCAATGAGGCCAACGAAGTGATGCGCATCGAGGATTTCCGGCTGCAGTTGAAGTGGCTGGCCAATCGCCTGGCCGGCGAGGTACAGGCGCGCCTGCCTGAGGGCGGTTTGATCGAGGGTGCCCTGGATACCGGTTTCTCGGCGAATGCGCCTTTGAACGGCAACCTGAAGCTGCAGATCAATGAGCTGTCCTGGCTTGAACTGTTTTCCCTGGATCTGGCGCAGCCGTCGGGACGCATCAACGGTGAAATCGAGATAAGCGGCCGCCGCGATGCGCCCAGCATCAACGGTGCCTATCGACTGCAGGATTTCAACGTGCAGATTCCCGCACTCGGCTTGAAACTGGCCGACGGCCAGATTACCGCGAAGAGCAATGACAATCTGGCGATGCTGGTGAAGGGATCAATCAAGTCCGGCGACGGACGGCTGTCGGTCATTGGCGTCTGGGATCCGGCCGATCAGCTGCCGCAGCCGATCGATCTGCGCCTGATCGGCAAGAATGTGACCCTCACTGATACACCCAACATGCAGTTGACCGCCGATACCGACCTGCTGCTCGGCTATGCCAAAGGCATCTACAGTCTCAACGGCGACATCAATCTGCTCGGCGGCCAGCTCAATCTGGAAACGATCAGCACCAGTGTTGCCATTTCCAGCGATGTGGTGGTGGTCGATCCGGTGCCTGAAAAGGCGCAGCGCGATCTGCTCCGGCTCGGCCTGAAGCTGAAAGTCGGCGTCAGCGACCACGTCAAAGTCAGCGGCTATGGCCTGGATGGTGCGGTCACCGGCCGGGTCATGGTCGACAGTCCGTATGACAGTCCCACCAAGCTCACCGGCACGCTCAGCCTGAGCGGCGTATACGCGTCCTACGGCAAGGAATTGGCGATCAAACGCGGCAATCTTCAGTACAGCAACAATCTGGTGTACGAGCCGCGTCTCGACATCCTGACCGAACGGGTGATCGAAGAAGAGAACATCACGGTCGGTCTGCAGATTACCGGCCCCGCGGCCAAACCGAAAACCACGGTCGTGTCGAATCCGGCCATGTCCGATTCCGATGCACTGTCCTGGCTGTTATTTGGACGCCCGCTGAATTCGGTCAGTGCCGGACAGGCGGATTCCATCAATGCCAAGTCCATGGCGCTTAACGCCGGCGGATCGTTCCTGGTCGGCACGCTTGGCCGCAAGGTCGGATTGGATCAGGCCTCGATCAGCGAGTCGCGTGCACTCGGCGATTCCACGCTGACCATCGGCAAGCAGATTTCACCGCGCCTGTTCGTCAGTTATGGCGTGTCGCTGCTGGGCATCGGCCAGGTCATCACCCTCAAGTATCTGCTCAGGGC
>CAJAPA010000079.1 GCA_903942465.1 uncultured Gammaproteobacteria bacterium
GAATTCAGGGATGAATTCAATGCCACGGTGTTGAATCCCGAATGGACGTTCCGGCGTGCACCAATCCGTCCTTTCCACAACCTTCGGGACAATACAGGCGAACTAAGGCTGTTTCTACAACCGGGTGCTTTTGCCGAACGTACTCTATACAGTTTTGTCGGCATTCGACAACGCCATTTCCAGTTCGAATCCAGCACTGTGATGGTCTTTTCACCGGAACATCATGAAGAAGCCGGCCTTGCCATCGTTCAAAAAGACAATGCGGCATATACGATGACTTTGGCCAAATCGGTAAGCGGGAAAAATGTCATCCGCGTCTCTCAAATGACCGAGGCCGGTCCGACCGTTTTATCGGAACAGGTCATATCGGAAACAAAAGTTTTCCTAAAGGTCACGGGCAATGCACTTGCTTACCAATTTTATTTTTCATTGGATGGCAAGTCATGGTTGGCGACAGGTCCAGTAATCGATGGCTCGACACTCTCTCCTGCTGTGCTTCGCGGCTTCAACTACACCGGTGTTTTTATCGGTCTGTACGCAACATCCAACGGATTGAAGTCAGATAATTATGCCGATTTTGAATGGTTCACCTACAGTCCCCGGTCTACCAAAGAAACCCTCGGTTTACGGCGGACCCAATGATGTATAGAATTGCCATCCGCGATATATCGCAAGGCGACTTCGAGCGGATCGTCGAACTCAATGCCGCCGCCGTGCAGCACACCAGTGCGATGGATGCTTTGCGGCTGAAGGAATTGCAGACGATGGCAAATTGCAACTGGGTTATTACCGTTGACGGCACCGTCGTCGGCTTTCTGCTGGCCATGCGCGAACGTGCCGGCTACGCCAATCCCAATTATGATTTCTTCGCTGCACGCTATCCGGTATTTCTATACATCGACCGCATCGTCATCGCGCCGGAACATGCCGGACTGAAACTCGGCACCCGCCTGTACGAGGCCCTGTTCGATCGGGCGCGCGCGCAGGGCGTTCCGGTACTGACCTGCGAGTACAACATCGAACCGCCGAACGAGCCGTCGCGGCGCTTCCACGACCGCTTCGGCTTCACCGAAATCGGCACGCAAACACTGGACGGCGGCAAGAAACGGGTTTCGCTGCAGGCGGCCACGTTGGGCTGAGTCCGATCAGCGATCGGTTGCGATAAAACGCTCGGCGCGCGCGGCCTGCTCGGCGACAATCGGCCAGATTTCTTCAATGGCCGCGGCATGGCGCTTCCATTTTTCAGGATCCGGCAGCGTCAAGGTATGCTTCGACAGCGGCAGGGATTCGAACTCCGGAACCTGTGCGATTCCGCAGAAGGCGCAAACCCTGTCGAGCTCGGACTTTGGCCCGGCAAGCAGATCTTCATAACGCACCTTCACCACACAATTCGGATCCACCGCTTCCAGATCGTCCAGCATGACCTTGGTGGCCGCCGCCCACTGATGCGCCACGATGTGGTGCAGGGGCTGCCCTGCGATGTCACGCCAGCCCGGTGTCAGCAAAAGCGACCAAGGCGTGCCCGGCCAGCCGGGCAGGTCCGGATAGGTCCGGAATTTTCCGGATTGCCAGGCATCGATCATGCTGGCGAGCACATGCTTCGGATCCCGATACAGATAGACGAACAGCGCATCGGGGAACAACTGTTTCATGAACGGAATGCGCAGCGCGTTTTTCGGGGTCTTTTCCAGAAGACGCATCGGCGCCCCGTTTCCGGGCTTGGTGCCGTCCGGTTTGAATGCGCCCTCCCAGAAACGGAAATGCAATTCACGTGCGATATCCTGCGAACAGTGCTTGGCGGCCAGCACATTGGAATCGAAATTGCGCGAGCCCGGATGCAGCATGGTGATGCTTTCCATCAGGGCATGGCTTTCGCCACCGATGCTGCACAAATCCGGACTTTTTTCCAAGGCCTCGAAGAACATGGTCGAGCCCGAACGCGGGGCACTGACCAGAATAACCGGACGCTCGATGCGTCCGTCGGCCTCGGGCCGTGATGCCGGCAATTCCTGACCGGTATCACGATGCTCCTTGAATGTCCGCTTGGCATCCTTCAGACAATGCAGGATCAGCGCCTGGGCGATCGCCATAATCAGCCGATAGCCGCTCCGTAATTGAAGATGTTCGAACGGACGCATGGCCTGCATGTAGTCGTCGCGCAGTCTGGCATAACGCGGGAATGCCGCGGGATCGCTGCCGCATTCCATCCACAATGCCTGCCATGACAGCGTCAGATCGTAGGTGATGGCGGAAAGGGCATTGAGGTCCGGATGCGGCGCCGCTTCGTTGAACAGGAAACTGAAGTGCTCGCGCATTTCCCAAGGGGTCATCACCTCGGGAAGATTCTGCGTTTCCAGGCGGAGCGGCGGCGGCTCGCGGTGGAATTCCGGAATATGCTGCGGACTCCAGCCGGGAATATCCATGCCGAGCGGGCGACCTGAACGGAACCACTGCCAGAATTCCTCGCCGCCAACGGTATCGGCGACCAGATGGATGCGCTCTTCGCTGGCATCATTGACGACGTTGTGCATGCTCCAGGTGTCGAAGATCCAGCACTCCCCTGCCGGCATGTGCATGTCCTGCTCGCCGCAGTAAAAGCGCACGCTAGGCTGGGTGACGATGGGTACATGCACACGCATGCGTTCACGCCAGTAGTAATTGGTATCGATATGGGGCGTGACTTCGGCCTGTCCGGATAATTTCATCAGACGTGAACGGCCCCAGACCCCGCCGATGCAGCGCAGCACTTCCATCAGGTAGGGGCAGCTTTTCAGATAGTCCGTGGGCATCATCGGACCCGACATCTCATCATTGTTGTTGATGCCGTTCGGCGTGACCAGGGTCATCGCGAAATTGCCAGCATAGCCCTGCGGATGCGGCTGCCATGCCGAAGCATCGATGGCTGAGACCTCTTTCAACAGACGGTCGGCATCGAAAGTCAATGGCAATTGGATGAATGGATAATCGAGCTTCATGGGAATTCCGGAAGGATATGGTCTGAAAGCGCTTACTTAGGATATCACTCCGGACGGTAAACCTCGGCACCCTGACTGAGGAATTCCTGGGATTTCTCGGCCATGCCTTTGGCGATGTCCTGCTGGTCGGCGAATTCGCGCACGTCCTGGCTGATTTTCATCGAACAGAAGTGCGGCCCGCACATCGAGCAGAAGTGCGCGACTTTATGCGCCTGTTTGGGCATGGTTTCGTCGTGGTACTCGCGCGCGCGCTCCGGATCCAAGCCGAGATTGAACTGGTCTTCCCAGCGGAATTCGAAACGGGCTTTGCTCAGCGCGTTATC
>CAJAPA010000080.1 GCA_903942465.1 uncultured Gammaproteobacteria bacterium
CCAGCGCTTTCTGGCGGGCCGACTCGGCCGATTCTTCGCGCTTCAGGCGGTCGCCTTTCTGCTCCAGCCATGCGGTGTAATTGCCTTTCCACGGAATGCCGCGGCCGCGGTCGAGTTCCAGAATCCATTCGGCCACGTTTTCCAGAAAGTAACGGTCGTGGGTCACGGCCACCACGGTGCCGGTGTAGCGGGCCAGGAACTGTTCCAGCCACTCCACCGATTCGGCGTCCAGGTGGTTGGTCGGTTCGTCGAGCAGCAGCATGTCGGGCTTGGAGAGCAGCAGGCGGCACAGCGCCACCCGGCGTTTTTCACCACCGGAGAGTTTGCCGCAGATGGCATCCCAGGCCGGAATGCGCAGGGCATCGGCGGCGATTTCCAGTTGCTGTTCCAGAGTATCGGCATCGCCGCTGGCCAGAATGGCTTCCAGGCGCTGCTGTTTGGCGGCCAGTTTGTCGAAATCGGCGTCTTCTTCGGCATAGGCCGCGTACACGGCGTCGAGTTCAGCCTGGGCGTGCAGCAGTTCGCCCACGCCTTCTTCCACGGCCTGGCGCACGGTGTGTTCCGGGTTCAGGCGCGGTTCCTGCTCCAGGTAGCCGACCTTGATGCCGGGCTGCGGGCGGGCTTCGCCGGTGAAATCGGTGTCCACGCCGGCCATGATGCGCAGCACGGTGGATTTACCGGCGCCGTTCAGGCCGAGCAGGCCGATCTTGGCGCCCGGGAAGAAACTGAGCGAGATGTCCTTGATGATTTCGCGCTTCGGCGGCACGGTCTTGGAGACGCCGATCATGGTGTAAATGTATTGCATGCGGATTCCTGGGCCAAGCCCGATATCTTGCGGTGAATTGCCGTCAATTATCCCTTATTCAGGGGTTTTCCGCCAGTTTCGGCTAGCCCTCGGGGCGCGTGCAAGCTACAATTTAAGCCTCCCCCCGATTCCGAGGCTTCCCCCATGTTCGCCCGCAGCCAGACCATTGCCCAGTACGACGCTGAACTCGCCAAAGCCATCGCCGACGAGCGCCAGCGCCAGGAAGACCACGTCGAGCTGATTGCTTCGGAGAACTACACCAGCCCGCGCGTGCTGGAAGCCCAGGGCAGCGTACTGACCAACAAGTACGCCGAGGGCTATCCGGGCAAGCGTTACTACGGCGGTTGCGAGTTCGTCGATGTCGCGGAAGTGCTGGCCATCGAACGCGCCAAACAGCTGTTCGGCGCCGATTACGCCAACGTGCAGCCGCACTCGGGCTCCTCGGCCAACATCGCGGTGTACATGGCGCTGCTGAATCCGGGCGATACCGTGCTGGGCATGAGCCTGGCGCATGGCGGCCATTTGACCCACGGCGCGAAAGTGAACTTCTCCGGCAAGATCTACAACGCCGTGCAGTACGGCGTGGATGAAAACGGCCTGATCGATTACGACGAAGTCAACCGTCTGGCCCAGGAACACAAACCGAAAATGCTGATCGGCGGCTTCTCCGCGTATTCGCAGATCGTCGATTGGGCGCGCTTGGCGGAAATCGCCAAATCGGTCGGCGCCTACTTCTTCGTGGACATGGCGCACGTGGCCGGTCTGGTCGCCGCCGGTGTGTACCCGAACCCGGTGCCGCATGCCGATGTGGTCACTTCCACCACCCACAAAACCCTGCGCGGTCCGCGTGGCGGCATCATCTTGGCCAAGGCCAACGAAGAAATTGAAAAGAAACTGCAATCCTTGGTGTTCCCCGGCACGCAGGGCGGCCCGCTGATGCACGTGATCGCCGGCAAGGCGGTGGCGTTCAAGGAAGCGCTGGAGCCGGACTTCAAGGACTACCAAGTGCAAGTGGTGAAGAATGCGCAGGCCATGGCCAAAGCCATCATGGCGCGCGGTTACAAGATCGTGTCCGGCGGCACCGAAAACCACCTGATGCTGATCGACATGATCGGCCGCGAAATCACCGGCAAAGACGCCGAAGCGGCGCTGGGCAAAGCGCACATCACCGTGAATAAAAACTCGGTGCCGAACGATCCGCGCTCGCCCTTTGTCACCTCGGGTCTGCGCATCGGCACCCCGGCGCTGACTACCCGCGGCTACAAAGAACCGGAATGCGTGGCCTTGGCCAACTGGATCTGCGACGTGCTCGACGACCACACCAATGACGCGGTGTTGGATGGCGTACGCGACAACGTGACCAAGCAATGCCGGATGTTCCCGGTTTACGGCTAAGCGCTTCCGCGTGAAACTCATCGCCCGCAAGCTCGAGTCCGGCGGCAAATACGACCGCCTGCGGGTGCTGCGCGATGACGGCAGCGAAACCGGCTGCGAAATGCCGCGCCAAGGCGTTCTGCCGCACGATCTGGTGCATGCCGTGGTGGAAAGCCGTTTGCACTTGAAAGACGGGTTTCTTGGCTTGGTCGGCAAAGGCGCCGACATCGCATTCGCCGAAAAAAACTTCAGGGAGTACATCGATCCGGTCCGCCATTTCGAAGTGGCGCAGGCCGAATCGGTGGTGGAAGGCCTTCAAACTCAACTGTGGCAGGGCGTGTTCGATTTCAGCGCATTCATCGGCGGGGTGGAAGGCGCCTGCGTAATGCGTGGCGTCGCCGTCCCCCAAATATCCGAAGCCGATGGACAGGCCATGTTCGACACTGCCCTGCGTTTGAATGAACAATGGCGCCAGGTGCCAGCCAAGGCTGAATTCACTTTGGCGTTTCCCTTGGCCGAGACTGCCTGATGCACTGCCCGTTCTGCCAGCATGACGATACCCGCGTCATCGACACCCGTGTGGTGGAAGAGGGCATGGCCATCCGCCGCCGGCGGGAATGTGCCGAATGCGGCGAGCGGTTCAACACTTACGAATCAGCTGATCTGAAAATGCCGACGCTGGTGAAGAGCAACGGCCGGCGCGAAGCCTTTGAGGAACGCAAGCTGCGCACCAGCTTCGAGCGTGCGGTGCAGAAGCGCCCGGTCACCGGCGAACAGATCGATGCCGCCGTGCATGCCATCATGCATCGTCTGCTGAAACATACCGACCGCGAAATCTCCTCGCACCAGCTCGGCATCCTGGTGATGGATGAGCTGAAGAAAATCGACCACGTGGCTTATGTGCGCTTCGCTTCGGTGTACCGGAAATTCCAGGACATCGAGGAGTTCCGCGAAGAAATCGCGCGTCTGGAACGCGACATGCCCGGTCTGGCGGCGGAGCAGCTGCCGCTGCTCGACGATCCGAAGAAACCATGAATTTCCGCATCGAGCGTTGGAACGGCCAATCCGGAGTGGCCGAAACGCTGGCGGCATGGCATGTGCGCGAGTGGGCCGGTTTGTTTGCCGAATGGGATGAAACCGCCGCCCGATCGGAATTCCAAGCGCAGTTGCACCACACCAGCCTGCCGGCCACCTGGCTGGCGTATGCCGACGAGACCTTGATCGGCTCGATCAGCGCGCTCTTGGAAGACTCCCCGGAAATGGCCGATGTGCCCGGGCCGTGGTTGGCCAGTTTCTACATCGTGCCCGAGGCACGCGGCCAAGGCGTGGCACAGGCCCTGATAAACGCCGCGGCGCAAGCGGTGGCGGCGCTGGGCTATTCGGGCTGGTATCTGTTCACCGAGAACCATGAAGACTATTACACCAACGCCGGCTGGCTGCTGCATGAACGCCGGCAACTGCACGGCCAGACCGTGGCGGTGATGTGGCAGGACCTGTCCAGCGACGCGGGTGCGTGATACCCCGCGCTGCGGTAAAATGGCCCTCCACCCCGTAGATTGGACTCCGATGAAACCTGCCCGTACCGACGGCATCGACCCCGCCGCCCGCTCGCGCTCCCGCCGCCGTGCCCTGCAGGCCGTGTACGCCTGGCAGCTGTCGCACACGCCGGTCGACACCGTGCTGGAGCAGTTCAGCCACGAGCAGGACATGGAAGTGGCCGATCTGCCGTACTTCGAGGCCTTGGTGCGTGGCGTCATCGGCGGTTACCGCGAACTCGATGCCGCACTGGCCGATTGCCTGGACCGCCCGATGGAGCAGGTCGATCCGATCGAGCGCGCCGTGCTGCGCATCGCCACCCTCGAGCTGCGTGACCGCCTCGATGTGCCGTACCGGGTCATCCTCAACGAAGCCATCGAAATCGCAAAGCGTTTCGGTTCCGATCACGGCCATACCTATGTCAACGGCGTGCTGGATCAGGCCGCCGGCATCTGGCGCCAGCCCGAGCTCAACGCCCGCCGCGGATGAGCGAGTTCGACTGGATTGCCTGGCTGAAAAACAAGGCGCAGCAATCCGGCGCCCGCGACGATGTGGTGCTCGGCATCGGCGACGATGCCGCCATCTGCAGCGTGCCGCCCGGCATGCAGTTGATAACCTGCACCGACACCTTGGTGGCCGGCGTGCATTTCCCCGACGAAACATCTGCCGCCGACATCGGCTACAAAGCGCTTGCGGTCAATCTCAGCGATATGGCGGCGATGGGCGCCGAGCCGGCCTGGATGAGTCTGGCGCTGACCGTGCCCGAGATGGAATGGGACTGGCTGCAGGAGTTCTCCGAAGGTCTACTGGAGCTGGCTACCGAACATGGCGTGGCCCTGATCGGCGGCGATACCACCCGTGGTCCGTTGTCGGTGACGGTGACCGTGCAGGGCTTCGTGCCCGCAGGTGCCGCGTTGCGACGCGCTGGCGCCCGTGTCGGTGATGATGTCTGGGTCACCGGTTCGCTCGGCGATGCCGCGGCAGCCTTGCAGCAATACAAACACGGCCCGATGCAGTCGATGAAACTGCGCCATCGGCTCGACCGCCCGACGCCGCGCGTGGCTGCCGGTTTGGCTTTGCGCGGCCTGGCTAGCGCCGCCATCGACATCAGCGATGGTTTGGCCCAGGACTTGGGTCACATTCTTTCCAGCAGTGGCGTCGGTGCCGAACTGGAACTCGGCCGCTTGCCGGTGTCGGCCAGTCTGCTCGATTTCCACAAAGACGATACCGCCCGTTGGGCCTTGCAGCTGTCCGGTGGCGATGATTACGAACTGTGCTTCACCGCGTCGCCGGCCGAGGCCTTCGCCATCGAACAGGCCATGGCCGCCGCCGGTGTCACCGCCTCGGTGATCGGTCATATCACTGCCGAATCCGGATTGCGCTGCCTGACGCCGGATGGCGAACATCTGGCGCTGGAACAGACCGGCTACCGGCATTTTGCGGAGGCATCGCATGTTCACTGATTACCGCTTGCTCAAACACCCCTATGCCTTGATAGCGCTGGGCTTCGGCACGGGCTTGTCGAAAAAAGCACCCGGCACTTTGGGCTCGCTGCTCGCGCTCCTACTGTGGTGGTGGCTGATGGCTGAGCAACCGGTTTGGTTGCAGCTGCTGGTGATTGCCGTCGGTTTCGAACTGGGCGTGCGCGCCAGCAACTGGATGATCGCAAAAACCGGGGTGCA
>CAJAPA010000081.1 GCA_903942465.1 uncultured Gammaproteobacteria bacterium
GGCTTTGAGCTGCAGCAGGAATTCGCGCAGGGCGCGGGTGGTCATCACGTCCAGGCCGTTGGTCGGCTCGTCGAGGATGACGTTTTTCGGATCATGCACCAGTGCCCGCGCGATCGCGGTTTTGGTGCGTTGGCCCTGCGAAAAGCCTTCACACTGGCGGTCGATGAACTCGGCCATGCCCAGCGCGGCCACCAGACGTTCGGTGCGCTCGGCAATCAGCGCCTCGCTCATGCCATGCAGACGGCCGAAGTAGGCGATGTTCTCACGCGCGGTCAGGCGCTTGTACACACCGCGCGCATCCGGCAATACGCCCAGGCGCGTGCGCACGGCGGCGCTGTCGGCAGCGGCCGAGAAGCCGTCGACCTCGATGCTGCCGGTGTCCGGCTGCATCAGGGTGTACAGCATGCGCAGGGTGGTGGTTTTGCCGGCGCCGTTCGGGCCGAGCAGGCCGGTAATCTGGCCATCCGGGGCGGTGAAGCCGACGCCCTGCACGGCGTGCACCGTGCCGGTTTTGGTTTTGAACTGTTTGTGCAGATTGTTGACGGTAATCATGGTGGTTCCTCAGGGTTCCCAGCCGTTCAGGCCGGTAAACATCGGTGCGTAAGTCAGGGTTTTGATGCAGGCATCATCCAGGTTTTTGGCATCGGCGCTTTCCAGGAATTTGGCGAACAGGCGCGGCATGCAACCGACCGGCAGCACGTTGTGACCCTGGCCTTTGGCGATGATGTGTTTGGAGTTCGGCAGGTGTTTGGCGACCATGTCGCCGTAGCGCGGCGGGGTGACCGGATCGAATTCGCCGGACAGGATCAGTACCGGCAGATCGCCTTTCAGCGGCACACGGTAATCAGCCGGTCGGACTTTATGCGGCCAGACCGCGCACTGTGCTTTCATCAGTTCGACCAGACCGGTACCGAGCAGGCGCTTGCTGTCTTCCGGATCGACCACAAGATCGGGCACATCTTCGCCGCACATCACCGACAGCTGCATGCCATGCATGATCTGGTCGGAAATATCACGGGTCACCATTTCACTCAGTGCCATCAGCGCATCGACGCGGCCTTGGTTGGCTTCAGCAAATTGCATTGGTAACAGGCTGGCGGCCTGCGGCTGATAGGCCAGCAGACGGGTCAGCATGGCCAGATGGCCGCTGCTGAATTGCCCGTCTTTCCATTCGCCGGTGATGGCGTCGCGGTAGTGCACCGGCACCGGGCCCTTGGCCAGGGTGGCCAGCAGCGTGTTCAATTGCGCGCGCGGATCGCCGAGTTTTTCACGGCAGGCCTTGTCCTTGGCGCATTGCGCGAATTGCAGATCGAGCGAGCTTTCCAGATTTTTGGCATGATCCTGGCCGAGCACGCTTTCCAGCGGTGCGATGCCGTCGATGGTGATGGTGCGCGTGTGCTGCGGATAGCGCTTGCCGTACAGCTGGGCCATGCGCGTGCCGTAGGAAATGCCGATCAGGTTGATCTGTTCGGCGCCCAGTGCTTTTCGGGCGGCATCCAGATCGCGGATGGCGTCCGAGCTGCTGAACTGGGCGACATCGACCTTGCCTTCGAACTGCGCGGCGCAGCGCTTGGCGAAATCCGTGGCGGCATCGGCGGTGTAATCTTCGTCATCCACCACCGCGCTTTCGCCTTGTTCGTTCACGCACTTGAGCGGATTGGAATCGCCGGTACCGCGTTGGTCAAGCAGGATGATGTTGCGCTTCCTGCGCGCCTCGGCGAAGGCGCCGGACAGCATCGGAAAGCTGCCGCGTGCCGCCTGGCCCGGCCCGCCGGCCAGCATGAAGATCGGATCCGGTTCGGCTTCGCCGCTGGCCGGCAGCCACGAAATCGCCAGCGTGATTTTGCGGCCATCCGGCGCGTCGTGGTTTTCCGGAACCTGCAGCGTGCCGCAGTAAGCCATCAGCGAATCGGCGCCTTTGGCCAGCGTGCATGGCGTGAAGCGGATGCTGCCAAGTAGACGGCTGTTGTCGACCTTGTTCACGGCGGCCTTGGGCTTGCCGGCCTCGGGCTTGTCCTTGATCAGATACGGCTTGGCCAGCCACGCCGCCAGGATCAGCAGCACTGCGGCATTCAGCCATTTCTTGTGTTTGTCCTGCATGTTCAGTCCTCCTGAAAAATCGTTTCGATCGGCAATTCGAACAGGCGCGCCAGTTTGAATGCCAGTTTGATGCTTGGATCGTAC
>CAJAPA010000082.1 GCA_903942465.1 uncultured Gammaproteobacteria bacterium
GGGACGCCCATTCATGCCACCGCACATCATAAGCGCGGCATCATGGCGCAGTTCTCGCGGATCCGCGGCGCAGGCATCGGTGCGGTTGCGGCTTTTCTGGCCGTACTCGGCCCGGGGCTTCTGGCCGGCCTTTCCGATGATGATCCCGCCGGTATCACCACCTATTCCATTCTCGGTGCAGATTTCGGTTATCGCCTGCTGTGGATCATTCCGGCCTCGACCCTGCTGTTGATCCAATTCCATCTGATGGCGGTGCGCATCGGTGCCGCTACCGGCAAAGGCTTTGCCGGCATCATCCGGAGCCACTGGGGCCGGAACTGGGGCTATGCCGCGGCACTCGGTCTCTTGTTCGCCAACTTCGGAACCATCTGCGCCGAATACGCGGGCATCGCCGCCGCCTGCGGACTGGTCGGCATACCGGCCTGGATGAGCGCGCCGATTGCCTGCGTGCTGATTTCAGCCATGGTGGTGTTCGGCTCGTTTTATCGGGTCGAACGCATCCTGCTGATCATCTCCTCGACGCTGGCGCTGTATATCGTTGCCGCCGTTCTGGCCGCGCCGGACTGGCAGGCGGTCTGGTGGAACGCGCTTGTTCCGAATATGCCGGAAACGACAGCCGGATGGATCGCGATTGCCGCCGCGCTCGGGACCACGCTCGCCCCCTGGGGTCTGGCCTTCATACAATCGTATGCGGTCGACAAAAAAATCACCATCGCCAATCTGCGCTGGGAAAAAGTGGATGTGGTGATCGGCTCGGTGCTGACCGGCGTCATCGGCATGGCGATTGCCATCGCCTGCGCCGCGACGCTGTACCGTTCCGGCATACGGATTACCGATGCCGGCGATGCCGCCCTCGCCCTGCAACCCTTGGCCGGCCGGTTCGCCACCATTGTGTTCGGTGCCGGACTTCTCGGGGCTTCACTGTTGGCGGCCGCCATCGTTCCGCTGGCCACCGCGTATACCATCGCCGAAGGCATCGGCGCGCTGGCGTCGCTGGATCTCGACTCCCACCATTTCCAGCTGTTCTACGCGGCGTTCATCGGACTATCGGTTGCTGCGGCCAGTGTGGTTGCCATTCCGGGTCTGCCCCTGATTCCGATGATTTACAGCAGCCAAGTGGTGAATGCGGTGCTGCTGCCGCTGCACGTCATCGCCCTGCAATTACTTGCATCCGACAAAACCCTTATGGGTGGCGCGCAATCGGACCGGAATACCATCATCGCCGGTTGGATCAGCATCGTGCTGGTTTTCGCCTGCATCGGGGCCTTGACGGTGAGTTGGCTGGGCGGCGACTGAAAAGACATCGGACACGGGGTATCATGACGTTCCGTTTCCGCAAAGAGCTGCCCCATGTTACTGCGCGTCGTTTCCGTTCTTTCCCTGTTCCTGCTGCTGCCGGCCATGGCTGCCGATAAACCGGCAGCGCCCTACACCATCGCAGTCTGGAGCGATGTGTCATTCAACAGCGAGGGCGGCGTGAGCGAAAGCCGGATCGTCAGGGAAGCCGATTATCCGGTGAAGTTCGTCGATGCGGTCAAGGCCAAGATTGCCGCCATGCGTATTACGCCGCCGGCGCAGGACGGCAAGCCCGGTGAACTGCGCAGCGGCGTGCGCGTCAGCTACCTGATCACACCCTCCGCGTCCGGTGCCAGTGTCAGCCTGCAGGAAACATTGCTGGCGCCGTTGCCGTTGCGGGAAGTTTACGTCGCGTTTCCGAAATCCCTGAACCGTGAAGACAGCTGGAAAGGCCGCATCGACATCCGGTGCGGGATTGATAGTCAGGGACAGTGCCAGAATCCGGTAATGACCACGGACAACGGCAGTTTGCCGGAGGATGCCCGTCGCTTTGCCAAGGACTCCATCAGCAAGTGGAAATTCGCACCGCAGACCGTCAATGGCCAGGCCATCCCGGGCGAGTTCCGCATGAGCATCGATATTGCCCCCGATCCGCGCCAGATCGAGGATTTCCGGGACCCGCGCAAACTGTAGAATCCGCGCCGCGGGATTACCAGTCCGTGCGCTCGGGCAACAGACCTTTCAGTTCGGCGTCGGTCAGATTGCGCCATTGCCCAGGTTTCAAGGCGCCGAGTTTGAGGTTGATGATGCGCACCCGGCGTAATTGGGTGACGCGGTAGCCGAATGCGGCCGCCATCAAACGGATTTGCCGGTTGAGGCCTTGGGTCAGCACAATGGCGAACCCGTAAGGCGCGATTTTCCGGGTCTTGCAGGGCAAAGTCATGTCGCGGTGGATGCGCACGCCTTTGGCCATGCCGCGCAGGAACTCGTCGGTCACCGCTTTATTCACCGCGACCAGATATTCCTTTTCCTTGCGGTTCTCGGCACGCAGCAGTTCGTTGACGATGTCGCCGTTGCTGGTCAGCAGAATCAGGCCTTCGGAATCCTTGTCCAGACGTCCGACCGGGAAAATGCGTTGCTCGTGGTCGACGAAATCGACGATGTTGCCTTTCACGCTCTGGTCGGTCGTACAGGTGATGCCGACCGGCTTGTTCAAGGCGATATAGACGTGCTTGCGGGTGCCGGGTTTCACTTTACGGATACGCAGGGACTGGCCGTCGATCAGAACGGTATCGCCCTCCTCCACCCGCGTTGTCAGCGATGGCTTGCTGCCATTGACGGTGACCCTGCCTTCCTTGATCAGCGCATCGGCCTCGCGGCGGGAGCAGTATCCGGTATCGGAAATGTATTTATTGACGCGGACGGACACCGGTCAATTGCCGTTATCGAAGGCATGCAGGGTGATGTCGAACACCAGCTTGCCTTTGGGCGAATCCCCGCCGGAAACACCGTCGTAGGCCAGATTGCCCGGCACCCAGAACCGGAAGGTATCGCCGGGACTCATCAGCAGTACGCCTTCCTGCCAACCTTTGATGAGGCTGTTCAGGGGAAAGCGCGAAGGCGCGCCCCGCGGCAATGAGCTGTCGAACATGTGGCCCTGGAAATCCCAGCCGACATAATCGATTTCAATCGTGCTCGCCGGATTCGGATGTGCGCCACCTTTGCCGCGTTGCAGCACTGCATAACGCAGACCACTGGCGGTGCGGATGGCAGTGGCCGGCGGCAGACGCAGGTTGTCGGGTGGCTGCAGGCGCTCGGCAACCGATCGCGGATCCGCTGACGGGCTTTGGGCTGCGGCCGCGAGCGGGGCTGCGCCGGTAAGTGCCAAAAGCAGGAACAAAGTACGGTAACTCATGGGAACCTCGTATTAGGGCGACAGCAGACGGACGCGGAAGCTGCGTCCCTTGATTTTATCCTGTCTGAGCAGCTGCAAGGCCCTGTCGGCCACGCTTTTATGCAGTGCCACGTATGAACGGGTGTCGAACAGGGCGATTTTGCCCACCGCTTTGCCGTCGATGGCCTGCTTGGCGGTCAAGGCGCCCAGGATATCGCCGGGGCGCAGCTTGTCCTTGCGGCCGGCATCGATGACCAATGTCTTCCACTCCGCCTTCAAGGGTGCCAGTTTGATGCTGGACAGATCCAGACGTTGCCAGCGCGCGGTCATTCCCATTTGCTCTTCGATGGCCTTGACCCGCGCCATTTCGCCCGACGCCACCAGCGCCAATGCCTGACCGTCTTTCCCGGCACGGCCGGTCCGGCCGACGCGGTGCACATGCACATCGGCCTGATGCGCCAGTTCGTAACTGAACACCAGGGGCAGATTGGACACATCCAGTCCGCGGGCGGCGACATCGGTGGCGACCAGCACGCGCACGCTGGCGTTTTGGAAGCGCACCATGGCCTCGTCGCGGTCGCGCTGTTCGAGATCGCCATGCAGGGCGCAGACATCGAACCCGGCCTTGGCCAGATGCTGTTCGACGTTCTGGCAGTCGATCTTGGTGTTGCAGAACACCAGCGCCTGTGCCGGCTGCAACTGCCCGAGCAGTTGCAACAGCGCGTCATTCTTGCGGTTGGCGGGCACCTCGAAGAACAGTTGTTCGATATGCTCGGAACGGGTATCGGTATCGAGCAGAATTTCCAAGGGATCGCGCTGATAGCTTTTCGAGAGGGCGCGGACGGCGTCCGGAAAGGTCGCGGAGAACAGCAGGGTCTGATAGTTCGCGGGCAAGCCCTTCCGGATGGCCTGGATGGCGGGCTCGAAGCCCATGTCGAGCATGCGGTCGGCCTCGTCCAGCACCAGCGTGTTCATGGCCTCGAGTTTCAAGGCACCGGTTTCAATCAACTCCAGTATCCGGCCCGGGGTACCGACCACAATGGCGGGTTCATGCACGAGGGATTCCACATGCACGCGCACCGGGATGCCACCGTAGAACGCCGAGACTTTCACATTCGGCAACCGCACGGCAACCTTGCGGATGGCCTGGGTGACCTGATCGGCCAACTCGCGGGTCGGGCACAGCACCAGCGCCTGCACGCCACTGGGGGATTTCAGGCCCTGAAGCAGGCCGAGCGCGAATGCCAGGGTCTTGCCACTGCCGGTCTTGGCCTGCGCCAGCACGTCGCGGCCGGCCAGAATGTCGGCAAGGGCGGCCTGCTGGATCGGGGTCGGCACGGTCATGCCCTGGCTGGTTAGTGCCTCGAGCAGTTCCGCGCGCAGCGGCCATTGGGAGAAATCAGACATCGGTGTTCCGTTGATCGCGCCGTTGGGACGCCAAGTTGCCTAGTATGACGGGTTTGACCACAGCCGACAAAACGCTGCCTGCCGGCATTCAGCAAGCAGACCGGCTTGGAATTGACGGCTAGGGCCTGGAAAAACCGTCCATGATCTGCTGCTTGTCCTGCCATAGGCCGTTCATCCATTGCTGGAATTGTGCCCGGAATGCCCGGTCATTCTCATAATCACCGGCACGCAGGGCGTCCGGTATTGGGCGCAGACGCACATCGACATTCACGTCTTTGATGCGGTCCGAAATCAGATCGGCCATGCCCGGAATACCATTCGGGTAATGCAGGGTCACGTCTAAAATGGCATGCAGGCCCTTGCCCATGGCGTCCAGCGCATAAGCCATGCCGCCCGATTTCGGTTTCAGCAAAGCCGGCAAGGGCGACTGCTGCTGGGCGTGTTTGGCTGGTGTGAAGCGGGTGCCTTCGGGAAAAATCATGATTGACACCGGCTTGCCGAGGAATTTCTCACAGGCCTTGCGGGTCGCGGCAATGTCCATTCCCGCCAGTTCCGGGCGCTTCTGCAACTGCGATTTGGTGTGGCGCTGCATGAACGGAAAATCCAACGCCCACCAGGCCAACCCCAACATCGGCACCCAGAACAATTCTTTCTTCAGGAAAAAGCGCATGAACGGAATGCGTTTGTTGAACACCTTCTGCAGCACCAGGATATCGACCCAGCTCTGATGGTTGGAGAGCACCAGATAATGGCCGTCAGTCGCAAGCGCACTGTCTTCGCGGTAATGCACCTGCAAGGTGGTCATATGATCCATCATCCCGCTGTTGAAGCCGATCCAGGCTTCAGCCAAACCGATGATCCAGCGATCCAACAGGACTTGCAGGGACTTGATCGGCAGCAGGGCCTTAAGCAGCGCGCACAGCAGCAGCAGCGACACCCGGATCACGGTGTTGGCGATGATCAACAGGTAAATCAGCGGTACGCGCAGCAGCAGCGGAATTCGGGCAAGCATGGCAGGCCTTGGCGGATATGGGGAACGGGCGCCGAGTTGGCTATACTGACAGCACCCTGTAACCGGCATTTTATCATGAGAGTTTCCGCGCTCGTTCTGGCCCTGTTGGCCACCTCCACCCTGCCCGCTGCCGATCTGCGCACGCATGCCGAACGCAGCGAGTACCGGGAAACCGGGCGCTATGCCGAAGTGGAGAGCCTGTGCAAACAATTCGAAAGCGATTATCCGGAGCAGGTCCGGTGTTTTGCTTTCGGCACCAGCCCCGAAGGCCGCCCGATGTGGGCGCTGGCCGCCAATGCCGATGGTGTACTGACGCCGGAACAGGCGCAGCGCGCCGACCTGCCGGTGGTGCTGTTCCAGGGCGGTATCCATGCCGGTGAAATCGACGGCAAAGACGCCGGGTTCCGGGTGCTGCGCGAACTTCTGCAGGAACCCAAAAAACCGGATCTCCTGAGCAACCAGGTCATGCTGTTCGTGCCGGTATTCAACGTTGACGGCCATGAACGCTTCGCGGCCTGGAACCGACCGAACCAGCGCGGCCCGGCGGAAATGGGCTGGCGCACCACCGGCCAGAACTTCAACCTCAACCGGGATTACATGAAAGCCGATGCCCCGGAAATGCAGCATATGCTGGATCTGGTCCAGGCCTGGGATCCGCTGTTCTATGTGGATCTGCATGTGACCGACGGCGCCCAGTTCCGGCATGACATTTCGGTTCAGGTGGAACCCAAATTCGCCGGCGATATCGGTCTGCAGGCCGTGGGTCGGCAGTTTCAGGACGGCGTGCTGGAAGATTTACGTCAGGGCGGTTCTTTGCCGCTGCCCTACTACCCCTCCTTCATCGAAAATGACAACCCGGCTTCCGGTTTCGCCGACGGCGTCTCCACCCCGCGGTTCTCGACCGGCTATTTCCTGCTGCGCAACCGTTTCGGCGTGCTGGTGGAAACCCACTCCTGGAAAACCTACCCGCAACGCGTGGACGCCACTGCACGCAGTATCCGCGCCATGATGCGCGAGGTCGCTCGCAACGGTGGACAATGGCGCCAGCGCGCACTGGCCGCCGATGCCGCCGCCGTGAAACTGGGCGGACAGCCGGTGGCGCTGGATTACACCCACAGCGAGAAGGCACGCAGCATCGACTTTCTCGGTTACGCCTACACGCGCACGCCGTCCGAAGTGTCCGGCAGCGTAATGACGCGCTACGATGAAACGACGCCGGCCATCTGGAAGCTGCCGCTGTTCGATGACATCCAGCCGAAACTGACCGTGACCGCGCCGCGAGGCGGCTACCTGATTCCGCCGATGTACGCGGCGAAACTAGGGCCGCAATTGGCCCGGCATGGCATCGCGTTCACGCCGATGAAAACCCCGCAGACCGCGGCCGTTGCCGAATTCCGCGCCGAGAGCGCGAGCTTCAGTAAAGCCTCGTTCGAAAGCCGTCAGACGCTGAGCGTCACCGGGCAATGGCAGGCCGCACGTGCCGAAATCCCCTCCGGTACACTGTTCGTGCCGATCGCCCAGCCGAAGGCGCGGTTGGTGATGGCGCTGCTGGAACCGCAGGCACCCGATTCCTATCTGTCCTGGGGCCTGTTCAACAACCACTTCGAGCGTAAGGAATACATGGAAGATTACGTGGCCGAAGCGGTGGCGCGTGACATGCTGAAAGATCCGGCGATCAAGGCCGCATTCGACAAGCGTCTGGCCGAGGACAAGGCCTTTGCCGAATCTCCGCAGCAGCGTCTGGATTTCTTCGCGCAGCGCCACGCGTCCTGGGATACCCGCTACCGGCTGTATCCGGTGCGGCGGACGGAGACCGTCATTCGTCCGTAATGTCGGCCAAGTGCGGCCAGGGCTCGGTGCGCAGGATCTGGTGATAGGCATGCCAGGCGGAGAACGCCAGCCAAGGCATGATCACGATGAAACCGAGATAGCCGGTGGCAAAACCCAATCCGGTCAGGGCCACGATGCAGACGGCCCAGACCGCCATGGCCGGTTTGTTACGCAGCACCGCGTGCACGCTCGACAGGCAGGCGGTGACCATGTCGGTCTCTTTATCGACAATCATCGGCAAAGACAGCGCGGCGGTGGCGAAGATCAACGCCGCGAAGCCGGTGCCGATCAGCGAGCCGACGGCGAGAAACTCCATCAGCACCGTGCGGTTGCCCTCTTCCACCGGAAAGAAGGCGTACAGCATCATGCCGGAACGCGACCAGATGAACAGCACCACCAGCAGGATCAAGGCATATACCGCGCCCTGCCCGAGCACGCGTGCCATGTGTTTCGAGGAGCGCCGGAAACTGACGCGGCGACCGCTTTCCAGATCCTTGCTGACCGAATGCAGGCCGATGGCGAGCATGGGGGCGATGTAGATGAAGCCGGACAGCAGCGCCGCCAACAGCGCGAAACGGCCAAGCCACCATGCGAACAGCGACACCGCCCAGCTGACCGCAAAAATGATCAGGCCGTAGCTCAAGGTCAGTCGCGGTGTGCGCTTCAGATCCTGCCAGCCGGCAGACAGCCAGGCAAACGGCGCGCTCCACGGCACTTCATTGCACTCGGCAACTAAGGGCAATTCGCTACGGTCTTCAGCCATCACTCCCCCGTAAACAGGACACTGCAACAGGTTACCGCGCCCTCGGCTTTCTGCAATTCGGACACGTCCACGGCAGTGACGGAATAACCGGCAGTCTCGATGAGGGCTTGCGTTTTGGGAAACGCCGACGGCATCAGAATGGCGCTGCCGATGCGCACTACATTGGCGGCATCAGGCTCGTGTTCAGCGACACGGATCTGCCGGTATTCACTGAAAAACGCGGCATCCACCCAGTCCGGATTGATCAGCACGGTCTCGTCGGACAAGGCGGTTACCGCCGATTTCAGGTGCAGACAGTCCTGCATCGGCACGGCGGTCACGGTGTAATCGTAGGGCTTCAGGATGGCAGCGAGCTGATCGATGGCGACTTGATTGCTGCGCTGGGACAGCCCAACGAATACGCGGCGGCCGATGCGCAGCACATCACCGCCATCAATCGTTCCCGGCGCGCTGATGCGTTCCACCGGTTTGCGTACCGCCTGCACGGCCGGCGCGATGGCGTCCACTTCTGCGCGCCGGCTCTCGGCACCCGGACGGGTGAGCACGGCCAGCTCATCGAACAATAAAACAGTGTCTTCAACGAACACCGAATCGGGCAAGTCCGGTTCAGCCGGTAGTTCGGTGACGCTGACACCCAACCCTATAAGGGCCGAGATGTAGTCAAGGTGCTGGGCTTGCGCCAGCGCGGCATCAATTGCTTCGCGGCCGATGAAGCTCAGTTCGCAGTCGGCGATGGCGGGACTGACGGCGCGGCAAAGGGCGTGCAGGCTCATGCCGTTTTCCCGCCTGCACGGTCTTTACGCTTCTTGGCGAACCACGCGAACAGCGGCAACAGCAGCGTGCTCCAGGCCCATTTGCCGTGCTCACTCAGCAGATTGCCGGCCACCTGCGCAGTGGTGACCTCGACCTCGATCGGCTTGCGGTAAGTACGCAGGGTTTTCGGCACCACTTCGCCGTTGACGGTAATCAGCGCATCCATGCTCAGCGTCAGCTGGTGTTTGCCTTCTTCCAGCGGCGTTACATCCCACAACCACTCGGTGATGCCGGACGATACCGCCTGCTTCTCCGGGGTGACCGCAACGATCTTGAAGCCTTCGCCGGTCAGTCGGGCCTGCATCAGGTTCGAGACCTGCAGGGTTTCGCTAATGATCCGACCCGGTTCCTCGATGCGGGCACTGACCGCAGCCGCGCCTTGGTCCGGACTGAGCGCGACACGGATGGACACCGTATCTTCGATGTTGATTTTTTCCGGGGCGTTGAAGGCGACATCGCCCAACACCAGCTGCGACAGAATCTGATCCACGGCGGTGGTCGAGGTGTCGGGCGTTGGTGCTTCGGTTTCAGGCTGCGCCGGGGCTGCAGCTACCGATGCCGGCTCGGCTCGGGTGGTGGCGGAGGCCGTGGTCTGCTTGCGTTCGGCCTGCCGGGCGGCGGCCATGCGGGCCTTGTCTGGCGCCTGCCGTTGTGCGTCTTGGTTCGCCCACGCCACGGGCATGGGTGGTGGTGGTGGCGGTGGCGGTGGGGGCGGAGGCGGCAGCGGAGCCATCGGCGCAGGTGGCGGTGGTGGCGAAAGAC
>CAJAPA010000083.1 GCA_903942465.1 uncultured Gammaproteobacteria bacterium
CGTTGCCGGTGCGGCATTCCAGCAGATACAGATGCCAGATCGTGCTCATGTCGCCCGGGCAGGGCGATTCAGCCAGGCCGCAAACAGCCCGGCGGTAATGAACATGCTGATCGAATAAAACGCCGCGGGAACCGCCATCACGCTGTTTACCAGCACCGTGAACGCCACGAACAGCGCCAGGGTTCCGTTATGGATGCCGATCTCCATGGCAATCGCGATGGCCTGCCGGCGCGGCAGCTTCAGGGCGAGCGGAACCGCGTATCCGATCAGCAGGGAAAGCACATTGAACAGTACGCAGGCCAGTCCGATGATCGCCGCATATTCGGCCAGCAGCTGCCATTGTTGAATCATGGTCAGTACCACCAGCAGGGCCAGCAGCAGCACCGAAAACACACGCAGGGGTTTCTCGACGCGGTCGGACCACTGCGGCCAGGTGCGCCGGATGCCCATGCCGATGGCGACCGGCAGCAGGATGATGACACCGACCTCGATGATTTTGCCGAACGGCGGCGGCACCGCCTGATCGGCCGCCATGAAATAGGCCAGCGAGAACCCGACGATCAGCGGCAGACTGAGCAGACAGAGCAGCGAGTTGACCGCGGTCAGGGTGATGTTCAGTGCCACATCGCCGCCGGCGAGATGCGAATAGATGTTGGCGCTGGCACCGCCGGGCGCGGCCGCCAGCAGCATCATGCCCACCGCCAGTTCCGGTGGCAGCTGCAGCAGCAGACACAGACCGAAGCAGATCGCGGTCAGCAGCAGCATCTGCACGCCCAGCCCGATCAGTACCGCTTTGGGTTGACTCAGGATGCGGCGGAAGTCGGCCGGATGCAGGGTCATGCCCAGACCGAGCATGATGATGCCGAGCGATGCCGGCAGCAGCACGCCGCTGATCAGCGCGGTGTCGATCATTTGAAATGCATCGCGCAGTTCAAAGCGACGGTGATGCGTTCGCCTTCGCCGTAGAACGGCATGACCTGATGCTGCACCCAGGACGGGAAGATCACCAGCATGCCCGGCTTCAGGTCGAATGCGTAATTGCCGAGCTGGTAGGGAAAGCCCAGCTGCGAATTGCCGGCATCCAGATACATCTGGGCCATCGGATTGATGAAACTGAGCCGGCCCGAGTCGGGTTGGTCGGCATCGTGCTCGCCGGCGCTGACGCAGTACACCGCCGACCAGGACGCCATGGGATGGTTGTGCACGCCGAAGAAACCGCCGCGGCGGGTGATGTGGAACCAGGCATCGGTGGCGATCTGCAGTCGCGCCATGCGTGCCGCATCGTAACGATTGAGTTCGGCCACGGTCTGCGCGATCCGCGACAGACAGAATTCGCTCAGTTCGGCGATGCAGGCTTCCGGCCAGCTGAACAGGTCGAAATTGCTTTCGAACAGCTCCTTGTTGCGCGGCGTGTACGGATTCGGATTGGCGAAGCGCGGGCCCTGGGCTTCGCGACGGATGAACAATTCGCGCAGCGCCTGATTTAAACTGGCACAATCATCCAGTTGGTCGAAAGCGAACGGAACGCTGAAAATCGGATTGATCTGGGCCATGGCCACCACCGGAGACGTTATGACATTGTGCCAAAAATTGCGGGTCCTGAGTATCGCCGCGTTATTCGGCCTGCCGGCCGCTGCCGGCGACCGCATCGCCTCAAAATCCTTCGCGACCCGTTCGGAAGTGTACGCGCCGCATGCCATGGCCGCGACCTCGCACCCGTTGGCGACCCAGATCGCGCTGGACGTGATGAAGCAGGGCGGCAGCGCGGTCGATGCCGCCATTGCCGCCAATGCCGCGCTCGGACTGATGGAGCCGACCGGCAACGGCGTCGGCGGCGATCTGTTCGCCATCGTCTGGGATCCGAAAACGAAAAAACTCTACGGCTACAACGGCTCCGGACGTTCGCCGGGCAAGCTCACGCTGGAATGGTTCCAGACCAAGGGCTACAAGGACATCCCGAGTTACGGCCCGTTGCCGGTCACGGTACCCGGCACCGTGCGCGCCTGGTCGGATCTGCATGCCCGCTTCGGCAAGCAGCCGCTGGCGCTGAATCTGGCACCGACCATCCGCTACGCACGCGACGGCCATCCGGTGGCCGAAACCATCGCCTATTACTGGAATATTGCCGTGCCGCGTCTGGGTCAATACCCGGGCTTCAACGAACAGTTCACCGTCAACGGTAAAGCGCCGGTGAAAGGCCAGGTCTGGAAGAACCCGAATCTGGCCAACACCCTGCAGGCCATCGCCGATGGCGGCGCCGATGCATTCTATAAAGGTCCGATCGCAAAAACCATCGCCGATTACATCCAAGGCCAAGGCGGCTTCCTGTCGATCGAGGATCTGGCCAATCACCGGGGCGAGTGGGTCGAGCCGATTTCCACCACCTACCGCGGCGTGCGCGTCTGGGAATTGCCGCCGAACGGGCAGGGCCTGGCCGCGCTGCAGATGCTGAATATCCTCGAGCTTACCGATTTCTCCAAAATCGCGTTCGGCTCGCCCGAACACATCCACGCCTTCGTGGAAGCCAAGAAGCTGGCCTTCGCCGACCGTGCGGCCCTGTATGCGGATCCGGATTTCGCGAAAATCCCGCTGACCCGCCTGCTGTCGAAAGAGTATGCGCGTGAGCGTGCGCGCCTGATCGATCCGGCCAAGGCCATGAAGGCGGTCGATGCCGGTGCCAAGCTGCAGCACGGCGACACCATCTATCTGACCACCGCTGATGCCGACGGCATGATGGTCAGCCTGATCCAATCCAATTACCGCGGCATGGGTTCGGGCATGGCACCGCCCGGGCTGGGTTTCATTCTTCAGGACCGCGGCGAGCAGTTCGTGCTCAAACCCGGCCACGCCAACAGCTTCGCGCCCAACAAGCGTCCGTTCCATACCATCATTCCGGCCTTCATCACCAAGAACGACAAGCCCTGGATCAGCTTCGGCCTGATGGGCGGCGCCATGCAGCCGCAGGGTCATGCGCAGATCGTGATGAATCTGATCGACTTCGGCATGAACCTGCAGGAAGCCGGCGACGCGCCGCGCATCCAGCACGATGGTTCGACCGAGCCGGCCGGACAGAACACGCCGATGAGCGACGGCGGCACGCTCAATCTGGAATCGCAGTTCCCGTATGCCAGCGTGCAGGCGCTGATGCGCAAGGGCCATCGCATTGAATACGCCGATGGTCCGTATGGCGGCTATCAGGCCATCGCCCGCGATCCCGACACCGGCATGTATATCGGGGCCACCGAAAGCCGTAAAGACGGCCAGGCTGCCGGGTACTGAAGCCATGCTCAACAACGCCATCGATCTGAACCGTTACCGCCAACTGCTGGTGCAGCACACCCGCGTGCAGATTCCCGATTTTCTGCAGCCCGATGCTGCTGAAACCCTGCACCGCTGTCTGCGTGACGACATTCCCTTCGCCTTGGCCGAGCGCTCCGGCGGCAGCTCACACACCATCGATTCGGAAACTTATGCGGCCATGGATGAGGCCGCCCGACAGGCCCTGCTCAGCAAGGCGTATGCGCGCGCCAAATCCGAATTCCAGTTTTCCTACGACAGTTACATGATCGTGCGCGCCGTGAAAGAGAGCTGGGCACCGAATCCGCTGCATACGGTGCTGGAATTCCTGAACTCACCCGAGTTCCTGATGTTCGCGCGCCGGCTGACCGGCGAGCCGACCGTGAACCGCGTCAGCGCCCAAGGCACGCGTTACCGCCCCGGCCAGTTCCTGACCCGGCACCAGGACCGCGAAGACGGCGAGAACCGGGTGTGCGCGTTCGTCATCAATCTCAGTAAACACTGGGACAGCGATTGGGGCGGCCTGCTGCAGTTCCACGATGAATCCGACCGGTTGGTGGACAGCTTCGTGCCGTACTGGAATACGCTATCGCTGTTCCGCGTACCGCAATCGCACACGGTGAGTCTGGTGGCGCCCTGGGCCGGCGCCGACCGGCTGGCGATTACCGGGTGGTTTTTGGCTGATTAGCGCTCAGTCGCGCCGCATCTCGAAATGCGGAATGCCGTCTTCATCGTATTCATCGCCCACTTCAACAAAGCCGAGCGCCCGGTAGAAATTCAGCAGATAGGACTGCGCGCTGATGCGGATGCCCTGGGCGGGGAACAGACGATCGCAACCGGCGATACCCTCGCGCATCAGCTGTTGGCCGAAGCCATGACCGCGATAAGCGGCCGGGGTCAGCAC
>CAJAPA010000084.1 GCA_903942465.1 uncultured Gammaproteobacteria bacterium
TGCCTTTCTGATTTCCATAAAACCTCTCTGTAAGTGCCTGAGCACGGCGAACAGCCTTTATAATAGCCACATTCACCGAAAAGAGCGAAACCGCCATGTCGGCTCCGAGTTTCCAAGACATCATCCTGCGCCTGAACCAGTATTGGGCTGCCCAGGGCTGCGTGCTGATCCAACCCTTCGACATCGAAGTCGGTGCCGGCACCTTCCATCCAGCCACCTTCCTGCGTGCACTTGGCCCGGAGCCGTGGAACGCGGCCTATGTGCAGCCGAGCCGGCGTCCGACCGACGGCCGTTACGGCGACAATCCGAACCGCCTGCAACGCTATTACCAATATCAGGTGGTGCTCAAGCCGAATCCCGACAATATCCTCGAGCTGTATCTGGATTCGCTGAAGGCGCTCGGTATCGATCCGCTGGTGCACGATCTGCGTTTCGTCGAAGACAACTGGGAATCGCCGACCCTCGGTGCCTGGGGATTGGGCTGGGAAGTCTGGCTCAACGGCATGGAAGTCACCCAGTTCACCTACTTCCAGCAGGCCGGTGGCCTCGAATGCAAACCGGTCACCGGTGAAATCACCTATGGTCTCGAACGCCTGGCCATGTATCTGCAGAATGTCGACAACGTGTACGACCTGGTCTGGACCACCGGTCCGCAGGGCGTGGTCAAGTACGGTGATGTCTATCATCAGAATGAAGTCGAGCAGAGTGCCTACAATTTCGAACATGCCGATGTCGCCGAATTGTTCCACCGTTTCGATGCCTGCGAGAAGGAGGCGCTGAAGCTGGTCGAACTCGGTCTGCCGCTGCCGGCCTATGAACAGGTCTGCAAAGCCTCGCACAGTTTCAATCTGCTCGACGCCCGCCGCGCCATTTCGGTGACCGAACGCCAGCGTTATATCCTGCGCGTGCGCACCCTGTCGCGTGCGGTGGCCGAAGCCTATTACGCCCAGCGCGAGAAGCTGGGCTTCCCGAACCTGAAAACGGTGTCCGCATGAACACGCAAGCCCTGTTGATCGAGCTCGGAACCGAAGAACTGCCGCCGAAAGCCCTGCCGGAGCTGGCCAAGGCCTTCGCCGACGGCATCGCCGAAGGTCTGCATAAACGCGGCCTGGCCATGGGCGAGGTGCACTGCCTGTATTCACCGCGCCGGCTTGCGGTGCACATCGATGCGGTGCAGAGCGAACAGCCGGCCCAGCATTCGGAAGTGTTCGGTCCGTATGCCAATATCGCACTCGATGCCGCCGGCCAGCCGACGCCGGCCCTGCAGGCGTTCGCACAGAAAAACGGTCTTGCCATCGACCAGCTCGGCCGCATCAGCGATGCCAAAGGCGAGCGCTTTGTCGCCCGCAGCTCGCGCGCAGGCAGCCTGACCCTCGAATTGTTGCCGGAGATCGTCAACGAAGCGGTGAAGGCCATGCCGATTCCGAAACCGATGCGTTGGGGCAGCCGCGACACCCAGTTCGTACGTCCGGTGCATTGGCTGGCGGCCTTGTACGGCAATGCCGTGGTGCCGATGACGGTGCTGGGCCTGAAAGCCGGCCGTGCCTCGCGCGGCCATCGCTTCCACGCGCCGGAGGCGGTCGATATCGCCCATCCTGAAAACTATGTGGACACCCTGCGCGGGAAACAGGTGCTGGTGGATCCTGCCGAACGCCGGCAGCGCATCGCCGATCAGATCGGTCGTGCCGCCGCTTCGGTCGGCAAGCAGGCCGATGTTCCCGAGGATCTGCTGACCGAAGTGAATTGCCTGGTCGAATGGCCGGCCGCCATTCTCTGCCAGTTCGAGCCGGCGTTTCTGCGCGTGCCGCACGAAGCACTGGTGTCGACCATGCAGGCCAACCAGAAATTCTTCCCCTTGCGCGAAGCCGACGGCGCACTGTCCGAATACTTCATCGGCATCGCCAACATCGATTCGAAAGATCCGGCGCAGATCAAGCAGGGTTACGAGCGCGTCATCCGTCCGCGCTTTGCCGATGCCGCGTTCTTTTACGATGAAGACCTCAAGCAGGGCGTGGCCGCCATGGCTGAAGGTCTGGCTTCCGTTACGTACCAGCAGAAACTCGGCAGCTATGCCGACAAGACCGCACGCATCGCAGCATTGGCGGAAAGCATCGCCCGCGATGCCGGACTGAATTTCGCCCAGGCCCGACGCGCTGCCGAACTGTCCAAGGCCGATCTGCAATCGCGCATGGTCGGTGAGTTCCCGGAACTGCAGGGCATCGCCGGCCGTTACTACGCCAAGGCCGCCGGTGAGCACGAGGCCGTGGCCGTAGCCATTGATGAAGCCTACCTGCCGCGCTTTGCCGGTGATGCCATCGCCGCTTCCAAGCTGGGCCAGGTGCTGGCCATCGCCGAGCGTCTGGATACGTTGGCGGGTGGCTTCGCCGCCGGCCTGAAACCGACCGGCAACAAGGATCCATTCGCCCTGCGCCGCAACGCGCTGGGTCTGGCGCGCACGCTGCTGGAAGGCGGCTTCGATCTGCGTCTGGATCAGCTGCTGGGCAAGGCCTATCTGAATGTCTACGAATACTGCATGACCTCGGCCGAGCAACAGGCCGCCGCCGAAGCCGTTTCGGACAAGCCCGGCTTCTGGAAGAAATGGCTGGCGGAA
>CAJAPA010000085.1 GCA_903942465.1 uncultured Gammaproteobacteria bacterium
CAGCGCTTGGCCACCGGATCATAACGCCAGGTCTGACGGTCGGTCTGGGTGCGCTCGGTCTGCGAGGCCACATCGATGATGCGCAGCTCGACCCGTTGGCTGTAGGTCTGGGGATCGGGTCGTTCGGCCGATTTCAGCAGATAGCCACTGACCTGGAACTGTTTGTAATAGGTTTCATCAGCATTGCTGAAGCCGCCGGGCGGACGCAGCAGCGGATCGACCGACTCACGCGCCGTCTCGAAATCATTCCAGCGCACGGCATTGGCGTAGATCTTCAGTGCCGCTTCCAGGGCTTTGTCGTTCTTGTTGGATCCCCCCGCCAGCGCAGGCGCCGGCAGCACAACCAGCATCAGGGCGATAAACAACGCTTTGGTGAACATGGTTTCTTTCCGGAGGGCCTCAGTTACACTAGATTCTGCCACAAATGGCCGCTACCCACGACGCCGCATGCCTCGCGCTTCCGACCTAAATGGATGGACCCTGATTTCGCTGCGCCCGCGTCACCGGCACGGTGCGGTAAGGCGCGCGGCCGCCGCCCAAGGGGCCCGGGTGCTGGCGATTTCGCCCTTTGAATTGCTTGCACTGGATGCCGGCGCGGCCTTGCAGGCCGCCCTGCATTGCCCGATCCGCATTGCCAGTTCCCCGGCGGCGGTGGCCTTCGCGGCAGCCCAAGCCGATCTGCACGGCGACTGGCTGGCTATCGGCACCGCCACGGCCAAAGCCTTGCGGCACAGCGGCGCCGCCTCGGTGCAGACCGCTGAACCGCAGAATGCCGACGGTCTGTTGGCGCTGCCGGAGTTATCCGATTGCCGGGGCAAAACCATCGGCCTGATTACCGCACCGGACGGGCGCGGTGAACTGGAACGCGTGTTGCCTGAGCGTGGCGCGCAGTTGCACATCGCCCATGTCTATCGCCGGCAGGTGCTGGCTTTGCCGGAAGGCGCACACCGAAGCCTGCGCGGGCTGGGTCCGGATTCAGCAGTGCTGGTCAGCAGCCGGGCGGCCTTTGCCGAATTCTGGCGACAGCTTGATGCTGCCGAACGCGATAAAATCAGCCAGACGCTTTGCATCGCCAGCAGCGTCCGCTTGCTAGACTATCTGCAGACGCTCGGCCTGCAAAAGCTGCGGCTCGCCGCCGGAACGCAACCGGCCAGTATGCTGGCTGCCCTGCGCGAGGCCATTGCCGCCAATGAATGTGAAGGATGATGTCATGAGTGATACGCCGGTTCCTGTTGCTAAAACACATTCCCGCATCGGCGTGGCCATCCTTTCGGCCATTCTGATCATCGCCCTGGCAATATTCGCCTGGATCCGCTTTCGTGTGGACTCCGGTGAGGCCCTGATTCCGAGCGCCGACCTCAGTACTGAGGCGTTGGACCGACGTCTGCTGATCGCTGAACAGCAGGTCGCCCGACTTGAGCAGGAACGCGCGGCCCTGCAGCAGCGTCTGGGCGAATCGGCCAACCGCACCAATCTGCTGCGCGATGAAGTGCTCGGTGTCAGCGAGCGTGCAGCGCTAATCGAAGACAGTGTGCAGCAGCTCAGCCGAAGCGACCGCAGCGCCATGGACAGCCTGCGCTTGAACGAAGCCGAGTTGCTGCTCATCATCGCGCGTGAACGTTGGCAGCTGTCGGGCGATCTGGCCGGCACCCTGCAGGCCACGGAGTTAGCCGCCACCGCCATCAACGGCCTGAAGGATCCGCAATGGCTGACCCTGCGGCAGACGGTGACCCGCGAATTGGCCGCATACCGCGGCATCGAAGCCGATCCGCGCGCGATTGCCCGCGGTGAACTGGATGCCCTGGAAGCGCTGCTGCCGCAGTTGCCGGCCGCAAACAGTGGCGACACCGAGGGCACTCCGGAACCCTACGGTTTCGAGCGTCTGCTCAAAGCGCTGATCCGCATCCAGCCGACCGGCCAACAGACTCTGATTGCCCCGGCCGAACGGCAGGCGGCGCAAACCGCACTGGCTTTGGAAATCGCCAATGCCCGCACGGCCCTGCAATTGCGGCAGAGTGCTGAATTCAAGAACAGTGTTCGCCGGATTGATCAATGGCTGGATCGTCTGTATGCCGACGGCAAGGCCCTGCAGGAACGGCGCCAGCGACTGCAACAGGCGGCGAATGCTCCGCTCAGCATCGCCCTGCCGGAAGCCGGCAGCACGCTCAGCGAACTGCAGCGTCTGAAACAGAGCGTCACGCCATGAGCCTTTACCGCAGCTTCCTGTGGTGGTTGTTGCTGGCGGCACTCGGCGCCTTGGCCTGGGATCTGCTGCAACCGGATTTCGGCGAAGTGGTCATCCGCTGGCACGGCACCACCGTCACCACCACGGTCGCGTTCTTTCTGTTCGCCTGCATCCTGCTGCTATTTGCGCTGTGGTTGCTGTGGACCGTGTTGCGTTTTCCCTACAACGCCTGGCAGGCCTACGCCCACAAACAGGCGCGCAGCCGCTTGAACAGCGGCCTGACCGCGTTTTACGAAGGCCGCTACGGACGGGCGCAGAGCCTGCTGTTGAAGGCCGCCGAAGACAAGCAGGTGCGCGATCTGGCATTGCTGGGGGCACGTCAAGCCGCGTTGGCGCAGGAGGATTTCGTTGCGGCCGCCACCTTGCTGGAACAGTTGAACCAGTCGAACCCGACCTTGGCCGCTTCCAACAACGCGCGTCTGCTATTGAAACAAGGCAAGGCGCAGCAGGCCCTGGATGTGATGCTGACGCGCCCGGCCACGGAGTGGTCGCCGGTCGCACGCGGCATCGCGATTGAAGCGGCGATTACGCTGCAGCAATTCGATCTGGCCCGTAACTGGATGCAGGCCCGCGGCCATGGTATGAGTGCCAAACAACAGGCGCAACTTCAGGCGCTGTACCAAAGCCGTTATCTGGCCGGCGCCGATTCCGCCGACACGCTCTGGCAGCGCTGGCAGGAACTCGATGCCCAAGGCCCGCCCGGCGAGGCCATGGCCGAAGCTTTCGCAAAACGCGCCGGCGCGCTCGGCATGCAGCATTCCGCCGCAAGTGCATTATTGGATTCGGCCGAAGCCCATTACGCCAGCGCATCGGTGAAAGCACTGTCGGCCTTGGCGCAGAACGATGCCGCACTCTTTGAACGCCTGCGTGCATTGTTGGCCGCACATCCGGACGATGCCGATTTACTGCATTCACTCGGCAGCTGGAGCCGGGCCGCCGGCAACAACGACAACGCCATCGGCTACTGGCAGCGCGCGATTGCGCAAGGCGGCGGCGCGGAAAGCTGGAATCAACTCGGCCAGGCCCATGCCGGCCTGGGCCAGTTCGAGCAAGCCTATATCGCCGAAAACAACGCGCGGCGCGTGTTGAACGACGAAGCACCCCTGCCGATGACCGGTATCACGCTGCAGCAGCGCATTGCCGCCGAAGCGGTCTCCGAGCAACGCAACGAACACGGAATTCCGTGGCTGCCGCAATGAGTGGAAATAAAAAAGCGGCCGCAAGGCCGCTTTTTTCATGAGGCGATTAATACGAAATCAACGTTCGACAATCGCCGCCACGCCCATGCCGCCGGCGGTGCAGATCGAAATCAACACGCGGCCCTGGCCTTTTTCCTTCAGCAGTTTCGCGGCGGTGGCCACAATACGCGCACCGGTGGCCGCGAACGGATGGCCAAGCGCGAGCGAAGAACCGACCACGTTGAGTTTGCTGCGGTCGATGGATCCCAGCGCGCCGTCCATGCCGAGTTTGGTTTTGCAGAATTCCTCCGACTCCCAGGCTTTCAGCGTGCACAGCACCTGCGCGGCGAAGGCTTCGTGGATTTCATAGAAATCGAAATCCTGCAGTTTCAGATTGTTGCGCTTCAGCAACTGCGCCACGGCCCAGGCCGGCGCCATCAGCAGGCCTTCGCCACCGACGAAATCAATGGCGGCTACCTGCGCATCGGCCAGATAGGCTTGAATCTCTTTGCCGTTGGCTTTGGCCCAGTCTTCTGAAGATAACAATGCGGCGGAGGCGCCGTCACTCAGATTGGTGGAGTTGCCGGCAGTCAGCGTGCCTTTGCCGGAACGCTTGTCGAAAGCGGGCTTGAGCGTCGCCAGTTTTTCCAGGCTGGTGTCCGGGCGCAGGATGTTGTCGCGCTCCAGACCGCGGAACGGCATCACCAGGTCGCTGAAAAAACCACGCGCGTAGGCGGCGGCGGCTTTCTGGTGCGATTCATAGGCCAGCTGGTCCTGATCTTCGCGCGCGATGCCCCAGGTCTTGGCCATGTCTTCGCAGCTCTCGCCCATGCTCTTGCCGGTACGCGGCTCGGCCACGCCGGGGAATTCGGGTTTGAATTCGCCGAAGGAAAAACCCTTCAGCGCGGCCTTGATGCGCTCGCCGAGGGTGCGTGCGCGGTTGAGGTTAAGCAGACGGCGGCGCAGTTTTTTGCTGACCGCGATCGGCACATCCGAGGTGGTGTCGGAACCGCCGCCGATGCCGGCCTCGATCTGGCCGACCGCGATTTTATTGGCGACGGTAATCAACGCATCCAGACCGGTGCCGCAGGCGCGGGTGATGGTGATGCCGGGCGTGTGCGGCGACAGCCCAGAGGA
>CAJAPA010000086.1 GCA_903942465.1 uncultured Gammaproteobacteria bacterium
ATGCGTTCGTGCGGCCAGGCCAAATCACTTCGCCGCACCGGTGATGCTTCCGATTGCGGACGCGCCAACACCGAAACCAGACCGCTCCAGATCCGGCTGTGGGCATCGCCGAAACCGGCCAAGGCCAGGCGGTAGCTGTCCGACAATAGGATAATGCCGACGCGACCATTGCCCTGAGCGCGCCAGACGGCCAAAGCTTCACCCTGCGTGCCTGCCAGTGCAATCCGGGCATCGGCAGCGCTGACGCGTAGCGCTTGCCGGCTCAGTGTCGGCCATTCGGCATTTTCGGTATCCGGCGTCAATTGCACATTCTGCGTTAGCGTTGCCGGATCCATGCGCAGGCCCATCTGCCGGAAATCCGCGACCGTTTGTGCCGACACCGGTCCGGTCACGCGCAACAGTAACCCGAGACCGTTGCCAACGGCTTCACGGATAACCCGTCGTTGGCCGCCATCGAATCCCTGCCAGGCCCGTTCGTCGACAATCAGCATGTCCTGGGCGGCCAAGGTGTCGGCGCGGATCGTGGCATCCTCGGTGCGCACGGCCATCCCTGGCCCGAGATCAATATGGCTTTGCAGCTGTAGGCCCGCATCCAATGCCCAGCGCCGGAGCGCCTTCAAATCGGGCCCGGGGCCACCGGAACGGCTGAGCAGTTTCAATGCCGGCGGTTGGCTGACGGCCACCGGCACCGTGAAGCTCTCCTTGATTTTTCCGGCGGAATCCAAGACCCGCAGTTGATAATTCACCCGACCGGCCGCGCGTGCGATGTCGGACAATGCGGCGTCTCCGGAAGCGCTGATGGCCGTGGTATCAACCAGTGCTCCTGAAGGATCGCGCAGTTCTACGCGCGCTCCGGTAATGCCGGAGACACGCAGACGCAACTGCCAACGGCCACCGATCACAATCGATTCCGGCATCCAGAAATCCACCAGACCGGCCGGCGCTGTGCCGGGCAGAAAGCGGATGCCACGACCTGCCAATGCATCCCGGTCGCGGGCGGTCAGGCCATCCCCGACAATCAGCAAGCTTTCAATATCCGGTGATTGCCGCAACAGCGTCGCCAGATCCGGAACGCGCGGCACATCCTGTCTTGTCGGTGCCTCCGGCAAGGCCGCACGCTTGCCCTCAGGAAGATTACCGACAGTATCGGAATGAGCCGTCATCACCACGCGCTCGCCAGCCGGCGCCTGCCGCGCGGGCGGCAACAGCGTGAAATACAGCAACAGCGCCGAAAGCGCGCTCAACACCGTCAAGGCGATGCCACGCCAGCGGCGTGACGGATGTCGGCGTGCCGAAAGCTGGATAAGAACCGCGCTGATCAGCACGGCGATCGCGAACAGACCGGCAAGAAGACTTGCTGAGATCATGGCTGACGCTCCCTTTGCAATGCACGCTGATAGGGACTCTCAACCGGCTGCGGACGCCGCGCCTTCGGCACGGCCGGCGGTTTGGCCAGTACCGGCCAAAGCAGCGCTTTGACAGCCTCGCGGCAACTGCGGCAATCCGGCCGACTCTCCATTTCCGCCAGCGCCACTTTCAGGCCCAGCGCGTCGGGCAGACGATCGCCGTGATCGGCCATCCAACGTTTCAATCCGGCCGTCTCCGGTCGATCCGACGCATCCAGGCTTTGCCAGAACGCCAGCAGTGGAGCATCCTCGCGATCGGCGGCGCGCAGCAGGTCTTCGGGCGCCTTGAAGCCGCTGCGGTCGCCGCTGAGTCGACGGCTTTCATCAATCGGCGGCAACTCGGGACCGACACGCGCCAGATATATCCGCTCGGCCTGCTGGACCTTTTTGATGAAGGCCAATGCCCGGTATTCAAAGGGCAGTGCTTTGGCCGGCTCGGCCTGCCGCAGGTGCAGTTCAGCCTGCCACATTTCATTTAATGCCGAACGCAGCAAGGATTTGGTTTCGGCATCAAGCAGGGTGGCGGCTTCCGGAATGTCATGCGTGTGGCCGAATTCTTCGAGGATGCTCTGATCGGAAGCGGTCGCGGATTTTTCAGGCGCTTTGGCCTCGCCGTGGTCATGGCCATCATCCGCGCTGTGTTCGCCGTCTTCCGGCGGCGGTTCCGGAGTTTCGGTTTCTTCGCCGAGGAACTGTCCGTAACGCAGGCGCAGAATGCGCTGATCGACACCGATGGTGTCGGAGCGGATTTCGAATTGTTCCCGGCTGGTTTTCTTCTTTTCCGCCAGCAGCTTTTCGGTATCGATGATGATCTGGCGCTGGCTGCGGAAGTAGGCCGGCATCACTTTTTTCAGCATGCCTTCGACGCCGCTGGCCTCATAGGCATCCTCGACCGGCCAGCGCAGGATATACGCGGCGCTGACCGTACTGTTGGCCTGTGGCCGACGCCGATCAGCAACGCGGAACTGCACAATCAGATCATCGCCGGCCTGCATGCCGAGCGCTGCCAGATCCAATGTCGCGGCATAACGCCGCCGTTTTGCCGTGCCCTGGCCGTTCAACGGCCGGCTGATGCTTTTGAATTGGATGTTCTCGCCGCTGCCCTGTGCGAGCTGTATTTCCATGGCCGCGTCGGCCAGGCCGTAATCGTCTTCCGCCTCCAACTGCAGCGGCCACATGCGTTGTCCCGGAGCAAGCAGACTCAGGCTGCGATCGGGCAGACTGACGCGCCATTGCGGCGCCCGATCGGGAATGGCATCCAGCCGCTGCCAGGGTTTGGTCTGGGCTTGCCCGTCAATGACGACCCGGTACACATCCGAGGCGGGCATGACGGCATCCGCTGTCCATACATCGCCTAAGCGTCGCAGTGGCAATGTACGGCCGCTGAAAAACTGCAACTGCACCTGCTCGGGTTGCGGCGCGAAACGCAATTGCCAGGCAATCCGGCTGCCTTCCGGAAACTTCGCCGGCAGACCGGTTTCATTGCGCACCGCAAGTCCCGTGTACGCCGGCGGACTGATCCGAAGGCGAGCCTCAAGCAGTTTTACCGGAGTACGCGCAGCCGAACTCGACTTATTCTTTGTGACCAGCGTTTCTGCATCCTGCGAGGTGGGCCAGAAATGCGCAGCCGCAGCCAGAGCCAAGGACAGCAATAACAGTCCGGAAATCCGTGCAACCGGATAGGGCCGGCGCAGATCCTGCTCCGGCAAGGCCGCCAGCCGTTGTTGCATCCGTTGACGCTGCAAGGCCACCAGACGCGGTTCGTCTCCCGGATTGCTGAACAGCAGATCGGTACTGTTTTCCATGACCGCCAACGCATCAAGGCGCTTGATCAGCCAAGCTTCGTCCCTGTTCTTCAGTCGGCGCTGCAAAATGATGGCCAACAGCAATAAGGTCGCTGCTACACACACACCGGCAGCAAAGGCCCCGAAGCTCCGCCAAAGGATGAAGCCGATTGCCGCCAACAGTGGAAGACTTGCAGCAAGCGCGATGCCGACCTCACGTTGCCGGGCCTGTCTGAGCCAGCGCATTGGACGCGCCATGACCGTCATGCCGGCAAGCTCCGGCCTGGTCGTGTGGCCAGAACGCGTTCGGCAACGAACAACAGCGCGACGGCAAGCATCAGCCACGGTTGCAGCGGTTGCGGATCGGGCACGACAGGCGCGGCACCGGTACGTGGCTGTTGCATTGAGGCCAAGGTGGCATCCGGTTGGGGTGATGTCGTCAGCACGGCCTGTAAACGCTCCGGAAAGGCGGCATCAAGCAGTTGCGGGGTTTGCGTTCCATTCAAGGGCTGTCGCCATTGAAGAATGCGCCCTTTGCCGACGGCCTGCTGCACGAGCAGGATGCTGCCGTCCTCCGCGCGCCAAAGCACGTCTGATTCTCCGGCATCGAACACCGCATCGGGTGCCAGCATGAGCGTGCCGCCACCTTGAACCCACCGGCGCGCCGCTTCCGGAATTTTTCCGGAAGATAGATACACCCATATCCGCGCCGATGCCTGTGGCGTGGCATCCGCGGCAACCAAAGGCACATCACGTTGCTGCGCATCCGGCAAATGTGCTTGCCAGACCCGGTAGGCGGCACGGAAATAGCGCACGCGCTCGGGACTGGCCGGATCGGGCGTCAGCACCATGGACGGTATTTCAAGCCGCGACGCGGGTGCCGCCATCTGGCCTTTCACGATTTGCCAACGTACCGGGCGCTGCAATCGCGGCTGTTCGGCATCCCATCCGCGCAGTTTTTCCGGCACCAGGATGGTCAGCCGGGTTCCTGCAGGAAGCTTTGCATCCAATTCGCGCAACAGGCTCGCTACCGGCACCGTCGTGCTTGGCGCAGGACGCTCAGCCGGCGGAAATCCCGGAGCCAGCCAATGCCGGCTGACCGACTTTTCCGAAGGCAGCTCGGCATCGGACGGCCAGACCGCGCCTGGAACCGCAAGCAGCCAATGTTCCTGAGCCGACGTTTGCTGACGGACCGGAATCGCCAGAAAAAGCACAAGCACGCTCAGCAGAAGCAAGCGGATCAGCAACAACAGCCATTCCTGCACGATCGGCTGACGGCGGGGACGGAAGCGGGCCTGCAGCCAGCGCAAGGCGGCGAAATCGGTGCGCTGCTGCTGCGAGCGCCGGCTCAGATGAATCAATACCGGCAACGCCAATGCAAGCAGCGCCAGAAAAGCGGAAGGCAGCAGGAAGTTCATGCGCTTTCCTGGAAGCGCGCCTTGCCCTGCGCGAACAGACGTTGCAATGGCGCATCGAGGCGCTCATCCAGAACATACGGCACATGGCGGATGCCGGCCGAGCTCAGACGAAGCGTCAGTTCGCTGCAGGCGGCGGCAAAGGCATGCAAGTAATCCTCGCGGGCGGCAGCGGCATCGGTCAGCACCGCCGCGCCGGATTCGACATCGATGAAACGCCGGCCGTCACGGAACGGGAAGTCGCGCTCCTCAACGGTCAGAATCTGGATATTCAGCACTTCACGCCGGGCCGCGGCGAGGCGCTCGATTAGAGCAAGCGCGGCTTCATCGAAATCATCGCTGAGCAGCAACACCAGATCATTGGCATGGATGCGCTCCCAGATCGGTCGGCAACCGGCTTCATCCGGCCAGCCTCCCGCCGCGGAAAGTCCGCCCAGCACCTGCAGGCAACGATCCCGATGGCGGGTGCCGCTACCGGCATTGATGACCTGCAGACGGTCGCCGCTGACGGCAATCAGGCCGAAACGATCGCCTTGCCGGCAGGCCAGTTCGAACACGCAGGCCGCCTGTGCCTTCGCGGCCTGCAAACGGCTCCAGCCGGGCCGTCCGGCATCGGACTGCGCCATCGAAGCACTCGCATCAAGCAGCACCCAAGCCGCCAAGGGGCTGTCACGTTCGGATTCACGCACGAAGAATTTATCCGAGCGCGCATACAGCTTCCAGTCGATCTGGCGCGGCTCATCGCCCGGCTCGTAAGCACGGTATTGGGCAAACTCCATGCCGGCACCGCGCGAGCGACTGTGATGCTGGCCGATGCCGAGCGCACCCGACACCCGCCGTGACACCAGGCGCAGCGCTTTCAAGCGCGCCCGTACATCGGCGGGAATCAGATCGGGCCCGGACATCGCGTTATGTCTCAGCGCGGATACGGAACCGCGGCCAGCAACAGCGCCACCACATCATCAGCGCTTTTCTGTTCGGCTTCGGCCATGAAGGTCAGCAACAGGCGATGGCGCATCACCGGCGCCGCCAGGGCGCATACATCGTCTTCGGTGACGGCGAAGCGGCCATGGATGAGGGCGCGTGCTTTGGCGCTGAGCACCAGCGCTTGTCCGGCACGCGGGCCGGCGCCCCACTTCACCCATTGCCCGATGCCCGGTGTTTCGGACTGCGGCCTGCTGGCACGCACCAGACGATTGATCCAAGCCAGCATGTCAGCACTGATGTGAACCTCGCGCACCAGTTTCTGCAATTCGAGCACAGCCTCACCAGCCATCACCTTCGGCACCTGCGAAGAGCCGCTGCCGGTGGTCTGCATCAATATGTCGCGCTCTTCGCTTTCGCTCGGATAATCGACACGGATATGCAGCAAGAATCGGTCGAGCTGGGCTTCGGGCAGCGGATAGGTTCCGGCCTGCTCCAGCGGATTCTGCGTCGCCAGCACAAAAAACGGTTCCGGCAAGGCATGGGTGACGCCGGCATAGCTGACGGTATGTTCCTGCATGGCCTCCAGAAGGGCGGCCTGTGTTTTTGGCGGCGTGCGGTTGAGCTCGTCGGCCAGCAGCAGATTGGTGAATACCGGACCGGGCTGGAATTTGAAGTGGCGCTTGCCGGTACCGTGATCTTCCTCCAGAATTTCGGTGCCGAGAATATCGCTCGGCATCAGATCGGGCGTGAACTGGATGCGTCGGAACGACAGCGCCAGTGCCTGCCCGAGCGAGCGCACCAGCAGGGTCTTGCCCAGGCCCGGAACACCTTCGAGCAGGCAGTGACCGCCGGCCAGCAGACCGATCAGCAGTTGTTCGACCACTGCGTCCTGGCCGACGATGGCCTTGGCGATGGCGGCACGCAGCTCGCCGAGCTGCTTGAGGGTGGCTTGGATGTCGGCTTCAGTACTGGTCATGACGTGGCGTTCCGGGTGTGGGTTCTGGGTAAATCAGGCATTGAGGGCATACATCACGATGTTGACGGCGAATTTAGTATTGTCTTCGGCCAGAAAGCGCTTGTTGCGCCAATCGTAATCCCACTCACAGCCGTAATCCTTGTTGCTGTAAAGCAGGCCGAGGCGGCCATCGAATTCGATGCCCTTGAGGTAATCATGCACGATATCGTCGCCCCAGCCATTCAACTCGAAACTGGTGGTCGGCGGCTCGCTGAAGCGGAAGAAGCTGGAGTACAGCGGGTGCGTGTTGGGAATCTTGCGCAGCGCCTTCGGTCCGAAAATCGAGGCCATCTGGGCCTCGAAGGATTTGGCAAACAGGCCATCGATATCGTGGTTGCAATCGTCGACAAAAATGAACCCACCGCTGCGCAGGTAGGCTTCGAAGTTGCGGCGCTCGGCCGGACTGAACTGCACCAGCTTGTGACCGGCCAGATAGCAGAACGGCGCCAGACGCATTTTCGGATCCGACAGAGCGATGACGTGTTCTTTCGGGTCGACCCGCAGGCTGGTGTAATCAATCAGCGAGGTGATGATGTTGGACGGCATGCGCGCATCCACATCCCAGTCCCCGGACTCGTACATCAGCCGGGTGAAGCGGAAGTCGTATTCAGGGCCTGCGGCGGCCATGCGCGGCAGTGCGGCCAGGGCCGCACCGCCGAACATCAAACGCAGGAAGTCGGCACGGTCCATGCCGGCTCCCGGGGCATCACACGGCGTCCGACAGCGACGTGAAGGTGAAGTCGCGGATTTTCATCGGCGGAATCATCATCACGAACGGCGACTCGTCATCGCCCAGGCGGATCGGTTTACCCAACTCTTCGATGTTGTTGAGCATGATCACCGGCGACTCGTTGAAACGGAAGTTCTTGATCGGGTATTTGATCTCGCCGTTCTCGATGTAGAACGTTCCGTCGCGGGTCAGACCGGTCAGCAGCACGGTCTGCGGATCGACCATGCGGATATACCAGGTGCGGGTGACCAGAATGCCTTTCGCGGTGCCCTTGACCAGATCCATGGTGGACTTGGTGCCGCCGGCCATGATCAGGTTGCCGGGCGAACCCTTGGCATCCTTGCCCTTCAGCTTGGCCCAGTAGCGGGAATACTCGAGATAGGACACCTTGCCCTTGTCGATGATGGTCATCTTCTCGCGCGGCAGACCCTCGCCGTCCCAGGGCATCACCGGCACATCCGGATTCCACGGATCGGTATGCAGGCTGACGCGCGGGTCGAACACCTGCTCGCCGAGCTTGTTGCCGCCGCCCTTCTTGGTCAGGAAGCTACGGCCTTCATCGGCCTGGCGGGCATCGAAGCCGTTCATCATGAAGGAAATCAGGCCGGCCGAAGCCGCCGGTTCCAAAATGACGGTGTACTTGCCCGGTTCCAGCGCTTTCGCACCGCGTGAGCCTTTCGCTTTCTGGATGGCGGTCTGGATTTCACGCGAGGCCTTGAAGTCTTCAACGCTGCCGGCATTGCGGGCGACCCAACCGGAACCGGTGCCGTCTTCGGTGCGCACGGTGCAGGTGTAATCCAGGCCGGTCGACTGCTGATAGGCGAAGTTTCCGTTGCTGTTGGCCGAAGCGAAGAAGCCGACGCTGTCGGACAGGAAGCCGGCGGCGATCAGGCCATCGTTCTTGCAGGGGTTGATGGAATCGGCAGCGACCTGCGCGCGGTATTCCGGCGTGATGGCGGCGATTCCGGCGTTGTAAGTCGGTGTGGATTTATAGGTCTGCTTGCCGATGGCCGGAACGAATTCCTCGTTCTCGGGCGCCAGGCGCGCCAGTTCCTCGGCGCGGCGGACCACGCGTGCCAATGATTCGTCATCGAACTCGTTGATGGTGGCGACGCCGACGCGCTTGCCGAAAGCGACCTGCACCGCCAGTTCGGCATTGGTGACGATGCCGCTGGTGGACACGTTGTTCAGCGCGAAGCGGATGTTGCCATTGATGCCGCCGCCGAGGGTGGCGGTGCACTCGTCGGCCTTGCACAGCGCGATGACCTTGTCGAGGATCGCTTTGGCCTGTTGTTCCGTATACATGCTCATGGATGCTTGCTCCTGTAGTGAGGTCGGTTAGCCCAGGGACCGGGCTGTGCTGATGACGTTGATGCCGTCGAAGCGCGCGGTGCTGGAACCGTGCGAGACCGCGGAAACCTGGCCGGGCTGGCCCTTGCCGTCGAAGAACGAACCGCCGAAACGGTAGTCGCGATCATCGCAGATGGCCGAACAGGCGCTCCAGAATTCCGGGGTACGGATCTGGTAGGCGACGTCTTCAACCATGCCCTTGATCTTGCCGTTCTCGATTTCATAGAACAACTGGCCGCCGAACTGGGCGTTGTAGCGCTGCTGGTCGATCGAGAACGAACCGTCGCCGATGATGTAGATGCCTTTCTCGACATTCTTGATCATGTCGGCCACAGCCAGAGGCGCTTTGCCCGGCGCCAGCGAGACGTTGGCCATGCGCTGGAACTGCACGCTCGACCAGGAGTCGGCATAGCAGCAGCCGTGCGATTCGGTTTCACCGATGATGTGGGCCTGGTCGCGGATGGCCTGGTAATTGACCAATGTTCCGTCCTTGACCAGATCCCAGCGCTTGGTGCGGACGCCTTCATCGTCATAGCCGACGGCGCCGAGGGTGTTCGGCTGGACCTTGTCGGCGAACAGGGTGACCCGGTCGCTGCCGTATTTGAACTTGTCTTTCAGTTTGTCGATGGTGGCGAAGCTGGTGCCGGCATAGTTGGCTTCGTAACCGAGCACACGGTCGAGCTCGAGCGGATGTCCGACGTTTTCATGGATGGTCAACCACAGGTGCGAAGGATCGAGCACCAGATCATACTTGCCGGGCTTGACCGAGGGCGCTTTCAGTTTCAACTGCGCCTGCTTGGCGGCGGCAATGGCATCTTCCTTCATGTCAAAGCGGTCGTTGTAGGCCATGAGGCCGTTGGGCAGTTCGATGTGGCGGTCGCCATCGAGGTATTCATAGCCCATGCCCATCGGCGAGGACAGGCTGTCACGGCTGCGGAACTTGCCGGTGGTCTTGTCGATGGCGGTGACCGTGAAGGTCGGCCAGATCCGGTGCACGTCCTGGTCGATGTAGGAACCGTCGGTGGAGGCGAAATATTTCTGCTCGTTGACCAGGAACAGCATCGAGTTCACGAAATTGGCGCCGGCGGCCATGGCCGCGCTGTTGGCGGAAAGCAGAAGGTCAACTTTATCTTTGACCGGCACTTCCATCGCATTTTTCTTGATCGGCGTCGCCCAGGACACTTCGCCGACGCCCTTGACCGGCGCCAACTGCACCGGCTTGGTCTGTGACTTGGCATTGGCTTTGGCGATGGCAACCGCCTGCTGCGCGGCTTTAGCGATAGCCGCATTGCTGAGGTCGCTGGTGGCGGCGAAGCCCCAGGTGCCATTGGCGATGACACGGATGCCGGCACCGATGGACTCGGTGTTGACCACATTCTGCACCTTGTCTTCGCGGGTAATCACAAATTGGCGCATATAGCGGCCGATGCGGACGTCACAGTAGCTGGCACCGGCAGCGGTTGCGGCATTCAGGGCGATGTCGGCCAGCACTTTCTTGCGGGCCGGATCCATTTTAGTCAGTAAGGCCTCGGCCGCCACGGCATTGCCGAAGCCGGGAATCATGAAGCCGCTCAGGCCGATGCCCGATGCCGCCAAGAAATGTCGTCTATCCATCGCAGTGCTCCTGGGTTGTAGAGGGGGTCGCGCCGCCGGACGGCGGCGTGCGAACCCCAATCATAGTGAAGGCCGCACGGCATTGGCATAGCCCATTAGTCATGGCGACGGGGTTCATCCGAGCGAGCGGGCGGTATTGATGATGTTGATGCCGTCGAAACGGGTGGTGGCCGCGCCATGGGAGACTGCCGACACCTGGGACGGTTGACCTTTGCCGTCGAAGAAGGAACCGCCATGCCGGAAATCGCTTTCATCGCAGATGGCGGTGCAGGCATTCCAGAACTCCGGGGTCCGGATCTGATAAGCCACGTCTTCGATCATGCCGGTGATTTTGCCGTTCTCGATTTCATAGAACAGCTGGCCGCCGAACTGGGCGTTGTAACGCTGCTGGTCGATCGAGAACGAGCCGCGGCCGAGGATGTAGATGCCTTTTTCGACGTTCTTGATCATGTCCGCGGGCTTCAGGGGCTTTTTGCCCGGCGACAGCGAAACGTTCGCCATGCGCTGGAACTGCACATCCGACCAGCTCTGCGCATAGCAGCAGCCCTGCGATTCGGCTTCGCCGATGATGTGGGCCTGATCGCGGATGGCCTGGTAATTGACCAGAATGCCGTCCTTGACCAGATCCCAGCGCTTGGTGCGCACGCCTTCATCGTCATAGCCGACGGCACCGAGCGTTCCCGGCACGGTCTTGTCGGCGAACAGGGTGACGATGTCGCTGCCGTAGCGGAAGCCCTGCTCGCGCTTGTCGAGCGTAGCGAAACTGGTGCCGGCGAAGTTGGCTTCATAACCCAGCACACGGTCGAGTTCCAGCGGATGGCCAACGTTTTCATGGATGGTCAGGAACAGATTGCTCGGATCGAGCACCAGATCGTATTTGCCCGGCTTGACCGAGGGCGCCTTGAGCTTCATCACCGCGTGCTTGGCCGCCTGCACGGCGTCCTCGCGCATGTCATAGCGATCTTTGTAAGCCGTCAGACCATTGGGCAGTGCAATGCTGCGGCCGCCCTCGAGGTACTCGTAGCCCATGCCCATCGGCGACGACAACGCATTGCGGCTGCGGAACTTGCCGCTGGCCTTGTCGATGGCGGTGACATTGAAGTTCGGCCAGATCCGGTGCACGTCCTGATCGATGTAGGAGCCGTCGGTGGAGGCGAAGTATTTCTGTTCATTGACGATGAACAGTTGCGAATTGATGAAGTTGGCGCCGGCGGCCATGGCCGCGGCGTTCACGCCCAGCAGCAGCTCGACCTTGTCCTTGACCGGAACGGCCATGGCGTTGCGGCCGATCGGCGTGGCCCAGGACACCTGCCCGACGCCCTTGACCGGCGCCAGACGCACCGGCTCGGTCTGCGCCACGCTGTTGGCTTTGGCAATGGCCACGGCCTGGCGCGCTGCGCGTGCGATGCCGTCATTGCTCAGATCGCTACTGGCGGCAAAACCCCAGGTGCCATTGACGATGACCCGGATGCCGGCACCGGTGGACTCGCTGTTGAGCACGCTCTGGACGCGTTTTTCGCGGGTGGTGATGGATTGCCGCAGATAGCGGCCGATGCGGACATCGCAGTAGCTTGCGCCGGCGGCGGTGGCGGCGCCGAGGGCGATGTCGGCCAGCACTTTCTTGCGGGCCGGGTCCATGGTTTCCAGAAGCGCTTCGGCGGCCACTGCACGGCCGAAACCCGGAATCATCAGACCGCCGAGCGATGCGCCCGAGGCCGCCAGGAAATCACGTCTGTCCATGTAAGCTTCTCCGTCCCGCGGAATGCGTCAACCGACTCCCATCATAACTGAAATCGGGGTCCGGGCAGGGCGTTACAGGCTACGGTCGTTGAGGATGTCGGAGATCGGCGAACCGGCGATGCGCGCCAGCTCTTCGAGGGATTTCGGGGCCTCATCGACGAGGCTGTTCTGGATGTTCTCGAGCTGGTCGAAAATACGTTCGAACACCTGCACCAGCCCGGGGTCGAAATGACTTCCCGAGCGCTCACGGAAAAAGGCCAGGGTCTCCTCGGCCGACCAGGCGGTCTTGTAAGGGCGCGCCGAGCGCAGGGCGTCGTAAACATCGCAGAGGGCGGCGATGCGTCCCGAGAGCGGGATGTCCTCGCCACTCAAGCCCTGAGGGTATCCTTTTCCATCCCAGTGCTCGTGATGGTACAGGGCGATTTCAGCAGCCAGTTTGGTCAGCGGCGTCGCCGCACTGTCATTCAGGATGTGATGGCCGATGCGGGCGTGATGCTGCATGATTTCACGCTCTTCGGGCGAAAACGGGCCGGACTTTTTCAGGATCGCTTCCGGTATGCCGATCTTGCCGATGTCATGCATCGGCATCGCCAACCGCATATGCTCGCACTGCTCTTCGGTCAGCCCGACGGCACGCGCGATGAGGGACGCATACTCGCCAATGCGCATGACGTGACGTTCGGTTTCGTTCTCACGGTACCCGGCGGCGCGCGAAAGCATGCCGATGATGCTTTGGTAACTGTTGTGCAGCTCGGCAGTACGCTCATGAACGGTCTGCTCGAGACGATCGCGGTCGTCGTTCAGGGCCTGGGTGGCGATGGCCAGCTCGAGTGTGCTGCGGACACGCAGAAGCAGCTCGGGCAGATCGAGCGGTTTGCAGATGTAATCATTGGCGCCGAGCGAAAGCCCCTTGCGGCGGTCTTCCGGCCGGCTGAGGGCGCTGACGATGATGATCGGCATGGCACTCCGGTTACGCCCTTCAAGCGCTTTCAGGATATCGAAGCCATTCGGTGCCGGCATGTCCAGATCGAGCACCAGAAGATCCCAGGGTCTGTTCTGCAGCCACAACAGTGCCGCCGCCGAGTCGCTGAAGGCCTGTACCTTGCGGAGTCCGAACGCCTTCATGCTCGATTCGAGCAGTCGCAGATTGGCGGGCGTGTCATCGACCAGAACCACGGTCGCATCTTTCAGATTTTCGGGCAACATCGATTTATCCTCAATTGTTCAGAACAGCGCCAACCAAACGGCGCAACTCCACGCCATCCAGCGGCTTGGCCAGAAATCCTTGGCAATCCATCGCCTGCATTTGACCATGACCGACCACACCGCTGAGCACAATGACTTTGATCGATCGTGTCCCGCTATTGGAACGCAGAACCCGGAGCACTTCTTCGCCATTGATGCCGGGAAGGTTGATGTCCAACAGTAACAGATTCGGCGGCGAGTCGATGATGCGCGCCAAAGCCTCGCGACCATCGGCAATGACCTCGATGCTCGCCAGTCCCTCAAGCGCTTTCTTGACCAGAAACTGGCTGGCTGGATCATCCTCGACGACAAAGACGCGCGGCAGGGGATGGGCCGCTGACGATGGAACCGGAGACGGCGGCACAGGCGAATGCGAAGGCGATGACGGCGATGCCGCAGGGGCCAGCGGGAGTTCGATCCAGAAACTGCTGCCGATTCCCGGATGACTGCTGACGCCCATCCGTCCGCCCATCAGACCGGCGAACTCACGGCACAGGGACAGACCGATGCCGGTACCCAGAATCGCGGTATTCTCGCGTCCGAGCCGTTGGAACGGCTGGAACAGCTGGCCCTGCAATTCGGCACCGATGCCCATGCCGGTGTCTTCGACGATGATACGGACATCCTTTCCGGCATTCTGGTAAGTCAGGGTGACCTGGCCGTCAGGGGAGTTGTATTTGATCGCATTCGAAATCAGATTCAGGATGACCTGGCGCAGCCGGCGCTGGTCCGCCACGACATAGAGCTCATCGGAGGGCAGGTCGAGGTTCAGGGACAATCCGGCCCGCTCGACTTCCACCCGCACCAACTCGGCACTGGCCAGCATCACCTCGCGCAACCCGACCGGCTGCAGATCCAGAACGGGCTGCTCGGCCTGGGCACTCGACCATTCGAGAATGTCACCGATCACCTGGTTCAGGTGGTTGCTGGCACTGAGGATCTCATCGATGTATTCCGGTTCGTTGTCGCCGGAGCCCGGCGGGTGCTGCATGCGCATCAGCTGCGCGAAACCCTGGATGGCATTGAGCGGCGTGCGCAGCTCGTGTGTCATGCTCGAGATGAAACGCGACTTGGCCACGCTGGCGGCCTGCGCCTCGATGCTGGCCGCGCGCAGTTCCATTTCGGTATTCTTGAGCGCATCGATGTCGTGGTGGGTGCCGCCGACCAGAAGGGCTTTGCCCGTTACCGGGTCGCGCTCGAGCACGCGCCCGCGGCTGAGCAGCCAGTGGTAATTGCCGGCGGCATCGGCGAAGCGGTATTCGCTGTAATAGAAATCCTGCACGCCGTCGATCGCGAGCTGCTTGGCTTCCAGCACCGCCGGCAGATCCTCGGGGTGTCCATGCGCGCGGAACTCCTCCTCGCTGACCGTTTCACCGCTGAGTCCGAAGCGCTTGACCAGCCGACCGCGCAGGGTAATGGTGTTGGCACGCAGATCCTGTTCCCAGATGCTCTCCGTGGTCCCTTCCAGCACCAGATCGATTCGCTGCTGCGCGCGCTGCTGTTCGTCTTCGCTTTGCCCCAGCCGCTGTCCCATGACCGATGCATGTTGGGCCATCGCATCGAATTCGCTGATTTCGGAGACAGCCTTCGCCGGATTCCACAGGCCGTTGCCGATCTGGTCCATCATGCTGGACACGCCGATGATGGGCTTCTCCAGGCGCGCGCTGAGACTGCGCGAACGCAGCCACATGTAGGTGAAAAACACGAGGTAGAAGAACGCCAGTCCGGCAATGAGCAGATAGCCGATCTGGGTGAACCTGGCCGCGAGGGCATTGGTCTGCTCGAAGATGTCCTCTTCCGCAACCACGGTCATCAGGCGCCAACCGGTCTGTTCAATGGTGGCCCACGCCACCAGATGCGCTTTGCCGCCGAGACTCAAGGCCTGGATGCCGGCCGGACTGCCCTTCATGGCCTGCGCCAGCGTGCGGGTATCGGCACGTTTGCCCAGATTGAAATCGGAGGGCTTGTACAGTTCCCTGCTGATGGCTTCGTTGTAGGTGAAGTCGGTCAGCTCGGTCAATCCGAAGTCGGATTCGCCCACTTTGGGCAGGGCCATGATGTTGAGGTCCGCACTGACCAGCACCGCGTAGCCCTTCCAGGGCACTTCAAGGTTGCTGATCTCATTGAGAATGGTGCCGACCGTGAGATCGATACCGACCACGCCCTCGAGGAAGTCGCCCCGGTAAACCGGTGCGATCGCGGACATCATCCAGCCCTGGCCGGCCGGATCGACATAGACATCGGTCCAGACCACTTTGCGTTCCGGGTTGTGCTTGGCATCGGCCAGATAATAGAAGTTGTATTCCGGTATCGGCATGTCATGGTCGTACTGTTCCGGGGTCAGGAACCAGGGGTAGATGTAATTCAGGCTGTCCCAGGTGTTCAGGTAAATCGCCGCCACCAGCGGGTTCTCGGCCTTGATCTGCCGCATCAGTCCGTCGACATGCTCGAGCTTGGCGAGCTTGGCCAGATCGTGGCCGTTGTTTTTCCAGTGGGCCGCGGAATAGAACACGGCGGGTCTGCCGTCGTCTTTCGGACTGTAATGGACGCCGGTTGGGGTCAGTGCCAGATTTGCGGACAACGGTGCGGTCTTCGGGTCACGCAGCGCGCCGCCCACTTCATTGCCATACATCCGGGTCAGCGCACTGATGGCCGACAGCTGCTGATCGATGACGCGCGACTCCTGACGGGCACCCAAGCGCAGGTCACTGCGGGCGGTTTCACGCAGGTATTCGACCTGGGCATCGCGGATTGCGCTATTGCTCAACAGATAAATGGCGATCAGCACCGTCTCTACCAGCAACAGCGGAATCAGCGCGCTTTGCACGAAAGCACGCCACATCCACGAGCGCAGGCGCACGGTTCGGTTATCGGTCATCGGATTCAAAAAGTCCCCATCGAACCATGAGCATAGCGAGTCGGCAGACGGCTGCCAATGGCGGCCAGTGGCGGAAAAAGAAGCCACGCAGTGCGTGGCTTAAAGTGTTATGGAATGAACACACCCGAGAGCGAGGGAGCAGAGAGAGGGAGGGCGCTCCAAAGCTCAGGTAAATCCATATTATTTTAATAAGTAGTCGATATGTATTAATATTATTAATAATGACTATGTGTTTTTTTAATCGAATCAAGCAGATAGCTGATGCCAAACTCCTATCCCCCTGATAAATAGAGGCATACCCACCCAAGCCCTGCCAAGACCGCCTGTGCGTCCTGCCACCCGTCAATTGAGCCGGGAGCCCCTTTAAATAATTGTAAAAACTTTGTGAATTCTCCAACAAAGGCCACGGCGTGGCTACCGGCGACGGCGATTTGCGCAGCCATTTCTGCCGCAACAGGCCCAGGGCGTACAATGAAGCTCTCCGTTTCGGCTGAAGAAAATTGCATGCCCGCATTGCCACCCTGCCCCAAATGCCAATCCATTTACACCTACGGGGACGGCGACAATTTCATCTGCCCGGAATGCGCCTACGAATGGCCGAAGCTCGCTGAAGGGGAAGCCGCCGATGACATCAAAACCGTCAAGGATGCTGTGGGCAACATCCTGCAGGATGGTGACACCGTCACTGTCATCAAAGATCTCAAGGTCAAAGGATCTTCGTCATCGGTGAAGGTGGGCACCAAGGTCAAGAACATCCGCCTGGTTGACGGCGACCACGACATCGACTGCAGGATCGACGGTTTCGGCGCCATGCAGCTGAAATCCGAATTCGTCAAGAAAGCCTGATACCGATACCGCATCCTTTGAAATGGACATCGCCATGAAAAAAATACTATTGACTGCATTGCTGGTACTCGTCGGCTGCAGCGCCAAAACGCCGGAGCATGTCAAACCGGTTGCCGACTTCGATGGCCAGCGCTATCTGGGCACCTGGTATGAAATCGCGCGCATCGACAACCGATTTGAAAAAGGCCTGAGCCGGGTAACCGCCACCTACTCCGCGCGCGACGATGGCGGCATCACCGTGGTGAACCGCGGCTTCGAGGCGGCCAGCGGGCAATGGAAGGAATCGGTCGGCAAGGCGTTTTTCGTCGATGGCAAAGACAAGGGGAACTTGAAAGTTTCCTTCTTCGGGCCGTTTTACGGGGCCTATGTGGTGTTCGAGCTGGAACGCGAGGGCTACCAATACGCCTTGATCAGCGGGCCGGACACCTCCTATTTCTGGCTGCTGTCACGCACGCCGACGATGGATGCAACACTGCGCGGGCAGTTGATTGACAAGGCCGTAGCCAAAGGCTTCCGCCGCGAAGACATCCTGCTGGTCGATCAAACCGCAACGCCCTGATTGCGCATGCATCCACTACTGATTCTGCCGCTGGCACCGTTACTGCTTCTGCAAGGTCTTTATGTCCGTAAAGTCACGCCGCGCCTGCCGGAACCCCCGGGGCCGCGCAGCGGCGAAATCGGCCAAGGACGGAATCTTAGGCTGCTGATTCTGGGTGACTCGGCCGCGGCCGGCGTCGGTGCCGAAACCCAAACGCAGGCCTTGTCCGGCCAATTGATCCGGAAGCTGTCCGGCAGCTACCGGGTTTCATGGCAGCTCTGGGCCGCCAATGGCCGCAACAGTGCGCAGTGTCTGCATCTCCTGGAACAGACCCCGGCCGAAACTTTCGATGCCGTTCTGATTTCGCTCGGGGTCAATGATGTGACCGGCGGCGTGTCACTGGCCACCTGGCTCGATCATCAGTTACGGCTTTCCCAACTACTGGGCAGCAAATTCGCGGCTCAACGCATTCTCTTCACCGCACTGCCGCCGATGCATCACTTCCCGGCGCTGCCGCAACCCTTACGTGGCGTGTTGGGCGCGCGTGCGAAACAATTCAATCGGGCACTGCTGGCCTTTGTCGCAACGCGCAGCAATTGCCGTCTGCTGCATTTCGATGCGCCGATGCAGGCCGAGTTCATGGCTGCGGATGGATTCCACCCCAGCACCGTGACCTACGGACTTTGGGCCGAGCAGGCGGCCGAGGCTCTTATTGCGGCGGATTGAATCCGGAGAAGCGCTGTACCACGCCCTTGAATCCATACAAAGTCCACTGCGCCACCGTCCCTGCTTCGCTATGGCAGGCAAATCCGGCCGACTCCATCTGTTTGCGGAAGCGGACATGCAGACGCCGCTTGGGATCGACAATCACGATGCGCGTTGCGGCATCGCTGTGACGGGACAGAAAGGCCGTCAGCAAGGCCGGATGATCCGGCTCGTACAGCAGATCACTGCCGATGATCAAATCGAAAACTCCCAGATCCGGATCCGGCACGCGCCAGTCCAAGCGCTTGAAGGGCGTATCGGCCAGCGCATTGCGCCGGCTGTTGTCGTGCAGAAAGACTTCTGCACGCGGATGGTAGTCGGTCGCCAGAATATCGCCGCCGCGCGCGTTGATGACCAAGCTGGCCATGCCGAGGCCGCAACCCAGTTCCAGGATGCGGCCGCCGCACAGTTCTTCCCGGCCGACGAGATCGGCCAGCAGGAGACCCGAGGGCCAGAGCATGCCGAAGAACGGCCAGCTGGCCGGCGATATGCCGAGCGCCTCGGTCACGCCGTCAGGATCATCGAACTGGTTGCCGTCAATCAGGCAACGGATGCGGTAGGCGATGCCGTCGAAATGATGGGTGTCGACACGGGTCTGCAGCGGCGGGGCCATGGCGTGCTCGGATTCAAATCGTGAGTGATATGAATCCCGGGCAAGTCCGAACCGGCGTGCGACCCAGATGGGTCACGGGCGGGAACGGAGCTGGACAAATCCATGCGAGCCCCCACCCTACGCCTTTGCCGGCATAAAGGCCAGCAATCAGTAGGCGAACTGTTTGAAGATCTGGTCGATGTCGCCGTTCCAGACGCCGTGATAAAGCGCCAGCTTGCGTTCGGCCGGTGTTTCGTTGGCCAAGGCAATCTCCATCAGCGGATGCAGGAACAAGGCCTCGTCATCGCCGTACCGGTTCAGCCGCCGTCGGTTCTTGAGCCCCAGCGCGGAAATCTTGAGCGCTTCGATGGCCAGCTCGCGCAAACTGCTGTTGCGGAACGGCAGCTTCAGGCCGTGCTTAGGAACACCGTCGCGCAATTGGTTGCGTTCGGTCATGCTGAAATCCTTGACCAGATCCCAGGCGGCATCCAGCGCCTCGGTGTCGTACAGCAGGCCGACCCAGAATGCCGGAAGGGCGCACAGCCGCCGCCACGGGCCGCCATCGGCACCGCGCATTTCCAGATATTTCTTCAAACGCACTTCCGGGAAGGCGGTGGTCATGTGGTCCGACCAGTCGGCCAGCGTCGGCAATTCGCCCGGCAGCGGCGCCAGTTTTCCGTTCAGGAAATCGCGGAAACTGCGGCCGGCGCAATCGATGTATTTTTTGTCGCGGTAGGCGAAATACATCGGCACGTCGAGCAGGTAGTCGACATAGCGCTCGAACCCGAAACCGTCCTCGAACACGAAGTCGAGCATGCCGGTGCGGTCCGGATCCGTATCGGTCCAGATGTGCGAGCGGTAGCTCAGGTAACCGTTCGGCTTGCCCTCGGTGAACGGCGAGTCGGCGAACAGGGCGGTGGCGACGGGCTGCAGGGCCAGCGACACGCGGAATTTCTTGACCATGTCGGTTTCGTTTTGGAAATCGAGATTGGTCTGCACCGTGCAGGTGCGGGTCATCATGTCGAGCCCGAGCGAACCGACCTTCGGCATGTACTCGCGCATGATCTTGTAGCGGCCTTTCGGCATCCAGGGCATGTCGGCGCGCGTCCATTTCGGCTGGAAGCCCATGCCGAGGAAGCCGATGCCGAGTTCATCGCCGACCGTCTTCACTTCCGAAAGATGCAGGTTGGTTTCTTTGCAGGTCTGGTGCACATTCTCCAGCTGCGCCCCGGAAAGCTCGAATTGTCCGGCCGGCTCCAAGGTAATCGAGGCGTCATCGCGCAGCAGGGCGATGATGTTGCCGCCCTCTTCGACCGGCTGCCAGCCGAAGCGAGTCAGGCCCTTGAGCAGGGCGCCGATGCCCTGCTCGCCTTCGTAGGCCGGCGGGCGCAGATCATCGAGCCGGAAGCCGAATTTTTCATGCTCGGTGCCGATCCGCCAATCCTGCGGCGCGCGGGCGCCGGACGCATGGAAGGCGATGAGCTGGTCTTTGCCGGTGATCAGGGGAGAATCGGTGTCAGCCATGTGCAGTTCCTTCGGCGGGATCCGCCATCAGCCAGCCGGTAACCACCTCGCGCGCTTCGTCCAAGCCCAGCCTGGCCGAGCCGGAAAACAACTGCGCACTGGCGCGTCCGGCCAGTTCCTTCTTTACCAGCGCCAAGGTGCGGGCCTGCTCGCTGCGGCCGAGCTTGTCGGCCTTGGTCAGCAGGCAGTGCACGGAAATATTGCGTTTGAAGGCGTAGTCCAGCATCTGCAGGTCGTAATCGCGCAGGGGATGGCGCACGTCCATGACCAGTACCAGACCGACCAAGGGCTCGCGGATCTGGAAATAGCGGGTAATGAAGGCCTGCCAGTGATCGCGCACGGCAATCGGCACCTTGGCATAACCGTAACCGGGCAGATCGACCAGATAGCGGTTTTCGCTGATGCGGAAGTACACCAGATGCTGGGTGCGTCCCGGCGTCTTGGACGTCCGGGCCAGGCTGTTCTGGTTGCAGATCACATTCAGCGCCGTCGATTTTCCGGCATTGGAGCGGCCCGCGAACGCGACTTCGGCCAGACTGTCTTTCGGCAGCTGCGCAAGGGCATTGGCCGAGAGCACGAATTCGGCTTGGGCAAGGGGATTGGCCATGAGGACCGCTTCGGGGGAGATTGGCCTATTCTACCCTTTGTTTCTCCGGCGAAACGCCGTAACGGATTGACCGGACCCCGTAAACACTGGGATAATTGGCGACTGACGGGCTTGCCCGACGCTTAACCCACTTTTTTGCTTTCGGAGTCTCAATGAAGCTCTCCCACTTCCTCGTCCTGAGCACCGCCCTGGTATTCACCGGCGCGATTGCCCAACAGGCTGTCACTCCGGCCAATCCGGAGGCCGCTCCGGTCGATGCCGCGGCGGTTGCCATGCCGGCCCTGGTCCTTGCCGTGGACACCGGCCCGGTCAAGCCCGGTGATCCGAAAGCCGGCCAAGCCAAAGCCGGCGCCTGCGCCGCCTGCCATGGTGTGGATGGCAATGCCGCCATCGCGCTGTATCCGAAACTTGCCGGCCAGCACGAACAATACATCTGGCGCCAGCTGAAGATGTACAAATCCGGCGAACGCAACAACGCCATCATGCTCGGCATGGCCGCCGCGCTGACCGAACAGGACATGCGCGATATCGGCGCCTATTTCGGCCAACAGAAAGTCATCGCCGGACTTGCCGATGAAACCGTGATTGCCCAAGGCCCGAACGCCGGCAAGAAGTTCTATGAAGTGGGTGAAAAGATTTACCGCTCGGGCAATGCCGCCAACGGCGTCCCGGCCTGCATGGCCTGCCACGGTCCGGCCGGTGCCGGCATGCCCGGCCCGACCTACCCCGCGCTCGGCGGTCAGCACGCCGATTACACCAGCCTGCGTCTGAACGAATTCCGCGCCGGCACCGTGTGGGGCAAGGATAAAAACGCCAACGTCATCATGTCGCAGGCCGCCAAAGGCCTGAGCGATGAAGAAATCCAGGGTCTGGCCACCTACCTGCAGGGCCTGCACAAGGCCGGCAAATCCGCCGCGAAGTAAGCCCCTGACAGCATCCGTTCAGCAAGCCGATAGCATCCTGATGTTATCGGCTTTGTTTTTCCCCAAGGAGTAATCATGATCCGTCGTCTTGTTTTCAGTCTGCTGCTGCTCGCCCCGCTCGCCGTGGGCGCCCAATTGAAGGCCGGCGTGCCGGTCGCTGGCAAGGATTACGTTGTGCTGAGTCCGGCGCAGCCCACTTGGGGCACCGGTGGCATTGAGGTGGCCGAAGTGTTCGGTTACACCTGCATCCACTGCGCCCAGTTCCAACCCCTGGTCAACAACTGGAAAAAAACATTGCCGGCCGATGTCAAACTGCGTTACGTTCCGGCCGCCTTCGGCGGCATCTGGGATAACGGCGCCCGTGCCTTTTTCGCCGCGGAAGCCCTGAAGGTCCAGGAACGAACCCATGATGCGGTGTTCAAGGCCGTGTTCATCGACAAGAAAGTGAAGACCGCCAGCGTCGAGGAATTCGCCGACGTTTACGCCAGCCTCGGCGTCGACCGCGCCAAGATCCTGAGCGTGATGAACGGCACCACCGTGTCCGCAAAGGTCAACCGCGCCCGTCAGTTCGCACAACGGGCCGGCGTCAACAGCACACCGACCCTCATCGTCAACGGCAAATACCGCATCACGGCCAAATCGCACGAAGAATCGCTCAAAGTCGCCGAGTTTCTGATTGCCAAGGAGCGCGCCGCGCTGCCTGCAGCCCCGGCAAAAAAATAAATGCCTGCCCCGCTCCGGCGGGGCCGCTCATGACCGACCGTCGGATCAAACTCCTCAGCAGTAACATCCAGGCCGGCTCCATCACCCGGGCGTACAGCGAGTATGTGACACGCTCGTGGTCACATGTATTTCCGAATGGCAAGCGCGGCAATCTCGACGCGCTGGCCCAGACCTATGCCCCCTTCGATGTGGTCGGTCTTCAGGAATGTGATCCGGGCAGTTTGCGCTCCGGATTTTCCAACCAATCGGATTATCTGGCGGAAAAGGCCGGCTTTCCCTTCAGCTCGCACCAGGCCACGCGCCGTATCAGCCGCTTCGCCGGCTCGGGCAACGCCCTGCTGTCGCGCCTGGAGCCGTCCAAGATTGATCATTTCGTATTGCCGAGCCGCATTCCCGGACGGGGCGTATTGTTGGCGGAATTCGCCAATGAGGGCCTGCCTTGGCATATCGCCGTCACCCACCTGTCGCTGAGTGCCAGCGCGCGCCGCGTGCAGATCGCGTATCTTGCCGAGCTGCTGTCCGACAGGCCCCGTCTGGTGCTGATGGGCGACTTCAACTGCGACCTGCTGGCGCCGGAAATGAGCCGGCTGTTCCAGTTCACCAGTCTCGCACCCCCGCAGGTCAGCCTACCGACCTTTCCGAGCTGGGCCGCAAAGCGTCCCATCGATCACATTCTGGTCGGCGGCATGGCCAGCAGCCAATACCAGACCCACATTGCCGCCGGGTCCGATCATCTGGCGATTGCATTGGATCTGGAATTGCCGGAAATCAATCCAGCGTATAACCCATCGCCGAAACCGCCGGCCCCAGACGCGCCATGACTGCGGCATCGAAAAACGGGCGGTAATGCCGCCAGCGTCCCATGGCTTTGGTATTCAGTGGCTGCATCACCTGGGCATAGCTCGGCGTATGGATAATCGCCTTGTTGCGGGCATGCGTGCTGTTATCGAGCCAGCCGGCATCCCAGGGAAGATCGAGGAAGGCCGCAATTTCACGGGTGCTGGCTTCCGGATCTTGGACCAGATTTTCGTAGCGCGAGACCAGCACCGGAAGATCGAGCTTCGGCATCAAGGCCTGCCAGTATTCCGCCATGGCGATATACAGATCGACAATTCGGCCGAAATCGGAAAACGCACCGCCGAGGACTGTCGAGCGTAGATTCTGCATGTAACAGCTGAGGATGACATCGCAGGGATGACGCAGGGCAAGAATGACCCGTGCCTGTGGAAACAGGGCGCGGATCAGCGGCAGACGCGCCCAGTTGAGCGGATTTTTGTCCACCAGACGGCGATTGCCCGGTACGGGAACGCGGGCCTCGGTCTGCTTGAAATAATAATCGCGCAGCCGTTGCCGGACTTCCGCATCCATCGCATCAAGGCCGGCCGGATAATCGAGGCCGGCCTGCTGCAACGCCAGCAGGGTTTTCGGTAGATAGGGCTGCTCGTCGAAGGACACCAGCCCATCGCGGGCATCGAGAATCTGCTCCAGCAACGTCGTACCGGAACGCGGAAAACCGACCACGAACACCGGATCGGGCCGGTGATCAGCCGGCATGGCGAGCGCAGGCCAATGACCACTCACGGGGACGCGCAGCAGGGCAAAGAAGTCCAGAGCCTGACGGTCACCGGCGGCATCGGTCTTGATCCGGTTGCGGGTCGCATGTGCGGCATTGAAGACTTGCCAGGCTTCGGCATACCGGCCGGCCTTGTCCAGGCATTGTCCGTAATCGAATCCGACCTGGCTTTTCCAGAGCGGATCGGGGACATCGGCTTCGTATGCCGCACCCAAAAAGCGGCAGGCTGACGTGTTGTCATTCCGTCGCGACGCCAGCTTGCCCTGCATTTGATTGACTCCAGCATCTTGTGCGGAATTCAAGGGCAACATCTGCGCCCTGGACAGGGCTTCCTGCATGCCATCGAGGTCATTCGCGCGTTCGCACGCAGCCGCCAGCCCCAGCCACGCCTCGGCATAACCGGGTGCGCGCGCAACCAGCGCGCGGTATTCCGGCATCGCGCGGGTAAATTGTCCTGTCTGCATCAGAAGCCCGCACAAACGGTAATGCTGGAAAGGCGAGAGGCGATGGACCGGAACGGCGGCAATATCCGTCAGCGCACTGTCCCAGTGGTCTTGATCCACGGAAATCTGCGCACGCAACAAACGAAAATCGGCATCCTCGGGCGCCGCATCGATTGCCCTGGATATGGTCTGCAAAGCACGTTCTGGATTACCGGTGCCCCGCCAAGCACGGGCTGCTGTAAATTGAATCAGTGGATCTTCACTCTGACGCTCGGAAAGGGCTTGGATGGTTTGAAGAGCTGAGGCATATTGGTCGACATCACAAAGAGCCATGGCAAGATTGCATCGGTTGCCGGGCGATTCGTCCACCGCCAATGCCCGTTCGAAGTAGGCAATGGCTTCGCGCATCGCGCCGCGTTGATAGGCGTCGATGGCCAGCCGGCTCAGGATATCAGGATGCTCGGGAAAGGCCGCAAGCGCGGCCACAAGCAGCTGGAGCGCCAGCGGCGGTTGGCCCTGTTGCATCGCATGGTCCGCTGCCGAGAGGTACTGATCAACTGTGGTCATCGCCATTCCGCTGAAGTTGCATGCATCATTCTATCAAGAGTGAGGACTCAGGATTTCAGCATCAGCGACAGTGCCATCACCAGCAGGAAGACCGCAAAGAGCTGCTTGAGTGTCCTGGCCGGCAATTGATGGGCCCAGCGCGCGCCTAATGGCGCGCACAGCACCGACGTCAATGCCACACCCAAAGCCGCGGGTAGATAAACATAACCCACGCTATGGGCCGGCATCGCATGCGGGTTGTACAGCTGGCTGTAGGTCAGGGCCGCCGCGACGGCAATGAACACCCCGCAAACCGCCGATGTGGCCACGGCCTTCACGGCCGGTACGCCGCGCCAAATGAGTGCCGGCACCGTCATGCTGCCGCCGCCGATGCCGACCACGGCGGAAACCGCACCGATCAGGACGCCGGCCATGCTCCATGGCCAGCCGGCAGGCGTGTGCGAACCGGCAGGGCGGGGGCCGGGCCAATTGGCCAATAATTGCAAAGCGACCAACACACAATAGCCCGCCACGATCCAACGCAATCCCGGACCCGCCCACTGCACCACCCCGAAGCCGGCGACGACAGCGCCCAGCAGCATGCCGGGCACCAACCACAGCACGGTCAGCCACAATACGGCGCCGCGCCGGTGATGCGCATACGCCGATGACAGGCCGGTCAGTACGATGCTGGCCAGTGAACTGGCCAAGGCGACCGGCACGACAATGGCCTCCGGTACACCCTGTGCGGGCAACAGAAGAATGAGTGCACCCACCAGCAGCAGACCGCCGCCGATACCGAGCAATCCCGACAGCAGCCCGGCGGCGATGCCCAAGACTGGATATATCCACCAAGCCGCCATATGCTTATCCTTTGACGTCGTCGTAAAACGGAATTCCGCGATGCACCGGAAACAGCACGCTCTCTTGGCCATTATAATCGCCGCCACCCTGCCCGCTGCGTGGGCCGGCGCACCGCCGCAGGAAGCCGAACTCCGCAGCGCCTTCCTGGCCGCCAAATCGGGAACGCTGACCGACGCCCAACGGCAGGGCCTGCGGCGCAATCCTCTACTGCCCTGGCTGGAGGCCATCCAGTTCAGGCAGGGCATGAGCGCCAGTAGTGCGCCACTGGCACTGATCCGCAGCAAACCGGAAGATCCAGCCAATGTCTGGCTGATCGGACAATGGCGCAACGAGCTGATCCGCCGCCAGGACTGGCTGGCATCCGCGCAGTGGCAGGCCCAGTTCCCGGACAACAGTATCGGCAGCCGCTGTGCCGGCCTTCTGGCCGTTGAGCCCTCGAATCGCGATACCCCATGGCAGCAAAACGCGCTTTCCGTATGGCGCACCGAAAGCAAGTCGCCGGCGCACTGTGGGCAGGTTTTCGAGCACCTGGGTGTCAGCGGCGCTCTTGACGGTGCCGCGGCCTGGCAACGTTTTGACCTGCTGCTGGCTGACGATGCCGAAGCGCGGCTGCCGGAGGTGATTGCAGTCATGTCTGCCGGCGATGCCGAACTGGCCGGCCGTTACCGAGCCGTGTTGAATGATGCCACGGCGGATATGTCCGGTCTGCCGCGCGATGCGAGAACGGCGCGTGTCCTGCAGAAAAGTTACACCACCATGGCCCGCAAGGATCCGGGTCTGGCCGAAAAACTAGTGAATGCCGGCAATGGCAATGTCGCCTTCACGGCCGAACAGGGTAACGCGATCCGGCATGAAATCGCCTTATGGTCGCTGGTGAATTACCTTCCGGAAGCCGAGTCGCGCTATGCGGCCCTGCCCGAGCCGGCGCGCAGCGCCAATCTGCGGGAATGGTACATGCGCTACCAGTTCAGCATGAATGATGACGCCCGAACGTTGAATGCATTCTCGCAATTGCTTCCGGCCCAGCAGCAGGAAACCCGATGGCAGTATTTCAAAGGCCGTGTGCTTGAACGACTGGGGCGGCGTGGCGAGGCCCTGCCGCTGTATGCCGCGGCGGCAAAGTCCGCCAACTTCCACGGCTGGCTGGCGGCCGACCGGCTCGGTGCCGACTACAGTTTCTGCCCGTTCGAGCAACGCATGCCGGCCAAGGATCGGGCGGCATTGCATGCCGGCAATCCCGGATTGGAGCGTGCGCTCTGGCTCTGGCAACTGGGTGAGGCCAATTACGCGATCTGGGAATGGAATGCCGCCTTCAAACCACTCAATGCCGATCAGCAACGCGAAGCGGTGACGATGGCACAGGAAATCGGTTGGTATGACCGCGCCGTCTTTTCGCTGGAAGCCAACGAGCTCAACCAGCGGTATTACAGTCTGCGTTTCGCCACGCCGTATACGGGCGAGTTCAGTTCCGCCAGCGCCCGCTTCGGACTCGACCGCGCCTGGCTGACCGCGCATGCGCGCGCCGAAAGCATCTTCATGCCGGATGTGACCTCCTCGGCCAATGCCCGCGGCCTGCTGCAGCTGCTGCCCTCGACCGCCGAAACCATCGCCGTGCGCAATGGTATCGCCTGGCAAGGGCCTGAATCGCTTTACCGCCCCGAAGTCAACATCGTGCTCGGCGCCGGCGCATTGCGCGATGTCATTGACACCTACGAGGGCAAAGCCTATCAGGCCATCGGCGCCTACAATGCCGGGCCGACGGCGGTGAACCGCTGGCTCGCCGCGCGTGGCGGCCTGGATGCCGACTTCTGGATCGAAACCGTTCCGTACAAGGAAACCCGGGAATACATTCCGCGCGTGCTCTCGTTCAGCGTCATTTACGACTGGCGGCTGAAGCAGCCGGTGGTGCCGATCAGCCGGCGCCTGAACGGCGATTTCAGCGCCGGCTACAAATCGGTTCCACTGCGTTGTCCGTCTCCGGCAACGGTTCCCGAAGCGCCGGCGAAGAAGAAACGCCGATGAAAACCTATCTGGTCGGCGGTGCGGTGCGCGATGCGCTGCTCGGCCTTGCGCCGGGTGACCGCGACTGGGTGGTGGTCGGCGAAAGCCCCGAGTCGATGATGGCCGCCGGGTTCCGGCCGGTCGGTGCCGATTTCCCGGTATTCCTGCATCCGCGGTCCGGCGAGGAATACGCCTTGGCGCGCACCGAACGCAAAAGCGCGCCGGGTTACAAAGGTTTCGTGTTCCATGCCGATCCGGAGGTGACGCTGGAACAGGATCTGGCCCGCCGCGATTTCAGCGTCAATGCCATCGCCCGCGATGCCGATGGCACGCTCATCGATCCGTTCAACGGCCAGACCGATCTGCAGGCGCGCGTGCTGCGGCATGTGTCGCCCGCGTTCGCGGAAGATCCGGTCCGGATTCTGCGCGCCGCGCGCTTCATGGCGCGCTTCGCCCATCTCGGATTTTCGCTGGCGCCCGAAACCGTGGTGCTGATGCAAAGCATGGTCGCGGCCGGCGAAGTCGACCATCTGGTGCCGGAACGGATCTGGCAGGAAGTCCGTGCCGCCCTGGCCAGCCCGACGCCGTCGGCGTTCCTGCAGACCCTGCGCGCCTGCGGCGCGCTGGCCGTGCTGTTGCCGGAAGTGGAAGTGCTGTACGGCACGCCGCAGCGCCCGGAATATCATCCTGAAATCGATACCGGCCGGCACATTGAAATGGTCTGCGACATGGCCGCACGGCTGGCGCCGGGCGATGCATTGATCGGCTTCGCCGCGCTGCTGCATGATCTGGGCAAAGGCCTGACGCCGCCGGAACAATGGCCGAAACACATCGGGCACGAACACCACGGACTTGCACCGGTGCAGGCGGTCTGCGCGCGCTGGAAAGTGCCGAGCGAGTATGCCGCCATGGCCGCCCACGCCTGCCGCGAACACCTGAATGTGCACCGGCTGCAGGAATTGCGCCCGGAAACCGTGCATGACCTGCTGGCACGGCTTGATGCCTTCCGCCGGCCCGAGCGGGTTGCACAGCTGGCGCTGATATGCGAGTCTGACAAAAGGGGCCGTCTGGGCATGACGGAAGATATCTATACCAATGGCGATTTGCTGCAACGCTGTTTCCTGGCGGCTTCGTCGGTACGGGCGGGGCATCTCTCCGGTAATCCGACCGGGCCGGCCGTCGGCGAAGCACTGCGCAAGGCACGTATTGAAGCCATTGCCGCGGCCAAGGAGGCCTGAGTGGTCAAGCAGATACTGAAGAATCCGGTCGTCCGCGGGCTCTGGATTGCCTTTCTGCTGGGGAGCGCACTGGCCACGGTTTTCACGCTATACGCCGAATCGGAACACGCGGTCGATAAGGCCAATGACCGGCTGATCCAATCCAACACCCTGGCCAGCGAACTGCTGCTTACCACGGAAACCACCACACGGCTGGCGCGCACCTATGCCATCACCGGCGACCGCAATTACCTGAGCGCCTATCAGCAGGTGATTGATTCGAGGAACGGCCGGCTGGCGGTGCCGCTGGAGGCCAGCCTGTATTACTGGAACCCCAGTCTGGAATTGCGGGCCCGTCTGTCCACCAAAAAAAAGCCGCTTGCCGAGCGGATCAAGACGCTCGAGATCCGGCAGGCGGATGTCGATTTCCTCAATCGGGCACAAAGGCTGAGCGACGACCTGACGGCAACGGAGCAGGATGTATTTTCCCAGATTGAAACCATCTCGCATGATTTCAAGGTCTCCCACCATCCGGCCATGCATCAGCTGTATGACACCGCGTACAGCCGCGAAAAATCCCTGGTGCTGTGGAATGTCCAGGAATTCAACAAGCGCATCACGGCCCATGAGCAGGAGAATGTCAGGGCAGCGAAACTGCGGGCAGACCGGCTGCGCTATCTGTTCATTTTCATTTCGGTGCTTTTCCTGATCAATATCTGGCGCGTCAACCGCAACCTGCACAACATCATGGGCGGCACGATTGTTGAGGTTTTCGATGCCATCGCCCACCTGACCGATGAAAAAGTCAACCCCGGGCTGTACCGCCATACCCAAGGCCATAGTGGCATCCTGCCGAAACTGGCGACGGCGCACCAGCAACTGGTTGACGGGCGACAAGCGCGCGTACACCTCAACAATGCACTCCAATCGACCTTGGATGATTTCCGTCGGGCGCAGACCGTTGCCCGGGTTGGCAGCTGGACCTTGGATATCGCCAGCGAAACGCTCCAGTGGAGCGAAGAAATCTACCGGATTTTCGATCTTTCTCCGGACACGCCAATGACTTTGCCATTCTTCTTCGAGCACATCCATGCCGATGATCGGGAAGCCGTAGGCAAAGCGTGGAAGGCGGCACTTAAAGGCGATAAGTACGATGTCCGGCACCGGATTATCGTCAACGATGAAGTGCGCTGGCTCCGTGAGCGCGCGGAGTTCGAACGCGATGCCGATGGCATCGCTGTGCGCGCCTTCGGCACCTGCCAGCTGATCACCCGCCAGGTGCTTTCGGAACAGAAATTGCAGCTGTTCGCCAGCGTGTTCACCAGCGCACACGAAGGCATCATCATCACCGACCTGAACGCGCGCATCATCGAGACCAATATCGCTTTCAGCAAAATCACCGGCTACAGCCGCGAGGAAGTCCTCGGCAAAACCCCGGGACACTTCAGTTCCGGCCGGCACGGCCGGGAATTCTACGAAGCGATGTGGGAGAAACTCAAAACCGAGCATTACTGGAACGGCGAAATCTGGAACCGGCGCAAATCCGGCGAGGTCTATCCGGAAATGCTGGCGATCAGCACGGTATTCGATGCCGAGGGCAATCCAAGCAGCTACATCGGTCTGTTCACCGACATCAGCGTGCAGAAAGAACAGCAGCGCCTGCTTGAATACAACGCCTATTACGACGGACTGACCGGGCTGCCCAACCGCGTCCTGCTTGCCGACCGCCTGCAGCTGGAAATGTCGAAAAGCCAGCGTGACGGCACAAAAGTGGCCATTGTGTTCGTCGACCTTGACGGCTTCAAGGAAGTGAACGATGAGTACGGCCATGAAGCCGGCGACCATGTGCTGATCAGCATCGCCGAGCGCATCACCAGCTGCGTACGCGCGCACGAAACCGTGGCACGGCTCGGCGGCGATGAATTCGTGGCGGTAATCACCGGCATGACCACCGAACAGGAAGCGCTGCCGGTGATCAACCGCATTCTGGTCAGTCTCGCCACCGCCATTCCCTACGGCGATTTCTCGCTGTCTGTCAGTGCCAGCATCGGCGTCACCTTTTACCCGCAAGCCCTGGATTACAGCGGCGAACAGCTGATGCGCCAGGCCGACCAGGCGATGTATCACGCCAAACAGGCCGGCCGCAACCGCTTCCAGATTTTCGATGAAGCCTACGACCGCGATCTGCGCATGCACAACGAGAATCTCGAGCGCATCAGAAAGGGCCTTGCCGGCGGCGAGTTCGAGCTGTACTACCAGCCCAAGGTCAATATGGCCACCGGCGAGGTTACCGGCCTCGAAGCCCTGGCCCGCTGGAACCACCCCGAGCGCGGCCTGCTGCCACCGGGTGCCTTTCTTCCCGACATCCAGGGCACCATGCTTGAAATCCCCTTCGGCGACTGGGTCATCGACCAGGCCCTGGCCGACTGCGGGCGTCTGCGCCAGCATGATGTATCCCTGACCATCAGCGTCAATATTTCGGCACGTCATCTGGAGAAACCCGATTTTGTCGGACAGCTGCGCGCACGCCTGGAAAACTGCAGCTGCAAGCATATTTGCCGCCTTGAGCTGGAAATCCTGGAAACCAGTGCCTTGGACGATCTTGACCACGTGTTCGAAATCATCCGCGAATGTGCGGAGTTCGGCGTCAGCTTCTCGCTGGACGATTTCGGAACCGGTTATTCCTCGTTGACCTACCTGCGCAAGCTGCCGGTGCAGACCCTGAAAATCGACCAGAGCTTCGTACGTGGCATCACCGAACGTCCCGAAGACGTGATTCTGCTCAAGGGCATTCTGGATCTGGCGCGCGGTCTCGAGCGCAAGGTCATCGCCGAGGGTGTGGAAACCCTGGAGCATGGGCGCATCCTGTTGGAAATCGGCTGCACCCATGGCCAGGGCTATGCCATTGCGCGCCCGCTGCCGTTCGGGGCACTGCTGGAATGGATAGGAACCTGGCATCCCGATCCGTCCTGGGAAAACCGTTCGGCCTGGCGCTAAACGCTAGTTCCGAATCAAGCGTTCAACCGCCGTCAGAACATTGACCCGTCGAAACAGTAATGCCGCAAGCCCGATGCCGCAGGTGTTGGCCAGCAGATCCCACGGATCGGCCAGCCGGTTGACGGCCCATACGCCCTGCGCCAATTCAATCAAGCCGCCGAACAGCAGCAGCCAGAGCAATGCCGCGCGGCGTGCATTTCCGGGCGCGAACAGGCCGCAGGCCAGCATGGCCAGAACCCCGTAGCCAAGCGCATGGATGAGCTTGTCGAGGTGCGGAATGACGGGCACACGGAGGATGCCGGCGCGTAGCGACAGATAGGCGCCGATTGCCATACCGGCAAGCCAGAGTGCCAACCACAGGCGCGGCCAGCGCAGCGGATTCACAGACGGTAACGCAGATCGCCCTGGGCGAATGCCGCGCTGAAATCGACGCCTCTGGCGAAGCCCATGAACTGGAAACGCTCGCCCATTTCGCCGGGAAGAATCAGTTTCTTGACCATCTGGCTTTCGCGATAGCGCGTGATTTCATCCATGCCGCTTTCATAAGCGGCGATGTATTCGGCCAGGCCGTTGGCCAGCAGGAAGCTGGCCTGGGAACAATAGCCGGCCAGCTGGAATCCGGCACTGGTTCCGGCCTCGGCCAAAGCGGTGAAATCCACCGAAGCGGTCAGATCCTGCAATCCGGGCCAGATGAAATAATCCCCGTGCGCACGATGCCGGTAATGGCAGATCAAGGTGCCGTCGTCGCGTTCGGGCAGATAGTATTCGCCGCGCGGGTAGCCGTAATCGATGAACAACATGGCGCCGCGACGCATGGTGCCGGCCACGGCCTGGATCCAATATGGCAGTTGCGGCAGCACCTCCGAGCAGTAGCCTTCCTCGAATTCGCGCTGAAGATAACGTTCCAAGTGGCGCACCGCGCCGCTGACCAGGGCATCGGCCGGACGCATCACCCGCGCGAACTGCTGCTTGGCATCGAGCGCGACGCATTCTTCGTATACCTCGCCCTCTTCCTTGATGAAGCGGGTGGCCGGCAGTGCATCGATGACTTCATTGGCCACCAGCACGCCCTGCCAGGGCTGCTCCGGCGGTGCGTCCAGCCAGACGCAGCGGGCGAACAATTCGGGCGGCAGACTGGCCTGCAAATGGGCGTGTTGCCGCTCACGAAGATCCGCACTCGGCTCGAGGATCCAATAGGCGGCGGGAAGTCGGTCCAATTGCTGCAGACATTTCAGGGTCTTTTCGGCCAGAGCGCCGGTGCCGGCACCGATCTCGAACCAGATTCCGTCACCCTCAAGCTGGGTCAGAATGCCCGCGCCAGCCTGGGCCAAGGCATAGGCAAAACCGCCACCGAGTTCGGGAGCGGTCACGAAATCGCCATCAGCACCGAATTTACGGGCACCCGCGCTGTAATAGCCCAGACCCGGCGCGTACAAGGCCAGTTCCATGTAGCGCGCGAACGGAATCGCGCCCTGCTCGAGCGCGATGGCCTGGTGGATGATGTCGGTCAGGCGTGCGCTGTGGGCGAGCGCCTCCTCGGAGGGACGGGGCAATTCCATGCGGGCTTTCACTGGTCATTGATGCCCGTTCAGGATACCTTGTCTGTGTCCTGTTTTGAACCGAGATCCGATGATGCCGAATGATTCCGCCGTGGTCCTGATTACCGGTGCCGGCCGCCGCATCGGCGCGGCACTGGCCGCCGACCTGCATGGCCGCGGCTACCGTGTCGTCCTGCATTACCAGAACTCTGCAGCTGAGGCAGCGGCACTGTGCGCCGACTTCAACCAAGCCCGGCCGGACAGCGCCATCGCCCTGCAGGCCGATCTGGGCGATGCCACGCGGCGCGATGCGCTGGTGCCGGCGGTACTGGCGCATTTCGGCCGGCTGGATGTGCTGATCAATAACGCCAGCAGTTTTTTTCCCACACCCATCGGCAACAGCAGCGATGCCGACTGGGATGTGCTGTTCGATGCCAATGCACGTGCCCCGTTCTTCCTGAGCCAGGCGGCCGCACCGCATCTGGCACGGCATAAGGGCTGCATCGTCAACCTGCTCGACATCTTCGCCGAACGCCCCAAACCCGGCCACACCCTGTATGGCATGGCCAAAGCGGCGCAGGGCATGCTGACCCAATCGCTGGCGCTGGAACTGGCGCCGGAGGTGCGCGTGAATGCCATCGCACCGGGCGCCATCCTCTGGCCGGAATCCGGAAAATCCGATGCTCAGAAGCAAACCATCCTCGATGCCACACCGCTGGCCCGCATCGGTGATGTGGACGACATCTGCAAGGCGGTCCGGTTTTTGATTGAAGACGCGACCTACTGCACCGGACAGATTTTGGCCGTGGATGGCGGGCGTTTATTGCGTTGAGTCAAGTCGTTCGGCGCATGACGCGGTAAAATATATCCATCTTCTTTCGGAGTCCGGCCATGTTGTATCGTTTCCTGAGTTCATCACTGCTCGCACTGGGTCTGATTACCGGCGCGCAGGCTGCCGATTCCCTGGCTTTCAGTAATGCCTGGGTCCGGGCGACGCCGCCGAATGCCAAGGTTGCCGGCGGTTTCGTAGAGATCCGCAATGCCGGTAAAAGCGCGGACCGTCTGCTGTCCGCAAGCAGCGATGCGGCCGAACGCGTGGAAATCCACGAAATGAAGATGGCCGGCGATGTGATGCAGATGCGCCATCTGACGGAAGGCCTGGTGATTTCCGCCGGCCAGAGCGTGCAACTGAAACCGGGCAGCTATCACCTGATGTTGATCGCACCGAAAAAGCCGATTGCCGAGGGCCAGAAAGTCACCATCACGCTGGTTTTCGAGAAAGCCGAAAAGCGGGCTGTTGAATTCACCGCCGCCAAGCAGCCGCCGGTTGCAGCGCCCGATTCTGCGCATAAGCACTAAAGCACGCAGCATTTCCCCGCCGGCATTCACGCCGGGTTAACTCCGGCTATCCGACACTGAGGACTACTCAACGACGGAAGCCCCCCATGACCGCAACAGAACAACAGGCCCTGCTTGCCATCACCCTGCATGCCGCCTTCGCCGACGGCAGCAAGGACGCGCGGGAACGCGAACAGATCAAGCAGATTGCGGAAAGTCTGGTGCCGGACGGCAGCATCAACATGCCCGGACTGTATCAGGACGTGCTGTTGAAGCGGCGCACGCTGGAGCACAGCGCCGCCCTGTTGGAAAGCCATGAAAGCCGGCAACTGGCGTATGAAATGGCGGTCTGCGTGTGTGATGCCGATGGCGTGCGCAGCACGGCCGAGAACGATTTCCTGGATAAGCTGTGCGGTCTGCTGCAGATTGACGCCGTACAGGCGCAATCCTTCGCCAAGCAGGCCGATGCTCTGGCCGATGCGCCTTTGGTCGCGGTGCCGGTCGAAAGCGGCTCCACCGTCGATACGGCGGCATTGGATAAATCGGTATTGAATTACGCCATTCTCAACGGTGCGCTGGAACTGCTGCCGCAGTCCCTGGCCTCGATGGCCATCCTGCCCTTGCAGATGAAGATGGTGTACGGCATCGGCAAAGCGCACGGCTATGAACTCGACCGCGAGCACATCAAGGATTTCGCCGCCACGCTCGGCGTCGGCATGACCGGCCAGTACGTCGAGCAGATGGGCCGCAAGTTAATCGGCGGACTGCTCGGCAAAGTCGGTGGCGGACTGCTCGGCAGTCTGGGCGGCGCGGCCACCGGCGCGGCGTTTTCCTTCGCCACCACCTATGCGCTGGGCAAGGTCGCCCAGCAGTATTACGGCAACGGCCGCAGCATCGATGCCGCCCAGCTGAAACAGGTGTTCGCGCAGATGTTCTCGCAGGGCAAACAGATGCAGGGCCAATACCGCGCACAGATCGAACAGAAAGCCCAGACCGTCGATGTCACGCAGTTGCTGGCGATGGTCAGGCGCGGCTGATTCAGGCGCCGCCGGGTTGGCAACGCTCAGCGCTTGGCTGCCGCCAAGGTCGCCGATAGCGTGAGTCCGGTTTCCGGATTGACGAAACCCGGCGCGATCTGCGCCAGCGGTTCCAGTACGAAGGCATGTTTGAGTTCGGGTCGCGGAATCTGCAGATTGCCCGGACCGGTGAGAATCAGATCATCGAAGAAGATAATGTCGATGTCGAGTGTGCGGCTGGAAAAGCGCGGCACATCGCGCCGACGGCCATGCGCGTCTTCCAGCGCGTGCAGCCACCGATCGAGCGCGTAGACATCCCAGTCGGTTTCGATGATGGCGGCGCCGTTGATGAAGTCCGGTCCGTCGAAACCGATTGCCCGGGTTTGCATCCAGTCCGACAGCACGACATCGCCGAAGGTGTCGCGCAGGGCCTGCACGGCGGCGGCCAGATGGTGTTCCGGCTCCTGATTGGAACCCAGGCTCAGATAGGCTTTAGGCATCCGCGCGCGAACGCTCGATTTTCACGCCGACGGCTTTGGCGCCGCGCACCGCGCCGATCTTGCTGAGTTTGAGCGAGACGTGCGTAACGCCGAACTCCTCGAGGATGATGGCGCAGCAACGCTCGGCCAGGGTTTCCACCAGACCGAAACTGGATTCCGAGACGAATTGGATCAGGCGTTTGCTGACCGCTTTGTAATCGAGGGTGTCTTCGATGGCATCGCTGGCGGCCGGGATGCGGTTGTCGAAGGCCATCTCGATGTCGAGCACGATCGGTTGCTTGATGGTGCGCTCCCAATCGTAGATGCCGATGACGCATTCGATTTCGAGGGCTTCGATGAAGACTTTATCCATGGCGGCAGTTTATCCGAGAGCAGGTGAAAGCGGCGGCAAACCGGCCAGATCCCAGCGCGGCTTGCAAGCCACCACCGGCGGCTCGCTCTGCCCGCCCTGAAGACGCAGGCAGCCGGCAAAGGCAATCATGGCGCCGTTGTCGGTGCATAGGGCCGGTGACGGGAAGAACACCCTTGCGCCGCGACGCCCGGTGCGCTCCTGCAGCTGCGCGCGCAGGTAACGGTTGGCGCCGACGCCACCGGCCACCACCAGGCGCGTGCAGCCGGTGCGCTCAAGGGCACGCTCGCACTTGATGGCCAAGGTATCCACCACGGCCTGTTCAAAGGCCAAAGCGATGTCAGCCATGTCCTGTTCGGTCCGGGTGCTGGCCTGCCAGGCCAACAGTACCTGGGTTTTCAGGCCTGAAAAGCTGAAATCCAGATCCGGACGGTTCACCATCGGGCGCGAGAACCGGAACACCCCATTACGGCCCCGTAAGGCCGCCGCGGCCAATTGCGGCCCGCCCGGATACGGCAAGCCCATCAATTTGGCGGTTTTATCAAAAGCTTCGCCCGCGGCATCGTCCAAGGTCTCGCCCAGCAGCTGGTAGTCGCCCAAGGCTTTCACCCACATCAGCTGGGTGTGCCCGCCGGACACCAGCAGGGCCACGAACGGCGGCTCGGGCGGGTCCGCTTCCATCAGCGGGGCCAGCAGGTGGCCCTCCATATGGTGCACAGCAATGGCCGGAACCCCCAGGGCCCAGGCCAGGGCCCGGCCGGTAGCCGCGCCCACCATCAGGGCCCCAACCAGTCCGGGGCCGGCGGTGTAGGCCACCCCGTCCAGATCGGCGGGATTCAAGCCCGATTCAGCCAAAGTCTGGCGCAGCAAAGGCAGGAGCTTGCGGACATGGTCGCGGCTGGCCAGCTCCGGCACCACCCCGCCATAGGCCGCATGCAGGTCGATTTGGCTGTACAGGGCCTGCGCCAGAAGCCCGCGCTCGCTGTCATACAGCGCCACGCCGGTCTCGTCACAGCTCGATTCAATGCCCAATACCCGCATGCTTTATCCTGAATGGCCCGCCCGGCGGGTTGCCAAAAAGCGGCAATCCTTGTATGATAACCGGCTCTCTGGCAGGAAAACACGTCCGCCGGGAAATCCCCTTTTTGGAGTTACCATGCCTTCTGTAAAAGTCCGCGAAAACGAACCGTTTGAATTTGCCTTGCGCCGTTTCAAGCGCACCTGCGAAAAAGCCGGTGTCTTGGCCGATACCCGCAAGAAAGAGTTCTACGAGAAGCCGACGCAGGAACGCAAGCGCAAAGCCGCCGCCGCCGTGAAACGCCAGGCCCGCCGCAGCTCGCGCGACATCACCAAGCGCCAGCGCCTGTATTGATCTTCCGCTGAGCCGCCCGGCTCGCGCCCCAAAGCCGGTTACGCCACGCGTATCCGGCTTTTTGTGTTTATACCGCCCACCGATTACGGAGCACGCCATGACCCTGAAAGCCCAACTGACCGAAGACATGAAAACCGCCATGAAGGCCGGCGAAAAAGACCGCCTCGGCGTCATCCGGCTGATCAACGCCGCCATCAAGCAGAAGGAAGTGGATGAGCGCATCGAAATGACCGACGAGCTGGTGCTGGCTGTGCTGGAAAAAATGCTGAAGCAGCGCAAAGACTCGATCAGCCAATACGAAGCCGCCGGCCGCACCGATCTGGCCGATATCGAGAAGTTCGAATCCGGCATCATCCAGGCCTATCTGCCGCAGCCGCTGAGCCAGGCCGAAGTCGAGGCGCTGGTGGCCAAGGCCATCGCCGACACCGGCGCCGAAGGCCCGCAGGCCATGGGCAAGGTCATCGCCGCGCTGAAACCGCAGCTGGCCGGCCGTGCCGACATGGGCGCGGTGTCCGGCATGGTCAAGGCCGCACTGTCGAAATAATGCGCCCGGCACCCGGCGAATGATGGCATCCTAATCTGATGGCGAAGCTCCCGGAATCCTTCATCGACAACCTGCTGTCGCGCGTCGATCTGGTCGAAATCATCGGCACACGCGTGCCGTTGAAGAAACAGGGCAAGGATTACTCGGCGCGCTGCCCGTTCCACGACGAGCGTTCGCCCTCGTTCACGGTCTCGCCGAGCAAACAGTTCTATTACTGTTTCGGCTGCGGCGCCAAGGGCACCGCCATCAGCTTCCTGATGAACTACGACCGGCTGACCTTCATGGATGCGGTCGAGGATCTGGCCAAGCGTGCCGGCATCGAGATTCCGAAAGACGCGCGCCCGTCCGACACCGACGGCAGCCGCGACATGTATGCCGCCCTGGAAGCCAGCAGCCAGTATTTCCAGAAACAGCTGGCGGCCTCGGACAAAGCCAAAACCTATCTCGAGCGCCGCGGTGTGGATGCCAAGAGCATCGCCGCCTTCGGCATCGGCTATGCGCCCGAAGGCTTCAACGGTCTGATGGATGCCCTTGGCAGCGATGAACGCCGGCGCGGTCTGCTGGAAAAAACCGGCATGCTGTCGAAATCCGACAACGGCCGCCTGTACGACAAATTCCGCGCCCGCATCATGTTCCCGATCGCCGACCGGCGTGGACGGGTGATTGCCTTCGGCGGTCGCGTGCTGGAAAAGGACGACGGCCCGAAATACCTGAACTCGCCGGAAACCCCTCTGTTCCACAAGGGCCGCGAACTTTATGGCCTTTGGCAGGTGAAGCAGGCGCACAACAAAATTCCGCGCCTGATCGTGGTCGAAGGTTACATGGATGTGGTCAGTCTGTTCCAGCACGGCATCACCCAGGCCGTGGCCACGCTCGGCACCGCCACCACGCCCGACCATGCCGAACTGCTGTTCCGCAACAGCGCCGATGTGGTGTTCTGCTTCGACGGCGACAAGGCCGGCCGCGCCGCGGCCTGGAAGGCGGTGGAATCCATCCTGCCGCGCATGCGTGACGGACGCCAGGCCTTCTTCCTGTTCCTGCCGGAAGGCGAGGATCCGGACACCATCGTCAAAACCGAAGGCGCGGATGGCTTCGAACAGCGTGCAGACGGCGCAATGACGTTGTCGGATTATTTCTTCGAAGAACTTTCCAAGGACGTCCGCCTCAACACATTGGAAGGCAAGGCGCGTCTGGCTGAAAAGGTCAAACCATATCTGCAGAAAATTCCGGACGGGGCATTCCGCGATTTGATGAGCGAACGCCTGCAATCGGTGACCGGTGTCCTCGGTGCTGCGGCAACGGAAGCTCCAAAGACGGTGCCGGCCGGCGGCATTTCACCCAAACGCAGCCTGGTGCGGGCAGTCATCACCCTGCTCCTGCAGCAACCCGTTCTGGGCCGTGAGGTCGAACCGCCATTTGCCTTCGCCGATCTTGAATTGCCCGGAATCGGACTGATGGTGGCCTTGCTGGAAACCCTCCATGCCCGACCCGATATCAGCACGGCACTGCTGCTGGAAGCCTTCGAACAGCACGCCGACTATCCCGCCCTGCAGAAACTGGCGCTGTCCGACATGCCGGGTGATGAGGCCATTTGGCTTCAGGAATTCCGGGATGCCGTGGCGCAACTTAACCGACAGGCCCGTCAACAGCGTCTGGCCACTCTGCGGCAACGCATGGCGCAGAGCGGTTTGAGCCTGCAGGAAACCGAAGAATTACGGGATTTGTTGAAGCCGAATTGACGGGGTTTGCGGTATGCTTGGCCTTCCGAATGACTCTGGAGCCGAAATGCGCACCACCCTGCTCACGCTTACCCTGCTCGCCGCGGCATTGCCCGGTGCATATGCCGCCGAACGCCTCGACGTCGGCAACCGCATCAGCGAGAACCTGCCGGAAATTCCGGTCGAACTGATCGACAGCCTGAATCAATACCAGAACACGCGCGGCGCCGGTTTCGCCGGCTGGACAACAGACGGCTGCCTGCTGATCAGCACCCGCTTTGCCGAAACCGCGCAGGTACATCGGGTCTGCCAGCCGATGGGCATGCGCGAACAACTGACCTTCTACAAGGAACCGGTGGCCGGCATCACCGCCTCGCCGGCCAAAGCCTGGCGTCAGGGTTTCGTGTTCGCCAAGGACAAAGGCGGCGATGAATTCAGCCAGCTGTACTGGTTCGACTACGCGACGCGCACCAGCACATTATTGACCGACGGCAAGCGCAGCCAGAACGGCGGCACGGTATTGAGTCATGACGGCAACATCATGGCTTTCACCAGCACCGCGCGCAACGGCACGGACCGTGACATCTGGCTGCACGATACCCGAACCGGGGCTTCACGGCCATTGCTGACCGCAGGCGGCAGCTGGAGTGCATTCGATCTGTCACCGGACGGCAAATCACTGCTGGTCGCCGAATACCGCTCGATCAACGACTCCCGACCCGGCGAAGTCGACATCGCCACCGGCAAGCTGACTCTGTTCCCGGTTGACGGCGGCACGGCGGCGTTCGGCGGCTTTGAATACGCACGCAACGGCAAGGGTGTGTATTTCGTGTCGGATGAAAATACGGAGTTCAGGCATCTGCGCCATCATGATCCGGTCAGCGGCAAAACCACCGTCATCAGCAAGCATATCCCCTGGGACGTGGAAAGCTTCAGCCAGAACGCCGACGGCAGCCGGATTGCCTTCGTCAGCAATGAGGACGGCATCTCGGTACTGCATGTGCTGAACACTGCCGATTACCGTGAAATCAAGCTGCCGGCGCTGCCGATCGGGGTGGTCGGAGGCATGGAGTTCTCTCCGGATGGCGGCAGGCTGGCGCTCAGCATCAATACCGCCACCTCGCCGACCGATGTGTATGTGGTCGATATCGCCGGCAACCGGCTGACCCGCTGGACGCAGAGCGAAGTCGGCGGCCTCGACACCTCGAAATTCGTCACTCCGACCTTGGTGCGCTTCAAAAGCTTCGACGGCCGCAGCATCCCGGCCTTCTATTACCGTCCGGCAGGACTCAAGCCCGGCGAGAAAGTGCCGGTGCTGATCAATATCCACGGTGGACCGGAGGCCCAGGCGCTGCCGACATTCAGCCCGACCATCCAGTACCAGCTGCGCGAACTGAACGTCGCGGTACTGGTGCCCAACGTGCGCGGCTCAAGCGGCTACGGCAAGACCTACCTGCAGCTCGATAACGGCTTCAAGCGCAAGGATTCGGTGAAAGACATCGGCGCCCTGCTCGACTGGATTGCCAAGCAACCCGGCCTGGATAAGGACCGTGTCGGCGTGGTCGGTGGCAGTTACGGCGGCTACATGGTGCTGGCCAGCATGGTCGATTTCGACAAACGCATCCGCGCCGGCATCGATATCGTCGGCATCTCGCACTTCAGCACGTTCCTGAAGAACACCGAGAGTTACCGGCGCGATCTGCGCCGTGCCGAGTATGGCGACGAACGCGATCCGGCCATGAATGCCTTCCATGAAAAAATCGCGCCGCTGAACAACGCCAAGGCGATTACCAAACCGCTGTTCGTAGCGCAGGGCTTCAACGACCCGCGGGTACCCTACACCGAAGCCGAACAGATGGTGAAAGCGGTCCGTGGCAACGGCGGCGATGTCTGGTTCCTGATGTTCAAGGATGAAGGGCACGGCTTCCGCAAAAAGCCCAACAGCGATTATTACGGCGCGGCCGAAATGATGTTCTGGAAGAAATATCTGCTGGAAAAATGATTGGACATGAAAAACCCCGCGCAAGCGGGGTTTTTCTTTACGCCACTGCGAAGGTCGGCGGCATCACCCAATGATCGATGAGCAGGAACGCGAATAGCGCCATCAGATACCAAATCGAATATTTGAACACTTCCATCGCGAACAGCTCGTCCGGTGGGTTCATCAGACGGATGGCGTAATAAAGAAACACCGCACCCAGCACCACCGCACCACCCAGATAGAACAGCCCGCTCATGCCGGTAATCCAGGGCAACAGGGTCACGATGAACAGCAGGATGGTATAGAACAGGATCTGCCAGCGCGTGTAGGTCACGCCATAGATGACCGGCAGCATCGGTATCAGCGCGCGGGCGTAATCCTCGCGCCGGAAGATGGCCAGCGCCCAGAAGTGCGGCGGCGTCCAGATGAAGATGATCAGGAACAGCAGCAGTGCATGCGGATCGACCGTATTGCTGATGGCGGCCCAACCCAGCACCGGCGGGGCTGCCCCTGCGGCACCACCGATGACGATGTTCTGCGGTGTCGCCCGTTTCAGGTAACCGGTGTAAACGATGGCATAGCCGATCAGCGAAGCAAAGGTCAGCCACGCGGTCAGCACATTCACCTGCCACACCAGCAGAATCATCGACAGCGCCCCGAGCACAACGGCGAACACCAGCACCTGCCTGGAATTCAGGCCGCCGGTCGGCAGCGGCCGGTGCGCGGTGCGCACCATCAGCGCATCAATGCGCTGGTCGAGCAGATGGTTGATGGCCGCGGCACTGGATGCCGCCAACCAGATGCCGAGCGAGCCGAACAGCACCGGCCGCCACGGCGGCAGCCCGGGCACGGCCAGGAACATGCCGATGACCGCGGTGAATACGATCAGCGCGACCACACGCGGTTTGGTCAGTTCGAAGTAGCGGGCAACTGCAATCATGCCATCGGCGCCGGTTCCGGCATCTGTTCCGGTTCGCGCAGACGCGCAAGCACGCCGACAATGGTGAACAGCAGCAAAGCGGCGCCGGCGTTGTGGGCAACGGCAACCCACAAGGGCAGACCGAAATGCACATTGCTGATTCCGAGCGCGACCTGGGCAATCGTCAGCACCGCGAGCACGCTGCCCCAGTACACCAGACCGGGCGTACGGAACATCTTCACCGCCAAGGCAATCAGGTAGAGCGCGACCACCACGGCCATGCCGCGGTGCATCAGCTGAATGGCAACGCGGGCCGGGCCATCGAGTACGCCACCCTCATAGTCAACGCCGATACCACGCCAGAGCACGAGCGCCTCGGCGAAATCATGCTCCGGCAGCCACTGGCCGAGACACTTCGGAAAATCGGTTCCGCAGGCCAGGGCCGCGTAATTGGCGCTGGTCCAACCGCCGAGGGCGATCTGCACGACCAGTAAAACCAATCCTATCCAGAGTAGACGTTTGAACAGGCGGGCATGGCCCTGAATCAGCTCGGTGTTGGGCGTCGCGCGCCAAGCCAACCAAGTCAACAGGGAGAAGGTGGTCAGGCCTCCCAGCAGATGCGCCATCACCACCACGGGTTTCAACAGCCAGGTTACCGTCCACATGCCGAGCATGGCCTGCATGATGATGACCGCCAGCAATACGGCGGTATAGCCGATGAAGGGCTCGCGTCCGGCGCGCCAGGCGTAAGCAAACAGGCCTAGAATTCCTGCGGCGGCCAAGGCGAATGCCGGATCATGGTGCCAATACATATAAACCGGAATGGACGCCGCCACGGAAGCGGAACAGGCCACAGGCACCCAGATGGCATGACGGCGGCGCTTGGCTTCCAGAAGACACAGGGTCAATACCAGCAAGCCGAGAATGGCCGCGAGGTGGCGATGGAATTGCTCCCGCCAGGCTTTATGGATTTCCACGGCACGCTCGAACACCGCGTTGGCCGCGGCGACTTCATGGTCCTGCACCGGCCAGGTGGCACGGCCGTAACATGTCGGCCAGTCCGGGCAGCTCAGCCCGGCATTGGACAGGCGCACGAAACCGCCGAACACGATGACGCAGAGGGTGAGCAGGACGCCAGCCCAGGCGATGCGGTGGAAATGCTTGTAGGTATTGGTCATGGGCTTATTTTACGAGTTTTGCCAGGTCTTTTCTTAGCCCGGACGGATCAAAGCCGGCCGGATAGTGCAGCGCGACGAATCCATCCGGATCGATCAGGTACACGGGATAACCGACCGGGCTTTCTTTCTCAGGCAAGGCGGCACTTAATTCGGCATTCGGTTTCATGGCAATGAAGCCTTTGAAATCGGGCCGCGTTGCCGGCACTTCGGCAAACCAGAGCATGTCGATGCGTTCGGTATGGCGGCCGCGGCTAAGCCAAACCCGATGCAGGGTATCCAGCTGCTTCTGGCATTCAAGCAGACAGGGGCTGTCGGACACCAGAACGATTCGCCATGCATTTCGCTCGGGCTGCCAGTCATAGGGACGGCCATCGGCACGCAGGAAAGTCCGGGCGCTGAAGTCCAAAGGCGGACTCAATAATTGCCCGAAGTTTTTATGGCTTTCCGGCTGCCATCCGGCAAAGCGCAGCAACGCCGCAATGCCGAAGGAACTGAAAAACATCGCCACGATCAGCAACAGCACCAGACGCGAGCGCCACTGTCGTTTCCGTTCATCCGTTTGCATGGGTCTTCCTCATCATTACTCCGATACAGAGCACCGCGAAAGCCGCGGCCAATCCAAACCATTGCAGGGCATAGGCCCGGTGTTTTTCCGGCGGCAGGGTGTTGGCCTGCACCGACAGATCCCGCGCAAAACCGATGCGCTGCGCCGGATCGAGCCTGAGCATGCGGGCCATCAGCGGGCGCCCCAGCACGCCCGACAGGGCATCCCTATCCAATCGCATCAGCAACAGCGTGCCATCGGGCTGCGTGCTGTACGACGGCCCCATGGCCAATCCGGGCGAGGGTGGCGGCATCAACAGGCCCTCGATTACCAGACTGCCGGTTAGCGCAGCCGGCTTGGGCAATTGCCGATTGCCGTTAACCGGCAACCAGCCCAGATCAACCAGGAACAGATGGCCACTTTCATCTTCGGCAGCCTGCAACACCGAAACTCCAACCTGATCGCCGCGCCGCTGGTTATCCAGCAAAAGCAGAGGGGCATCGCGGAAAGCCACGCGGCCTTGCGTCCAGGTGTAGCCCTGCACCTGATTCAGGGCAAGGGCCAACGGCGCCGCCTGCCTTTCCTGAAGCACGGTTTCCACCGCCCGCAATGCCTGCTGCTTTTCCTCACCGCGCGCCAGTTGCCAAAAGCCGAGCCGCAACAGCAGCAACTCGACCAGCACGGCAGCGAGCAGCAGGATGATCCGTGATTTCACCCGAACACTCCGGTTTTCGCCGATAATGGCCAGCATACGCAACCGCTGGTGAACGCCATGGAAAAACTGCTAATCATCGCCTTTGTCCTCCTGATACTCTGGAATCTGGGTGCCGGCCTGTATTACATGATGGTGGACAAGGGCAAAACCGACCGCACCGTGAAATCACTGAGCTGGCGCATCGGCCTGTCGGTGCTGCTCATCCTGCTGGTGATTGTCGGCATTTTCACCGGCGTCATCAAACCGCACGGCATCCACGGCTAGAATCGGGTAAGCCCAGAAAGAAAGGCCGGCTTGCGCCGGCCTTTTGCGTTACAGCACGTAGACGAACAGGAACAGCAGCAGCCAGACCACGTCGACGAAGTGCCAGTACCAGGCCACGGCCTCGAATGCGAAATGGTGGTCCTTGCTGAAGTGGCCCTTGGCACAGCGCAGCCACATCACCGCCAGCATGATGGTGCCGAGCATCACGTGCATGCCGTGGAAGCCGGTCAGCATGAAGAAGGTGGATCCGTAGATGCCCGAACCGAGGGTCAGATTCAGTTCCTGATAGGCATGGATGTATTCTTCGGCCTGGAAGCCGAGGAACAGCGCGCCGAGCGCAACCGTCGCGCCCAGCCACCACAACAGGGCCGTGCGGGCATTGGCTTTGAGCGCATGGTGCGCCATGGTGATGGTGACACCGGAGGTCAGCAGGATCAGGGTATTGATCAGCGGCAGGCCCCAGGCCGGAATGGTTTCGAAGGCGCCGCCGATTTCGGCCGGGCCATTGCTCGGCCAACCGGCCACGAAACCCTGCCACAGATAGGTGTTGGTCAATGCGCCGTCACCCTCGCCCGACAGCCACGGCAGTATGAACGTGCGCGCATAGAACAGGGCCCCGAAGAACGCCGCGAAGAACATCACTTCCGAGAAAATGAACCACATCATGCCCATGCGGAAGGAGGTATCGACCTGGGCGTTGTAACGGCCCTGCAGCGATTCGGAAATGACATCGCCGAACCACCAGCCCAGCACCAACAGAACAGACAGCAAGCCGGCAAAGAAGACGGGCTGGCCCCAGGTGGCGCCGTTGAACCAGTTGGCCACGCCGATCATCATGGTGAACAACGCGATCGAGCCGAGGAACGGCCAGCGGCTGTGGTGCGGAACGAAGTAGGCGTCGGCGTCGTGCGAGTGGGTGTTGGCCATAAAGAATCCCCGGTACTGAGTTAAGGCGCCGCCAAGGCGGTGCCGGCTGCCGTTCCCGCATTCAACTTCGCGGTAGCGGCATCATTGATGAAAAAGGTATAGGACAGCGTCAGCGTGGTGATTTCCTTGGGGAGATCGGGGCTGACGATGAAACGCACCGGCATGTCACGGCTTTCGCCGGAAGCCAAAGCCTGTTCGGTGAAGCAGAAACATTCGGTCTTGTTGAAAAATCCGGAAAACTGATTCGGCGCCACCGACGGCGCGGCGTTGCCGACCGTGGCGTAGGCGGCGGTATTGCGTGCGGTGTAGGACATCGAGTACAGCTTGCCCGGCACCACCGTCATGCTGGTCTGCACCGGAGCGAAGGCCCAGGGCAGTTTCGAATTCACCGTGCCGTCGAAATAAACCTGTACCGTGCGCGATTCATCGATGGCTTTGCCGGCAAGCTTCGGTTCGGCGCTGGCGCTGTTATCGAGCTTGATACCGAAAATCTTCTCGCAGGCGATGTTGTAAAGTGGCACCATTGCGAACGCAAAGCCGAATGAAGCCACCGCAAGAATGATCATCTTGCGGGTACTGCGCTGGGTCTGCGTGTTCATGGTCGTATTCCCTTCCGGCTCAGTGACTGACGTCGCCGTGGGCCAGATCGCCGTCCTTGATCACCGGCGGCTTTTCAAAGGTGTGGTGCGGTGCCGGCGACGGCACAGTCCATTCCAGGCCACGGGCGGAAGGCCAGGCGCGGGCTTCTGCTTTGACGCCGCCACGCACGGATGACCAGACGATATACACGAACAGCAACTGGGCCAGACCGAAGCCGAAGCCGCCGATCGAGGACCACATGTTGAAGTCGGCGAAGGCCGGGTTGTAATCCGGAACGCGGCGCTGCATGCCGGCCAGACCCAGGAAGTGCTGCGGGAAGAACAGCAGGTTCACGAAAATGGTCGACAGCCAGAAGTGCCATTTGCCCAGGGTTTCGTTGTACATGTAACCGGTCCACTTCGGCAGCCAGTAATAGGCGCCGGCCATGATCGCGAAGATCGCGCCGGTGACCAGCACATAATGGAAGTGCGCGACCACGAAATAGGTGTCGTGGTACTGGAAGTCGGCCGGAACGATGGCCAGCATCAGACCGGAGAAACCACCGATGGTGAACATGACCACGAAACCGAGTGCGAACAGCATCGGGGTTTCAAAGCTGATTGAACCGCGCCACAAGGTGGTGACCCAGTTGAACACCTTCACCCCGGTCGGGATGGCGATCAGCATGGTGGCGTACATGAAGTAGAGCTCGGCACCCAGCGGCATGCCGACGGTGAACATGTGGTGGGCCCAGACGATGAACGACAGGAAGGCAATCGAGGCGGTTGCGTACACCATGGCCTGGTAGCCGAACAGCGGCTTGCGGGCGAAGGTCGGGATGATTTCCGAGACGATGCCGAAGGCCGGCAGGATCATGATGTAGACCTCGGGATGGCCGAAGAACCAGAAGATGTGCTGGAACATGACCGGGTCGCCGCCACCGGCGGCATCGAAGAAACTGGTGCCGAAGAACTTATCGGTCAACAGCATGGTGACCGCACCGGCCAGCACCGGCATCACGGCGATCAGCAGGAAGGCGGTAATCAGCCAGGTCCAGACGAAAATCGGCATTTTCAGCAGATCCATGCCCGGCGCGCGCATGTTGAGCACGGTGGCGATGATGTTGATCGCACCCATGATGGAGCTGACACCCATCAGATGGATGGCAAAAATGGTGAATGCGGTGCTGGTGCCGCCTTGCAGCGACAGCGGCGGATACAGGGTCCAGCCACCGGCCGGCCCGCCCGAGCCGATGCCGAACAGCACCTGCAGCATCAACGGCATCAGCAGCAGGGTGAACGCGAATGGCATGATCCAGAACGACCAGTTGTTCATGCGTGGCAGCGCCATGTCAGGCGCGCCGATCATCAGCGGAATCATCCAGTTGGCCAGACCGACGAAGGCCGGCATGACCGCGCCGAAAATCATCACCAGGGCGTGCGTGGTGGTCATCTGGTTGAAGAACTCCGGGCTGACCAACTGCAGGCCCGGCTGGAACAGCTCGGCGCGGATGACCATGGCCATGGCACCGCCGATGAAGAACATCACCAGGGCGAACACGAGGTACAGGGTACCGATGTCCTTGTGGTTGGTGGAATATAACCACCGCTCGATGAAACCTTGTTTATGGTCGGCCATGATTGCCTCTATTTTCTGAATTCGGAAATGCGTTATGCGGCGGGAGCCGCGGCGGTATCAGCGGTGGCGGCCGGAGCGGCTTCAGCAGCCGGGGCCGGTGCGGCCTCGGCGGCAGTCGCGGCTTCTGCGGCAGGCGCGGCTTCAACAACCGGCGCCGGTTTCTGAGCGGCCAGCCAGGCGGCATATTCGGCCTTCGGCAGCACCTTCACCACGATCGGCATGAAGCCGTGATCCTTGCCGCACAGCTCGGCGCAGACGCCGCGGTAGGTTCCCGGGGTTTCGACCTTGGTCCAGGCGTCGTTGATGATGCCTGGGATGGCGTCCTGCTTCCAGCCCAGCGCCGGGACCCACCAGCTGTGGATGACGTCATCGGCGGTAATCACGAAACGGATGCGGGTATCGGCCGGAATCACCAGCGGCTTGTCGACATCGCGCAGATAGGTGCCATGCGCGGCGATTTCAGCCTGACTGGTCGCCTGGTTCTGACGCAGACCGTCGGAGGCGCGGTCGAGGCGGGAGATGAAATCAACGCCTTCGCCGACGTACTCGTAACGCCACATCCACTGGTAACCGGTAACTTTGATCACCATTTCATCTTTTTCGGCACCGTGGTCGGCGCCGTACTGGGCCATGACCTTCTGAGTCGCCGGGTAGGCCGAAACCACCAGAATCAGGATCGGAACGATGGTCCAGATCAGCTCCAGTTTGGTGCTATGGGTCAGGCTGGTATCCGGCACCGCACCCTTGGAATGGCGGAACTTGAACATGGCATAAGCCATGGCACCGAATACGATGATGCCGATCACCACGCAGATCCAAAGCATCATCATGTGGGCATGATAGGCGTTGGCGGCCGTACTGGTCACCCCAGGGGTCATGTTCAGCTGCCAGCGGGTCGGCTCGGTCGGCTCGACCTGGGCGAATGCCAGTCCGGTCATCAACATGCCCATCAGCCCGGCAGCGCCCTGTTTCATACGGGGAAATTTCATGATGCAGCCTCAGTTTTTCTCAACGGGCAATTTTACCGCCTTCCCCGTGACTTGGGCAAGCCTTCCCTTCCGCGGCCTTCACACGCTCAGGGGGTTACGCTTTTGGCAAAAGCCCCCTAAAATTGGACCTCCTTGCCCGCCGGACCCCGCTGTGAATCCCATCATCAGCCCTGAACTGCCTGCCCACCGCCCGGAATTGATGCAGCGCATCAGCGCCGCCTATCTGCGCGATGAGGGTGAACACATCGCCGAGCTGCTCGCGGCGGCTCCGGCCTCCGGTCCGGCCGTACAGGCCGAAGCGGTCGGCCTGGTTGAGCGAACCCGCCTGCGCGCGGCCGACCCGGCCATGGTCGAGGCCTTCATGCGCGAATACGACCTCAGCTCGGAGGAAGGCGTGCTGTTGATGTGCGTGGCCGAGGCCCTGCTGCGCATCCCCGACCAGGGGACCGCTGACAAGCTGATCCGCGACAAACTCGGCGATGCCGACTGGGACTCCCATGTCGGGCAATCCACCTCCTTGCTGGTCAACGCCTCGACCTGGGGCCTGATGCTGACCGGCCGGCTGGTGAATCTGGCCGGCGAAACCCAACGTAACGCCGTGGGTTCATTCAAGCGACTGGTCGGCCGCATGGGCGAGCCCGCCATCCGCTTGGCCGTTCGCCAGGCCATGCGCATCATGGGCCACCAGTTCGTGATGGGGCGCAGCATCGACGAGGCTCTGCAGCGTTCGCGCTCTGGCGACAATGCCACTTACCGCTACAGTTTCGACATGCTCGGCGAAGGCGCACTGACCCGCAAGGATGCCGCCCGTTACCTGCAAGCCTACCGCGATGCCATCCGCGCTATCGGTGCCGGCGGCCCCTATCCGGACGTATTCTCGGCGCCGTCGATTTCGGTCAAGCTGTCGGCTCTGCATCCACGCTATGAATTCAACAAGCGCGCACGGGTACTGGCCGAGCTGGTCCCGGCTGTGCTGGAACTGGCACAGCTGGCCAAATCCCAGGGCATCGGCTTCACCATCGATGCCGAAGAGTCCGAGCGTCTGGAGCTGTCGCTCGAGGTCATCGTCGGTGTGTTCAGCGATCCTTCGCTGGACGGCTGGGAAGGCTACGGCCTGGCCGTGCAGGCCTACCAGAAGCGCGCCCCGTTCGTCATTGATTATCTGGTGGATGCCGCCCGCCGCACCGGCCGTCGTATGCCGATGCGCCTGGTGAAAGGCGCTTACTGGGATTCCGAAATCAAGAAAGCCCAGGTTGACGGCTTGGCCGGCTATCCGGTGTTCACCCGCAAAGCCAATACCGATGTGAGCTATCTGGCCTGCGCGCGTCGCATGTTCGCCGCACACGATGCTCTGTACCCGATGTTCGCCACCCACAACGCGCAGACCATCGCCGCCATCCACGCCATGGCCGAAGGCCGCGCCTTCGAATTCCAGCGCCTGCACGGCATGGGTGATCATCTGTATGCGGAAGTGATCGGCAAAGACCGCCTCGATGCACCCTGCCGCGTGTACGCACCGGTCGGCTCGCACGAAGATCTGCTGCCCTATCTGGTCCGCCGTCTGCTGGAAAACGGGGCCAACTCCAGCTTCGTCAACCGCATCACCGATGCCAGCCTGCCACCGGTGGAGCTGGTTGCCGACCCTATTGCCACCGTAGCCGGCTTCGCCAGCAAACCGCATCCGCACATTCCCACTCCGAACGCCATTTTCGGCGAAGAAAGGAAAAACTCCATGGGCGTTCTGCTCGCAAACGATGAAACCCTGAGCCGTTTGGCCACCGATATCGCCGCCGCGATCAAACCCTGGCAGGCTACGCCGCTGGTCCCGGGCACCACCTCCAGCGCGGTGTTCACCGATGTCAGCAACCCGGCCGACCGCCGCCAGATCGTCGGCCGCTGGCAGGCCGCCGATAGCGCGCAAGTCTCGAAGGCGCTCGACATCGCCCACGCCGCCTATCCGGGCTGGGACCACACCCCGGCCGCCGCACGCGCCAAAATTCTCGAACATGCCGCCGATCTGATGGAACAGCGCATGCCGGAAATCATCGCCTTGTGCATCAAAGAAGCCGGCAAGTCGGTGGCCGCCTCGGTGTCGGAAGTGCGCGAAGCGGTCGATTTTGCCCGTTACTATGCGGTGCAGGCGCGCCGCCATTTCAGTGCGCCGGAAGCTCTGCCGGGCCCGACCGGCGAATCCAACGAACTGCAGCTGCACGGTCGCGGCGTGTTCGTGTGCATCAGCCCCTGGAATTTCCCACTGGCCATTTTCCTCGGCCAGATCGCCGCCGCGCTCGCCGCCGGCAACACCGTGATCGCCAAACCGGCCGAACAGACCACCTTGACCGCTTATCTCGCTGTGCAGATCCTGCATGACGCCGGCGTGCCGGCCGAAGTGCTGCAGTTCCTGCCCGGTGACGGCGCCACCGTCGGTGCAGCGTTAACCCGCGATCCGCGCGTGACCGGCGTGGTGTTCACCGGCTCCACCGAAACCGCCTGGGCCATCAACCGTGCACTAGCGGCGCGCAACGCGCCGCTGGCCACGCTGATCGCCGAAACCGGCGGCCAGAACGCGTTGATTGCCGATTCCTCGGCCCTGCCGGAACAATTGGTGAACGATGCCGTGATGGCGGCCTTCGATTCGGCCGGACAACGCTGCTCGGCCGCACGCATTCTGTTCGTGCAAAGCGACATCGCCGATCGCGTGATCGAACTGCTGGCCGGAAAAATGGACGAGCTCAGCGTCGGCGATCCGGGCCTGCTCAGCACCGACGTCGGTCCGGTCATCGATGAAGACGCCAA
>CAJAPA010000087.1 GCA_903942465.1 uncultured Gammaproteobacteria bacterium
ATTTCATCACCGATAGCGCGCGCCCTGATCGGCAAGCATGAAGGCGATGCCATCACGATACTGGCACCGGGCGGCAACCGCGAATATGAAATCACCGCGGTCCGCTACATCGATTGAGCATGGCGGATTACGGCACGTGCATCATCCTGCTGCCGGAAAAACGGTTTTTTTCCGGTCAGAAGCTCTCGGATGGGTTCACCCATTACGCATGCCGTTTCGGCTTCGAGACCTGCGAGCCCGGTGAAAGCCGGCAGCTGCAGCGTCATTTCCGTTGTCAATCCGGCTCCAGCTGGCCCATGGCGGCCCTGTGCAGACAGCATGATTTGGGCGATGCCGGCACCTACTGCTGGTTAAGGGCCGATCCGATTTATCTGCAGGCGGAGATGCGCGGTGCACGTGTGATGGTCTGTAGTGACTTCGCACTGAGCCCAGACGATGTAATGGCCGCGGTTTCGGCGCTTCAACCGGCATTTGCCGACTATGGCTTCATTTTTTCTGCAGGCAACGACGGCAGCTTCTACATTCGATGTCCTGAGAATACTGAATTGCCTGATTTTCTGCCCGTCATGGATCTGCTTGGCTGTGACCTTGCCGGACAGCTCAGCGTCAGCCGCACCTGGACCGCATTGTTCAACGAATGCCAGATTTCCCTGCATAACCATCCGCTGAACGTTCAACGTCAACGTGACCGACAGCTGCCGGTTAACGGACTCTGGTTCTGGGGCGGTGGGGTGTTGCCGACATCCGTGGCCCACAGCTTCAAATCGGTAACCTCGACGGACCCTGTCATTCGAGCGCTGGAAAACAGCTCGAACCCGAAACAGGGCAGGGACGTCCTCGTCGATCTGCGGCATGTCCGGTCCTGGCCGGAAGTGGAGTCGCACTTCGATCCGCTCCGGCCCACGCTATTCGACTTCGCGGACGGCACACGCTGGTGCTGGAGACCTTCCTGGCGCCTGCGGTTCTGGCGCTGGAAATCAATTCCCGTCTTCTGAATCCCCGGCCGCTTCCGGCTTGCCCTTGTCGATGAATTCGGGGGAGAGCGGAATCAGGAATGAAGCGCCTTTTCCGACAGGGTCGACTTTGCCGAATCGGGTTTCGCACAGGGTTTCATTGGCACGGATTTCCTGTTCCGGGAGCTTCGGTCGTTTCTCTTCGCCGCCTGCACCTTGCAGAAGAAGTTGGCCGAATTCACGGGTGAAGGTCTCGATCAAAGCATAGGCATCGCCGATCGAGGATACCTTGGCACTGTTGAATACGGGATTCGCACCCTTTGCCCAACGCATGAACGCCAGTGTTCCTGCATCATTGCTTGCGCGCGCATCCAGGGCAATGGCGCCCATGCCGACCGGAATACGGAACGGGCCGGGAACAAAGGTATCGACCGCTGCAGACAGGCCGGCAATGGACTTGGATGTCGGAGTGATGCCGGTCAGGGAGACGTCAACGCGCATCGCCTCCCCGGATGCTTCGGGATCTGCAGCCAGATATTGGCCAAGCCGGCTGCAGATGGAGCGATTCAGGGCATTACTGATCAGGGCCAGCTGTTCGGGACTGATGTCAGGATTTTCAGCAGGCAGACTCAGTGCGATGTCCGGCAATGCATAACGGCTGATTTTCGAGAGCCGCTCGGCATCAAGGTAACGCGATACGCTCCGCCCCTGTTCCTCGGTGACAATCTCGAGCGGCTTGTCGGCAACCAGTTGATTGCCGTTCGGCTGTGGAATGCTGGCGCAGGCATTCAGTAACACGATAAGAACGAAAATGCCGATTTTACCGAACATGGCCCACTCTCTGGATGATCACCTCGGACAAGAGTACACGGAAGTCCGGTTGCCCATGTCAAGGCCGTCTGAAGGCCGGCATTCCGACACGCAATGACATTATCCCTGACATCCGGCCGTTGTTCACGATGGATTACCCGTCTATCATGACAGCATGTTGCCGAACCGTTCCATCCAACAGCGTTCTTTTGCTCCGGAATCCGCCCGCTTGCATGAATCCGTCTTATTGAGCCGGATTTATGCCGCCCGCGGCATTGAACGTGCCGAACAGACCGATCTCAGTCTCCAGCATCTGTTTCCGCCGGACACGATGCGTGGTTTGGAGAATGCCGTAGCCTTGGTGATGGATGCCATCGCACGGCAATCGCGCATCGTCGTTGTCGGGGATTTCGACTGCGACGGTGCCACCGGAACAGCGGTCGCGGTCCGGGGGCTGCGTATGCTCGGCGCGGAGCAGGTGTTGTTCAAGGTTCCGCACCGTGTCCGCCACGGATACGGATTGACGCCCGGTCTGGTTGAAGATCTGGCGGACATGAATCCGGACCTGATCATCACCGTGGACAGCGGCATTGCCTGCAATCCCGGCGTGGCGGCGGCAAATATCCGCGGATACCGTGTGCTGGTTACCGATCACCACCTTCCGGGCGATGTCCTGCCATCGGCAGCAGCCATACTCAATCCGAACCAGCCGGGTTGCGGATTTCCGAGCAAGGCCCTGGCCGGTGTCGGGGTCATTTTCTATCTGCTTGTGGCGGTACGTGCGGCCCTGCGGTCCCAAAAAGCTCCCGGTGCCGATGCCGACTTGTCCGCACTGTTGGATTTGGTGGCCATCGGTACCATTGCCGACATGGTCAAGCTGGATGCCAACAACCGGCGGCTGGTGCGCGCGGGGCTTGCGCGCATCAATGCCGGGCGCTGTCAGCCGGGAGTCTCGGCACTGGCGCGTATCGGCGGTCTGGAACCGGGCAAGATCGATGCCATGGACATCGGATTCCGGATCGGGCCGAAAATCAATGCCGCCGGCCGGCTTGAGGATATGGCTTTGGGCATCGAATGTCTTTTGGCCGATGATCCGCAATGCGCCATGGAGATGGCGGAAAACCTGCATGCCATCAATCTTGAACGGCAACACCTTCAGCAGGACATGCTGGATGACGCCGAGACGATGTTTGCCTCGATTGATCTGGGCGCATTCCCGGATCAGAAATGCCTGATTCTGCATCAGCCGGACTGGCACCCCGGCATCATCGGTCTGGTGGCTTCGCGCATGAAAGACCGCATCCACCGACCCGTATTGGTTTTTGCTCCCAGCGAGCCGGGCAGCGCGGAATTGCGGGGATCCTGCCGCTCGATACCGGGGTTTCACATCCGGGATGCATTGGCTCTGGCCGATGCCAGACATCCAGGGCTGATTGCACGCTTCGGCGGGCATGCGATGGCGGCCGGACTGACGCTGGACCGCGATATGTTTCCTGAGTTCCACCGGGTGTTCATGACCATTGTCTCGGAAACACTCGATCCGGATCTGCTGCACGAAATCATCCTGACCGACGGACCGCTGACCGAAAAGGAACTGTGCAGGGATACCGCGGTGATGTTGGCCGATTCCGGCCCTTGGGGGCAGGGCTTTCCGGTGCCGTTATTCGACAATGCGTTCGAGGTCATCGGCTGGCAGGTTCTCAAGGACAAACACCTCAAACTGCAGCTCAAGCCGGTGCATGGCAAGGCAAGCATTCAGGCCATCCACTTCAACGGATACTCCGGAGAGTCGCCGCCATCGCAGGTTCGGGTGGTTTATGAATTGCAAACCAATGATTTCAGGGAAAGGTGTGATGTACAGCTACTCATCCGACATGTCGAAGCAGTTTAGGAAACGGCCGCTAGCCTGCTAATGGTCCGTGCCGGGCGCCGCATTTGGGGCACTGCCCGATCCAGAAGGGTCTTGATCTGTTTATTTCCGACACCGAGTCCCTGTAAAACAGTGTGAACCACCAGCTTCGGATAATTTGTCTGAACTTTCTCAGTCAGCATGCGGTTCATGGATTGACGGAGCGTTCCGACCACCAAATCATAAGCCGCGTTGAGGTCCGGGCAGCTTAATTCGCCGCAGGAAATTCCGCCCCGGAGATCTCCGCCAAGCTGGGTTTCCACCATCACGCTGTGATGAGCAACGCGGTTGACGAAAGCGCACCAGGTCGGGTCGTCTGCGGCTTTCTGAAGCCAGAGCAGCATGCCGAAAGTCATTCGTTCGACCGGTGAAGGCATGGATTCGATCTCGGCTTGAATCGATACGATCAGATCGTCTTCCAGTTGCTTCGAAGTGGCAATCAGCAACTCTTCGATGCTGTTGAAGTAGTTGTAGAACGTCCCGCGGGACATGCCCGCCGCGATGATGAAATCCTGGATGACCGGTGCATCCGGTCCCTTTTCGGCAAATACACGCATCGCGGCCTCAAGAATGCGCAGACGTGTGCGGTTGCTCCGTTCCTGGCCGACACGGGTACGGTGATCCATTGATTTTTTTCTATTCATTCTCAGTGACGCTCTTTTCATAGTAGACAAATATCAATATGACATTTGTACTCCGCTGCGCATATTTTAAGCGAACGGAAAATTACATATTGACACATTCGTATAATATGACATAAATTTTAAATCCATGCAGGTTCTGGCCGAAGTACACACAGGGGAAAATCATGCGCTACAAAAAAATCACGTTGATGTTGCTTGCGGCTTTGCCGCTCATGGCGGGTCTCAACGGGTGCTCTAAAACGCCCGAATCGGCACAGCCGCAAACCCTCATAGAGAAGTCCGATACTGGCACGTCGGCACAGACCGAGGATGTCCCAACCCAGGTCTTTTTCGGCGATACCCATCTGCATACGTCCTATTCGGCGGATGCGGGGATGGCCGGTGCATCACTCGGTCCGGATGAGGCCTACCGTTTTGCCCTGGGCGAGACCGTGACCAGCAATACCGGGCAACCGGCCAAACTCAGCCGTCCTTATGATTTTCTTGTCGTTGCCGACCATTCGGAAAATCTCGGACTGGCGCCGATGATCGCCAGTTCGGATCCTGTACTGCTGAAGAATCCGACCGGAAAGCGCTGGCACGACATGGTGAAGGCCGGCAAGGGCAACCAGGCCTTCGGCGAATGGATCAGCAACGGCAGTACGACGGGCAAAGATCCCATCAACAGCCCGGAAATGATGCAATCGGCCTGGAGTTCCATCATCAAGGCCGCTGAGAAATACAATCAGCCGGGCAAGTTCACCGCGTTCATTGGCTATGAGTGGACCTCGACGCCGGACGGCAATAACATGCACCGCAACGTCATATTCCGTGATGGCGGTGACAGGGCTGGACAAGTATTGCCGTTTTCCTCCTATGATAGTCAGGATCCGGAGCGGCTCTGGGCGTGGATGCAGGGTTACGAAGACAAGACCGGCGGCCGCGTTCTGGCGATTCCGCACAACGGAAATCTCAGCGGTGGCATGATGTGGGCGGCGCAGACGGTTTCCGGAAAGCCCTATGACCGCGCCTATGCCGAATTGCGTGCCCGTCGCGAGCCGATCATCGAGGTCACCCAGCCCAAGGGTACCAGCGAGGCGCATCCTGCGCTTTCGCCATCCGACGAGTACGCCAACTTCGAAATCTGGGATAAATCCAATCTCGGCGGAAACCATGCCGTGGCTAAGGAGTCCCTGCCGGGAAGCTATGCCCGGGAAGCCCTTAAGAACGGTCTGGCCATCGAACAGAAACTCGGTGCCAATCCGTTCAAATTCGGCATGGTGGGCAGCACGGACGCGCATACCGCTCTGTCCACGGTCGATGAGGACAATTTCTATGGTAAAACAACCACGACCGAGCCCAGTGCTGAACGGTGGAAACATGCCGCCATCCCGGCCATGAAGCCGGAATTGACCACCTTCGGTTGGGCACTCGGGGCCTCGGGGCTGGCGGCGGTCTGGGCGCGCGAAAATACCCGGGAGTCGCTGTTCGAAGCGATGGAGCGCCGCGAAGTCTACGGTACTACCGGGCCGCGGATGTCGGTACGCCTTTTCGGTGGCTGGAGCTTTGCCAATGATGATGCGCAAAACCGTGATCTGGCGAAGCTCGGCTATGCCAAAGGTGTTCCCATGGGCGGCACGTTGTCCAAGGCGCCGGCAGGAAAAGCACCGACGTTTCTTCTGGCCGCCATGAAAGATGCCATGGGTGCAAACCTTGACCGTTATCAGGTCGTGAAAGGATGGCTCGATGCCGATGGAAAAACGCACGAGAAGGTGTACGATGTGGTTTGGTCGGATGGCCGCAAACCCGGTGCGGATGGTCGCCTGCCTGCAGTCGGCAATACGGTCGATGCGGTCAATGTATCGTATACCAACAGCATCGGCGCAGCGGAACTCAAGGCGGTTTGGACCGATCCGGAATTCGATCCCAAGCAACGCGCCTTCTACTATGGGCGAGTCCTGCAGATTCCGACCCCGCGCTGGACGGCATACGACGCGAAGCGTTATGGCCTGAAACTGCCCAAAGAAGTGCCGTTGAGCGTCATCGACCGTGCCTACACATCCCCGATTTGGTATAACCCGCAGTAATCCATACTCGACAACAGGACAATAATCATGAAATCGAATCACACAGCCATTAAATTCGCAGCCGCTTCTCTGCTTTTTCTTTCGGTTCAGGCTTCAGCAGGCGAGGTGACGGTGACCTGGTCCGACCCTGCGAAATTCACGGATATCGTCGCAAGCAACAGTACCGACAAGGCCTACCGTAAAAGCATCGAGAAAGCCCTGAGTGCGGAGTTCAAAGCGCAGGCCGCCAAACTCCCCGAAGGGCAGAAGATGACCGTGAACATCAGTGATATTGATTTGGCCGGTGAGGTCGATCCCGTCCCGAGTCGGGCCGGTTACCGTGTCCGCATTTTGAAGGATGTTTACTACCCCCAGCTGCGGTTTGACTACAAAATTACCAATCAAGCGGGGGCCATCGTGAAAGAGCAAGCCGGTGTTACGCTCAAGGATGCCGGATTCCTGTCCGGCTCCGGGAATGCAGCTTCTCGTCAGGACTTCTACTACGAACGCCAGATGATCAAGACTTGGTTCGGGAAGGACATTCTGGCCAACCCCCAGTAAATTCCAAGTCTTAGCTCTTGAATAGCCCCCGACACCATGCTTCGGGGGCTATTTTGTTTGAGGTCAGGCAATGTCGCTGTATTCGACAGGGTACCTCTGATACAATAGAAGCCTGATTATCTTGAAGTTTTCACTGCATGGAACTGAATCCAATCCGCAACCGCATCGCCGAGCTGCAAGAGCGTGTCACCTCGCTCAGGGGGTATCTTTGACTTCGACAACAAAGTCGAGCGTCTGGAAGAAGTAAACCGCGAGCTGGAAAGCCCGCAGATCTGGAACGAGCCGGAAAAAGCCCTGGCGCTCGGCAAAGAGCGGGCGAGCCTGGACAAAACCGTATCTGAAATCCGCGGAACGCTTGACGGTCTCGGCGAAGCGCTGGAATACCTCGAACTGGCTGAAATGGAAAACGACGAAGGCATCGTCGATTCGGTAACCGTGGATGTCGCCAAGATTGCCGAACGTGTTGAAAAGCTGGAATTCCGCCGGATGTTCTCCGGCGAGCAGGACCATACCAACTGCTTCGTCGACATCCAGGCCGGTGCCGGCGGCACCGAGGCCCAGGACTGGGCCGAGATCGTGCTGCGCATGTACCTGCGCTTCTGCGAAGCCCGTGGCTGGAAAACCGAACTGATGGAAGCCTCCGATGGCGATGTGGCCGGCATCAAAAGTGCCACGTTCCGGGTCGAGGGTGAATATGCCTACGGCTGGCTGAAAACCGAAATCGGCGTACACCGCCTGGTGCGCAAGTCGCCCTTCGACTCCGATAACCGCCGGCACACCTCGTTCTGCTCGGTATTCGTCAGCCCGGAAGTCGATGACAATATCGAAATCGAAATCAATCCGGCGGATCTGCGGACCGACGTCTACCGTTCATCCGGCGCCGGTGGCCAGCACGTCAATAAAACCGAATCGGCAGTCCGGATTACCCATATTCCGACCAATACCGTCGTGGCATGCCAGATTGAACGTTCCCAGCACGGCAACCGCGACCGCGCCATGAAGATGTTGAAAGCCAAGTTGTACGAACTCGAGCTGATGAAACGCAATTCCGAGAAGGATGCACTTGAGGCGACCAAATCCGATATCGGCTGGGGCAGCCAGATCCGCAGTTACGTACTCGATCAGAGCCGGATCAAGGATCTGCGCACTGGGGTGGAGCGCACTGACACCCAGAAAGTCCTCGACGGCGACCTCGATGAATTCGTCGAGGCCAGCCTGAAAGCCGGCCTTACCGCCGGCGCCGGCCGCAATAATTAAGCTGAAGAGAAGCCATGAACGAAAACGCCCCCGAACAGCCACAGGACGAAAACCAGCTCATTGCCGAACGCCGAGCGAAACTCCGCGCGCTGCGCGAGCAGGGTATCGCCTATCCGAATGACTTTGTACGCGCAGATTATGCCGCCGATCTGCAGGCGGAATACGCCGACAAGGAGCGCTGGACGACTGAGGCGCTGCACGAACTGGACCGCTCCGTGCAGATTGCTGGTCGACTGATGGCCAAACGCGTCATGGGCAAGGCCAGTTTCGCGCAGCTGCAGGACATGTCCGGCCGCATCCAGCTCTATCTGGCGGGTGCCGATCTGGGCGATATTTATGAATCCTTCAAGCACTGGGATGTCGGCGACATTATCGGTGTCAGCGGTGTATTGACGCGGACCAAGACCGGCGAGCTGTCGGTCAAAGGCAAAAGCCTGCGGCTGCTGACCAAATCCCTGCGTCCGTTGCCTGACAAGTGGCACGGCCTGTCCGATGTCGAGCAGCGTTACCGGCAACGGTATGTCGATCTGATCGTTACCCCGGAAGCGCGCGATGTATTCATCAAACGTTCGCAGGTGATTTCGGCCCTGCGCAACTGGTTGGATGCGCAGCGCTTCCTGGAAGTGGAAACACCGATGATGCATTACATTCCCGGCGGCGCCACCGCCAAACCGTTCATGACCCACCATAACGCGCTCGGGCTCGATCTGTATCTGCGCGTGGCACCGGAGCTCTATCTGAAACGTCTGACCGTGGGCGGGCTTGAGCGTATCTATGAAATCAACCGAAACTTCCGGAACGAGGGCGTGTCCACCCGCCATAACCCGGAATTCACCATGCTCGAACTGTACGAGGCCTATGCCACCTACAACGAAATCATGGATTTGACCGAAGGCATGATCCGCGCCGCCGCCGAAAAAGTTCTGCCGTCCATGCAGACGCATTGGGACGGGGCCGACATCGATCTTTCCCTGCCGTTCAAGCGCTGGACCATGACCGATGCCGTGCTGGCCCACAACCCGCAGATTTCCGCTGCCGATATCCGCGATGTGGACGCGATGCGCCGCCATTGCGATGCGCTTGGTGTGCGCTACAAGACCGGCTACGGCTGGGGCAAGCTGCTCCTGGAGGTGTTCGAGAAAACCGTCGAACACACGCTGGTGCAGCCGACCTTCATTACCCAGCACCCGACCGAAGTCAGCCCCTTGGCCCGCGCCAACGACAACGACGCCGGCCTGACCGACCGTTTCGAGCTGTTCATCGGCGGCAAGGAAATCGCCAACGGCTTTTCCGAGCTGAACGACTCCGAAGACCAGGCCGCGCGCTTCGCCGAGCAGGTCAACCAGAAGGAGGGCGGGGATGACGAAGCCATGCACTTCGATGCGGATTACATCCGTGCGCTGGAAGTCGGCCTTCCGCCGACCGGTGGCCTCGGTGTCGGCATTGACCGACTGGTGATGATGCTGACCGGTTCCGCGTCCATCCGGGATGTCCTGCTGTTCCCGTACATGCGGCCGGTCAACGACTGAAAGAAAAGGGCGCCGAGGCGCCCTTTTTTCATGCGTCTTTCGGACTATCCCGCAACTCACGCCTTAGGATCTTACCCACATTGGTTTTCGGCAGTTCGGTCCGGAACTCGATGACCTTCGGCTGTTTATAGCCGGTCAGGTGCTCACGGCAGTAATGCTTGATGTCCTCGGCGCTAATCGATTGGTCTTTGCGGACCACCACGATCTTGACGGCCTCTCCGGATTTTTCGTCCGGAACACCGACCGCAGCCACTTCCAGAATGCCAGGCATGGCGGCGATGACGTCCTCGATTTCATTCGGATACACATTGAAGCCGGACACCAGAATCATGTCCTTCTTGCGGTCGACGATGTAGAAGAAGCCCTTGTCGTCCATCTTGGCGATATCGCCGGTATGCAGCCAGCCTTCGGCATCGATGACCTTGGCGGTTTCATCCGGACGCTGCCAGTAGCCCTGCATGACCTGCGGGCCCTTCACGCACAGCTCGCCGATTTCACCCTGCGGCAGGATGTTGCCATCGTCGTCCTTGATGCAACAGTACGTCGAGGAAATCGGCAGACCGATGGCGCCGTTGAATTCCTTCAAATCGAGCGGGTTCATGCAGCATGCCGGCGAGGTTTCGGTCAGGCCGTAGGCTTCAATCAGGGTCACCCCGGTCACTTTCTTCCATTTTTCGGCTACCGCTTTCTGCACGGCCATGCCGCCGCCCAAAGCGAGATGCATGCGGCTGAAGTCGAGCTTGTCGAATCCTGGGGTATTGAGCAAGCCATTGAAAAGGGTATTAACGCCGGTAATCGCGGTGAAATTGCTTTTCTTCAATTCTTTGACGAATCCGGGCATGTCACGCGGGTTGGTGATCAGGTAGTTCAGTCCGCCGAACTTCATGAACACCAGACAGTTAGCGGTCAAGGCGAAGATATGGTACAGCGGCAGGGCGGTGATGATGACTTCGCTGCCTTCCTTGGCATTCTTGCCGATCCAGGAAGAGGACTGCTGCATGTTGGCCACAAGATTGCTGTGGCTCAGCATGGCGCCTTTGGATACGCCGGTGGTTCCGCCGGTGTACTGGAGGAATGCGATTTCAGACGGTTGGATGCTGACATGCGGCAATGTGTGTTTGGCGCCTTTGGCAAGCGCTTTGCGGAACCGAATCGCTTCCGGAATATCGTAATCGGGCACGGCCTGTTTCACGTGCTTCAGCACGAAATCGACGACAAGGCCTTTCGGACCCAGCATCTCTCCAACGCTGGTCGTAATGACCTGCCGCACTTTTGTTTCGTGCAGGACTTCCTCGGCCGTACAGGCGAAATTATCCAGAACCAGCAGCGCAACGGCTCCTGAATCGTTGAGTTGGTGTTTCAACTCGCGGGCGGTATACATCGGATTGGTGTTGACCACAGTCAGGCCGGCGCGCAGAACTCCGAAAATGGCGATGGGATACTGGAGCACGTTCGGCAGCATGATGGCAACGCGCTCGCCTTTTTTAAGTTTCAATTCATGAATCAGGTAGCTTGCGAAATGCGCACTCAGTTCATCGACTTCCCGGTAGCTGATGGTTTTTCCGAAATTACTGAAGGCCGGCCGATCGGCGAATTTGGAAATTGCCTTTTCAAGAACGGAAACAATCGAAGGGAATTCACTGATGTCGATGTCATGCGGTACATCGGAGGCGTAGCTGTCAAGCCAGGGACGGTTCATGCTCATTGATTTATAGGGGCTGTTTGGGATAAGTCCATTTGAGCATAAGCTCTAAATGCTGGCAAGCCCGCACGCATGAAAAAAGCGGCCTTAGCCGCCTTTTTCATCATGCGTTCACACAGGTCAGGCGGCTTTGCGTGCTGCCAGCTGGCGCAGCACATAGTGCAGGATGCCGCCGTGACGGAAGTACTCGACTTCCTTCGGTGTCAGCAACAGCACTTTGGCCTGGAAACGTTTGACCGACCCATCGGGCGAGGCGGCAAGAACGTCGGCAACTTTTCCGGCGCCGTCATTGAGGCCGGTGATGTCGAAGCTTTCGTCACCCTTGAGTCCGTGGGCGGCGGCGCTTTCACCGTCGAGGAACTGCAAGGGCAGTACGCCCATGCCGACCAGGTTTGAACGGTGGATGCGCTCGAAGCTCTCGGCGATCACGGCCTTGACGCCCAAAAGGGTAGTGCCTTTGGCGGCCCAGTCACGCGAGGAGCCGGTGCCGTATTCCTTGCCGGCGATGACCACCAGCGGCACGGCCTCGGCCTTATAGCGCATGGCGGCATCGTAGATGGCGAGCTTGTCGTTGGACGGATAGTGAATGGTGTTGCCGCCTTCCTCGCCGCCCAACATCAGGTTTTTGATACGGATGTTGGCAAAGGTGCCGCGCACCATCACGTCGTCATTGCCCCGGCGCGAACCATAGGAGTTGAAATCGACCGGCTTGACGCCGCGGCTCTGCAGAAACTGGCCGGCCGGAGAGCTGGCCTTGATGTTGCCGGCGGGCGAAATGTGATCGGTGGTGATCGAGTCCCCGAACAGGCCCAGCAGGCGGGCGCTGTGGATATCATCAATACTGCCGATGGCCATACTCATGCCGTCGAAGTAAGGCGGGTTCTTGATGTAGGTCGAATCGCCGCTCCAGGCGAAAATCTCGCCCTCGGGCGAAGCAATCTGGTTCCAGCGCGAATCGCCTTTGAATACATCGGCGTAGTTCTTCTTGAACATTTCCGGTCCGATCGAGGCGGCGATTGCATCGCTGATTTCCTGGTTGCTCGGCCAGATGTCCTTGAGGAACACGTCATTGCCGGAACTGTCCTTGCCGAGCGGTTCACGGCTCAGGTCGATGTTCACGGTGCCGGCCAGGGCATAGGCGACCACCAGCGGCGGCGAGGCCAGGTAGTTCATTTTGACTTCGGCATGTACCCGGCCTTCGAAATTGCGGTTGCCCGACAGCACCGAAGCGACGGTCAGGTCGCCGGCTGCGATGGCGGCGCTGACTTCCGCCGGCAGCGGGCCGGAGTTGCCGATGCAGGTGGTGCAGCCGTAGCCGACCACGAAGAAGCCCATGGCTTCAAGATCTTTCAGCACATCGGCTTTCTTCAGGTAGTCGGTGACCACCAGCGAGCCCGGTCCGAGCGAGGTTTTCACCCAGGGTGCCGGTTTCAGGCCACGGGCAGCGGCTTTGCGGGCAAGCAAGCCTGCGCCCAGCATCACTGCCGGATTCGAGGTGTTGGTGCAGGAGGTGATGGCGGCAATGACTACGGCGCCGTCTTTCATTTCCACCGGCTGGCCGTTGATTTGGGTCTGGACCGTACCCAGCGCTGCGGTGACATCGCCACCCTCGTTCTCGAACTTCGCGACATCGCCGTTTTTCGGTTTCCGGTTGGCGGTCAGGGCCACCAGATTGTCGGTGTAATTCTGTTTCATGTCGGTCAGCAGCACACGGTCCTGCGGACGTTTCGGGCCGGCCAGGGACGGTTTGACTTCGCCCATGTCCAGATGCAGAACCGCGCTGTATTCGGCTTCGGCATCCGTTCGCCACAGGCCTTGGGCCTTGGCATAGGCCTCGACCAGATTGATCAGTGTTTCTTCGCGGCCGGACAGGCGCAGATAGTTCAGCGATTCGGCATCAATCGGGAATATGCCGCAGGTCGCACCATACTCCGGCGCCATGTTGGCGATGGTGGCGCGGTCGGCCAAGGGCAGGTGGTTCAGGCCGTCGCCGAAGAACTCGACGAACTTGCCGACCACGCCGTGCTTGCGCAGCATCTGGGTCACAGTCAGCACTAGGTCGGTCGCGGTCGCACCTTCCGGCAGTTTGCCGGTCAATTTGAAACCGACCACTTGCGGAATCAGCATCGAGCTCGGCTGGCCGAGCATCGCCGCTTCGGCCTCGATGCCACCGACACCCCAACCCAGCACGCCAATGCCGTTGATCATGGTGGTGTGCGAGTCGGTGCCGAACACGCTGTCCGGGAAGGCGTACAGGGTGCCGTCGATGTCACGCTCCATTACCACACGGGCAAGATTCTCGAGGTTGACCTGATGCACGATGCCGGTATTCGGCGGCACGACCTTGAAGTTGTTGAAGGCTTTCTGGCCCCAGCGCAGGAAGCTGTAGCGCTCACCGTTACGGGCGAATTCGATCTTGCCATTTTCATCGAGCGAACTGGCTTTGCCGAAGGAATCGACCTGCACCGAATGGTCGATGACCAGTTCGGAGGGAATCAAGGGATTGATGTTGGAAGCGGAACCGCCAAGTTTGACCACGGCATCGCGCATGGCGGCCAGATCGACCACGCAGGGCACGCCGGTGAAGTCCTGCAGGACCACACGAGCGGGCATGAAGGCGATTTCGGTATCCGGCTCCTGCTTGGAATCCCATTGGGCGACGGCCTCGATTGAAGCCTTGGTCACCGAAACGCCGTCTTCGCAGCGCAGTAGGTTCTCGAGAAGAATCTTCATCGAGTAGGGCAGTTTGCTGATGTCGTAGCGCTGGCCGAGCTTGGCGAGGCTGAAGATGGTGTAGGTCTGGCCGTTGACGGTCAGATGATCGCGCGTGGCGAAGGAGTCGGACATGGGAGGCTCCTGAATAAGGGAAAAAGGCGGACGGCATGGGACTTCGTCAGGCCGATATTATGCCCGATTCCGGCCTGTTTTTGGTGCTTATTTCTCGACGAAAGCCCGCTCGAACACGTAATGACCGGCCTGTCCGATCTTGCTGGAGGCGATGAATCCCCGGGCGTCCAGAATACGGCGGAAGTCGGCCAGCATGCCGGGGCTGCCGCAGATCATCGCGCGGTCGGTTTCGGGATTGAGCTCAGGAAATCCGAGGAATCGCGGTATCTCGCCATTCTCGAGCAGGGTGGTGGCGCGGCCATGCAGGGCAAACGGTTCGCGCGACACGACAGGAACGTAATGAAGTTGCCGGCTGATCTGTTCGCCGAGGTACTCATGACGCGGCAGCTCATTCCTGAAGTAATCGGCATAGGCCAGGTCTTTGGCGTAGCGCACGCCATGTACGACCACGATATGCTCGAAACGCTCGTAGGTTTCCGGATCTTTGACGATGGCCAGGAACGGCGCAAGACCAGTTCCAGTGGAGAGCAGATAAAGCACTTTGCCGGGATGTACGTCGCTGATCAAAAGGGTGCCGGTCGGTTTGCGGCTGATCAACAGACAGTCACCCGGTTGGATATGTTGCAGACGCGAGGTCAGCGGGCCGTTAGGTACCTTGATACTGAAGAATTCAAGATGCTCTTCCCAGTTGGCGCTGGCAATGGAGTAAGCCCGAACCAGAGGCTTGCCGTCAACTTCCAGCCCGATCATCACGAATTGCCCGTTGTCGAAGCGGAATCCGTCATCACGCGCGACCGTGAAGCTGAAGTACTGGTCGGTCCAGTGGCGGACGTCCAGCACGGCTTCCTTGATGTAGGGTGATGTCATTAAAAGTCATTCCAATCAAAGGGATGGCGGGTCGATGTCGCGTGCAGCCGAGGAAAAACCCTCGTGTATGATACGACGATTGCTGAACAGAGGGGCTTGATTCGGATCAAGTTCAAAGAAAATCAGATATTTATTGGTATTTGCTTGCGTCTTGCTGTATAGTGCGCTTACTGATTTTGCTTAGGGCCAACATGGCTTGTGGCCCGGTGCGGTAGATTTTGTGGTCCGCTTCATCGTTACATCGCGGTATTCCTAGCAAAACAGTCCTACTTTCGGGTGGGTTTTTCTCGTTTTATCTAGGAGTAATACTATGTCAGATCGTCAAATCGGTACCGTCAAGTGGTTCAACGATGCCAAGGGCTTCGGCTTCATCACCCCGGAAAGCGGCGAAGATGTGTTCGTGCACTTCCGTTCCATCCAGGGCAATGGCTTCAAATCGCTGAAAGAAGGCCAGAAAGTGAGCTTCAAGCTCGTGAAAGGCCAGAAAGGCATGCAAGCCGACGAAGTCAATCCTGAGTAATAAAAGACGTCCGCGTCTTACTGAAAACCCCGACACGTCGGGGTTTTTTTTCAATCATTCGAGGAAACCAGAGTAATGCAAATCAGCGAAAACAGCGTGGTCAGCTTCCATTACACCCTCACCGACAAAGACGGCCAGGTCATTGACAGCTCGGCAGGCCATGCGCCGCTGACCTATCTGCATGGCGTCGGACAGATCGTGCCGGGCCTGGAAAACGCCCTTGTCGGCAAACAGGCCGGCGACAAACTCGATGTCGAAGTGGCCGCTGCCGAAGGTTATGGCGAACATCACGACTTCATGGTGCAGCAGGTTCCGCGCGAAGCCTTCCAGGGCGTCGACGACATCGAGCCGGGTATGCAGTTTCAGGCACAGACCCCGCAGGGCGGAATGACCGTCACCGTGACCGCTGTCGATGAAACGACCGTCACCGTCGATGGCAACCATGCGCTGGCCGGCAAAAACCTTTTCTTTGCGGTCGAAATCGTCACCGTCCGTGACGCCACCGATGAAGAAAAAGCGCATGGTCACGTGCATGGCGAGGGCGGTCATCATCATTGATCGCACCTCTTCCAGGGCAAAAAAAACACCGCCACAGCGGTGTTTTTTTTGGAACAACCGGAGGTGATTAAAGGGACTCGAAGATGCCCGCAGCACCCATGCCGGTACCGATGCACATGGTGACCATGCCGTATTTGGCCTGAGTACGCTTCATTCCGTGCACGATGGTCGCGGTGCGGATGGCACCGGTTGCCCCCAACGGATGACCGAGCGCGATGGCACCGCCGCAGGGATTGACCTTGGATGCGTCGAGTTTGCA
>CAJAPA010000088.1 GCA_903942465.1 uncultured Gammaproteobacteria bacterium
GGCTTGCCGGCCTCGGGCTTATCCTTGATCAGATACGGCTTGGCCAGCCACGCCGCCAGGATCAGCAGCACTGCGGCATTCAGCCATTTCTTGTGTTTGTCCTGCATGTTCAGTCCTCCTGAAAAATCGTTTCGATCGGCAGTTCGAACAGGCGCGCCAGTTTGAATGCCAGTTTGATGCTTGGATCGTACTTCTCGGTTTCAATCGCGTTTACGGTCTGCCGCGAGACATCGAGGCGCTCGGCCAGCTCGGCCTGCGACCAGCCGAACTGTTCACGCAATTGCCGGACGCGACTCTTCATGCCCGGAAACGCCAGATGCCGATGTAGCGGGTGATGATGTAGGCCAGGCCGATGATCAGCACCAGCACCGAAAGCATCTCGCGCGTGTTCAACGCCAGCACCTGGAAGTCGTGCAGCAACAACAGGCTGTAGCCGGCCAGCAGGCCGGTCATCGAGGACACCGCCATGGCATCCATTTCAATCTTGCGTTCCAGCTCGTCGCATTCGCCGAGGTAGCGGAAGTACAGCCAGAAAATCCACATCAGCGGCAGCAGCGGCAGCACGGCCAGCACGGTCTTGATCGCCTGCGAGGGCACCGAGGGCTCCAGCACGTAGGCGCCGATGGTCAGCCCGATATACAGCAGGCCGGGCAGGATGGATTTCAGGTAATAGCGTTTCAGGGGTGCGCGCATGGGAATAGAGTGTCAAGTAAGCTTGACAAAATATTCGTATAATCTGAACGGAATGTCAAGCCTGCTTTACATATTTTTTATTCCGCCGCCCGCCGCGCCCGCATCCGGGGTTTCGGGCCCGGGGCGGCCTGTTGCGCCGTGGTGGGGTAGGCCGAAGCCACCAGCGCGTAGAAATCGCCCTCCTCGCCCGGCGCTTTGGCCAAGGCGTCGTACTCGCGGTAAAGCGCCAAGAGCTTGTTGTACAGGTCCTGAGCCTGCGTCGGGCTGAGCTTCATCACGGTCCGGTAGGCCATCAACGCGCCCACCTCCGGCGGTAGTTTGCCGGTATCAATCCGGCCGCTGCGCAGGCCGTTACTGATGTCGAGCCGGCTCTGGTCGAACACGAAAGCGAGCAGGGCTTGGCTGCGGGCCGGATCTTCCTGGTCGTCGGTGTTGCGGTCGATCACGAAGGCCCGGGCACTGGCCCGGTAGTACTTTTCAAAGATGCCGGACACCTTACGGGTCCGCTCGACGAAGATCAGACCATGGGCCTGCAACAGCTTCAGGTGGTAGTACAGGCGGGTGATCGGGCAGTCCATTTCCGCCGCCAGCTGTTTGGCCGACTTGGCGCTTTCGCCCAAGCGATGCACCAGCAGCGAACGGTTCGGGTCGGCCAGCACCTTGAAACTGGCCGAATCGATAACTTGTTGTTCTGAAATGGTTCTGGCCATGATTTTATTTACTCAAATATATTAAATATTCAATATATTTGAATAGTATGCTTTGATCTCTCCTGTGTCAAATCCGGGCGCGCGCGGCGCCCTAGCCGCGCTGCGGATTGCTCCGGATATAGGCACGTACCGCCGCACATTCCCGTTCGTCGCGCAGGATCCGTTCCCAATAATTGCGTTGCCACAGGGGGTGGCCGGGGGAGGTGCCGCGGTTGACCGCAATGGCCGATTCCGATTTGAAACGCCGCATCATTTGGCCCAGGGTAGGGGCGCTGCTTGCTGCGCCCAGGCCATGATCGTCATGGGTGTTTGCGTGGGATGTAGTCGCGGGCGCAGCAAGCAGCGCCCGTACGGGTTCATTGATCACGATGATGCCGTGGATGTGGTCCGGCATGACCACGAAGGCATCCAGGGCGATGCCGGGATAATGTTCCGGCAAGGCCTGCCATACCGCATGCAGCAACCGCCCGGCGTCGTTCAGGTGCATACGCCCGTTGGCGAGGGTGCCGAACCGGGCCGCGCGCCCGTGCGTGCAGACGGTGATGAAATAGGCGCCCGGTTGCCGGTAATCGTATTCGGCCAGGCGGATCGAACGGCGGTACGGCAGAGTGTTGTTGAGGGCCATGATCATTCCGGTTGGCATTTCCCCCCATCATCAACGCCGTCCGGCGCACCGCCCATCGGAATTTCCCCCAACATGTGTAGGGGCGCTGCTTGCTGCGCCCGAATGATTATGGGGGTTGGCGGCGGTGTCGATCCGGGCGCATTTGTGGGAGCAAACGTGTCGATGCATTAATGCGGGGAATCGAAATGGGCACAGACGATGCGGGTAAAAACCGGGGTGTCATCAATCGGGCGTGTCATATGGTCGGGCGCACATCAACACGGAACGTTATAAGGTCGGGCGCAGCAAGCAGCGCCCCTACACGGTATGATTGGGTATGACCGTTTCGCGTCCGTTTCTGCTCTGTGATGTGTTTTCCGATCGCGTGGGCGCCGGCAACGGCCTGGCCGTGGTGCTCGATGGCAGCGGTCTGAGCACCGAACGCATGCAGGCCTTCGCGGCCTACATCAACCAGTCGGAAACCACCTTCGTGCTGCCGCCCGCCCAGCCGGGCGCCAGCTACCGCATCCGCATCTTCACCCCGGTCTCGGAACTGCCCTTTGCCGGGCACCCCAGTGTGGGCAGCGCGCATGCGGTGCTGGAAGCCGGAATGGCGCAAGCCACCAATGGCGAACTGGTGCAGGAATGCGCGGCCGGATTATTGCCGATGCGCGTGCAAGGCGAAGGTGCCAACCGGGTGATTTCGGTGCGGGCGCCGCATGGCAAACACATGGCAACCACCGATGCAGCAAAAGCCCTGCTGCCAGCAGCCTTGCAGGGCATGCGTTTGGGCGAACTGGCACCGGCGCTCATCAACAACGGGCCGCTGTGGTGGTGCATTCAATTAGCCGATGAAACGGCGGTGCGAACCCTGCAACCGGCACAGGCCGATATTGCGGCCCTGAACCGCGCCACAGATTCCGTGGGCCTTGCGGTGTTTGCCAAAGCCGATGCCGGTGATTATCAACTGGTGGTGCGTGCGTTCTGCCCGGCCGACAACATTCCCGAAGATCCGGTGACCGGCAGTGCCAATGCCGCCATTGCAGCGTATTTGCATCAATGTGGCGCGCTGGCCGCCATCGGCAATCCGTACACCGCCAGCCAGGGCCGCGAACTGGGCCGCGATGGCTTTGTGCAGGTGCGGGTGGATGAGGCGGGCGAAGTGTGGATTGGCGGGAAGACGCAGACGGTGATCAACGGAATTATGGATTGGGAATCCCGGGAGCGCGCATAAATTTTTGCGCAATGCGTGAATTTCCCCTGCAGCAATTGAACAGAGATTATTTGCTGGACACGTACTTTTCGCGGCGGATGTGGTGCACCGACAGCCCGAATTCTTTCAGGGCCTCAAAACTGGCATCCACCATGTTCGGGTTGCCGCACAGGTAGGCGATGTCGTGCGCGCCATTCGGCACCAGTTCGGCCAGCTGCTCCTGCACATAGCCGCGCCGGGCATCGGCGGTGGCATTGGTCGGCACTTCCCGGGAAAAGCAGGGCATGAAGCGGAATTTCGGATTTTCCGCGGCGAAGGCGTAGAAATCCTCGCGGTAGATCAGGTCTTCTTCGGTGCGGGAGCCGAACAGCAGTACCACTTCCACGCCGCGCGTTTCCATCATGTGCTTGAGCTGCGGCAGCATGGCGCGGTAGGGGGTGACCCCGGTGCCGGTGCCGATCAGCAGATAGCGGGCGTTCTGGTCTTTCTCGTTCAGGCAGAACCGGCCGTAAGGGCCGCTGCACTGAATCTGCTGGCCTTCATCCAGCGCGGTGAACAGGGCCGAGGCGGCGCCGCCGGGCACGAAGCTGACCGCGATTTCAACGGTGTCGTTCACCCCGAAGGCATGGTCATGCTGGGTCGCCAGCGAGTAGCTGCGTTTGGTCGGGCTGCCGTCCGGGTTGTTGAAATGCACCTGGATGAACTGGCCGGCGATGAAATCAAGGGCTTGGCCGTCATCGCGGGCGAATTCGAGATGGCGCACGCTCGGCGCCAGCATGCGGCTGCCTACCAGTTTCAACGGGAAATGATCTGCCACGGGGACCTCGGTGAAAAAGAAACGCTCAGTACGGGCGGCAAGCCCGATATACTAGACGCTTGAAAGAGAAAGACCCGCCAAGTCGGAACAACCATGACTCAGCCAGCGCTCAGCATTACATCCTTGCACAAGACCTATGATAACGGAGTGATGGCCCTCAAGGGGGTCTCACTGGACGTTGCCCCCGGTGATTTCTTCGCCCTGCTCGGCCCGAACGGGGCCGGCAAATCGACCCTGATCGGGGTGGTCAGCTCGCTGGTCAACGCCAGCTCCGGCACGGTCTCGGTGTTCGGCATCGACCTGATGGCCGACCGTTCCGCGGCCATGCGCCAGATCGGTCTGGTGCCGCAGGAAATCAACTTCAACATGTTCGAAAAACCGATCGACATTCTGGTCAATTACGCCGGCTTTTACGGCGTGCCGCGTGCGCAGGCGCTGGAACGCGCCGAAGTGCAGCTGAAAGCCGCCCATCTCTGGGAAAAGGCCGAGGTGATGAGCCGCACGCTGTCGGGCGGCATGAAGCGCCGGCTGATGATCGCCCGCGCCATGATGACCGAACCCAAGCTGCTGATCCTGGATGAACCCACCGCCGGCGTCGATATCGAAATCCGCCGCGGCATGTGGAAAACCCTGCAGGACGTCAACGCCGCCGGCACCACGGTGATTCTGACCACGCATTATCTGGAAGAGGCCGAAAGCCTGTGTCGCAATCTGGCCATCATCGACAAGGGCGCCATCATCGAACAGGGTCCGATGAAAACCCTGCTGGCCAAACTGGATGTGGAAGGCTTCGTGCTCGACATCAACGGCGAGCTGCCCGCCACGCTGCCGCAGATTCCAAAGGTCGACCTGCAATCTCCCGACAGCCACACCTTGGTGGTGGAAAAACCGCGTGACCTGCCCTTGAATGTTCTGTTCGATGCGCTCGCCGAATCCGGCATCACCGTACGCTCGATGCGCAACCAGACCAACCGCCTGGAAGAACTGTTCGTGCGCCTGACCGCCAAGGAGCCCGCGGCATGAGCAATCCGAACTTCATCGCGTTCAAAACCATCGCCCGCCGCGAAGTGGCGCGTATCCTGCGCATCTGGGGCCAGACCCTGGTGCCGCCGGCGATCACCATGACCCTGTACTTCCTGATCTTCGGCAAACTGATCGGCTCGCGCATCGGCGACATGGGCGGCTTCGACTACATGGATTTCATCGTGCCCGGCCTGGTGATGATGTCGGTCATCCAGAACGCCTATGGCAACATCAGCTCCAGTTTCTTCGGCGCCAAGTTCGGCCGACATGTGGAAGAACTGCTGGTCAGCCCGATGCCCAATCACGTCATCCTTGCCGGTTATGTGGCCGGCGGCGTGCTGCGCGGCCTGATGGTCGGCCTGATTGTGCTGGCCATCGGCATGGCCTTCACCCATGTGCGCGTGCCGCATCCGCTGATCATGATCAGCACCATTCTGCTCGGGGCCACCATCTTCTCGCTGGCCGGTTTCGTCAACGCGGTGTATGCCAAGAAATTCGACGACATCGCCATCGTGCCGACCTTCATCCTGACCCCGCTGACCTATCTGGGCGGCGTGTTCTATTCGGTGCGCGTGCTGCCGGAATGGGCGCAGACCGCAACCCAGGCCAATCCGATTTTCTACATGGTCAACGCCTTCCGCTACGGACTGCTCGGCGAGAACGCCACCGACATCAACATTCTGGTCTCGTACGCGGTCATGCTGTTCTTCGTGGTCGCGCTCAGTGCGCTCGGCCTGTGGCTGCTGAAACGCGGCACCGGTCTGCGCAGCTAAACCGCTTATGTCCGGATTGAATGCGCCGCAGCAAGCGGCGGTGGCGTATGTCGAGGGTCCCTTGCTGGTGCTGGCCGGTGCCGGCAGCGGCAAGACCAAGGTCATCACCGAGAAGATCGCGCACCTGATTCACAGCAAGACTTTCCCGCCCGAACAGATTGCCGCTATCACCTTCACTAATAAGGCCGCGCGCGAAATGCGTGAGCGCGTGGCCAAGCGCATTTCCAAAACCGCCGCCGAAGCGGTCACCGTCACCACCTTCCATTCGCTCGGGTTGCAGTTCCTGCAGGCCGAAGCCAAGCTGGCCGGATTGCGCCGCGGCTTTTCCATTTTCGATACCGACGACCAGCAGGGCATTCTGAAGGAATTGTTGCCGGCCGGCGCCGACAAGGATGCGCTGTACGCCGCACACAACTGGATTTCGAAAGTAAAGAATCTGGCCCTGTCGCCCGAGCAGGCCGCTGAAACCGCGGCCACTGTGCGCGAACGCCAGATTGCCGAACTGTACGCGCGTTATCAGGCGCGGCTGCAGGCCTTCAATGCCGTTGATTTCGACGACCTGATTCGCCTGCCGTTGCAGGTGCTGGAAGCCGATAGTGAGGTACGCACACGCTGGCAGACCAAGATCCGCTATCTGCTGGTCGACGAATGCCAGGACACCAATGGCGCCCAGTACCGAATGATCAAAGCCCTGGCCGGCAGCCGCGGCATGTTCACCTGCGTCGGCGACGACGACCAGAGTATTTATGCCTGGCGTGGCGCCCAGCCGGAAAATCTGGATGAACTCGGCCGTGATTATCCCGCACTGAAAGTCATCAAGCTCGAACAGAACTACCGCTGCAGCGCACGCATCCTGCGCGCCGCCAATACCGTCATCGCCAACAACCCGCACGCGCATCTGAAGCAGCTTTGGTGCCAGCACGGCGAGGGCGCGCGCATCCGGGTCTGGTCGTGCAAAAACAACGAACATGAAGCCCAGCGCGTGGCTGCCGAAATCCAGTATCTGGTGCAGGCGCACAATCTGCCCTATTCCGAATTCGCCATCCTGTTCCGCGGCAACCACCAGTCGCGGCCGCTGGAAAAGGAACTGCAGCTGCTGAAGATTCCGTA
>CAJAPA010000089.1 GCA_903942465.1 uncultured Gammaproteobacteria bacterium
ACGGAAGAAGAGCGTCGTCTGCTGTATGTGGCATTGACTCGCGCAGCAGACACATTGGTTGTTTTTACCGAAGGCAGAGGAAAGTCCCCGTTCCTCGAAGAGTTGGAGCGAGAAATTAATCTGACAACCGTCAAATGGGCTAAATACCCTCCGTTACGTGGGCTTACAACTCGGTTGCTCATAAAAGTTGGCAATCAGGAGCGACGTAGTGGCACACCCACATTCGCAATAAAAGATTTACTCAAAGCTTCAGGATATCAGTGGCAGTCGACTGGCTGGCCCGGCTGGGCAAAGACTTTTCCTGCCGACGGATTCAGGATTGATATCCTCAAGTCGGAAGTTTGGTCTAAGTACGCTGCCGGTATTGATGTGCGCATATTTGATGAAACCGATAGGATGGTTGCTCAATTTTTAGTAGATGCCGGTGAGTGGAGATGCATAACCGACAATCTTTATCAATTTAGCGCGTCAAAGAATAACGCATAATAAACTACAACGATATCCGCCAATCAGGTCAATTAAGTCATTCTAGTGGACTTCCTTCGTTGGCCGCTAAGTTCTAAATTTACGGTAATTGGGCAAGAATTATTATTGCTTCAAACACCGATCAAAGAAATCCTGCGTTAAATTCAGCCGATGCTTCAAATCTGCGCCACGCAGGCCGTGTTTGGCCCCGGGGTAGGTCATCAGTTCAAACGGCGTGCCCTGTTTCTGCAGTGCCGACATCAGCGCCGTGGAGTGGCTGAACAGCACATTGTCATCGGCCATGCCGTGAATCAGCAGCAGCTTCGAGGTAATGCCCTTGGCGTGCGTCAGCACCGAGCCCTCGCGGTAGCCTTCGATATTGTCTTTCGGCAGATCCATGTAGCGTTCGGTGTAGTGCGTGTCGTAAAGCGCCCAGTCGGTCACCGGTGCGCCGGCCACACCGCAGGTGTACACCTCGGAATGTTTGGCCAGCAGCATCAGGGTCATGTAGCCGCCGTTCGACCAGCCGTACACGCCGATGCGCTGGGCATCGACATAGGGCAAGGTTTTCAGGAAGTCCACACCGCGCACCTGGTCGGTCACTTCCACCGTGCCTTGCTTGCGGTACAGGCTGGCGCCAAAACGCTGGCCGCGCCGCGGCGTGCCGCGGTTGTCGATGGAGAACACCAGATAGCCGCGCTGCGCCAGCACCTGATTGAAATCCGGGGCCCAGTTGCGGGTCACGGTCTGCGCCGCCGGGCCGCCATACACAATCACCACCACCGGATATTTTTTACTGGCATCAAAACCGGCCGGTTTGATCAGGCTGTAATGCAGCACTTGGCCATCAATGGCCTTCAGCGTGCCGAATTCCGGCAGGCGGTGCGCTTTGATGTACGGCGTATACGGATGGTCGGCATCCAGTGAGTTGTCGATCAAGGCGCGCACGGTGCTGCCGTCGGCGGTGCGCAGCAGGGTCTGCGGCGGCGTTTCCGGGTTGGCATAGGTGCCGATGTAGTGGCTTACGCCGGCATTGAACTGCGCGCTATGCATGCCCGCTTCGGTGCTGATGCGGGTAATAGCGCCGCCGTCGAAGCCGACGCGGTACAGGTGGCGTTCGGTCGGGCCGTCTTTGGTGCCGCTGAAATAAATCCAGCGGTTGGTATTGTCAATCGCCAGCACATCTTCCACCATCCAGTCGCCGGTGGTGATGGCTTTAAGCGTGCCTTTGTCGCTCAGCCAATACAGGTGCTCGAAACCGGACTGCTCGGACGACCACAGGATGCGGCCGTCGTCGAGGAAGCGCAGGTTGTTGTGCAGCGGTACCCAGCTTGTGCTGGTTTCGGTGCGCAGGCGCTCGGCTTTGCCGCTGTCGCGGTGGAAGCGGTGCAGTTCCAGACGGTGCTGTTTGCGGTCCTGGATCTGCCAGGTCAGGCGCGTGGCGTCCTGCCATTGCACGCGCGGCAGGTAGATGTCCGGGTCCTTGCCCAGATCCATCCAACGGGTTTTGCCGTCCGCCAGCGTGAGCAGACCGAGTTGGATAAGCACGTTGGCATCGCCGGCAGCCGGGTAACGTTGCTTCACTACCTCGGTGCGGTCGGCGTAAATCTCGAAGCGTTCCTTGATCGGCACCGGGGTTTCGTCGATGCGCGCATAGGCGATGGCGGAATCATCCGGCGCCCACCAGTAACCGGTGTGGCGGTCCATTTCTTCGTCGGCCACGAATTCAGCCACGCCGTTGCCAATTGCTTCCGAGCCATCAAACGTGAGCTGGCGCTCTTTGCCGGTGGCGATGTCGATGATCCACAGGTTGCGGCCGCGGATGAAACTCACAAAACCGCCCTTCGGCGAGATCTTGGCGTCGGTCACGTCGCCGGTGCCGCTGGTGAGCTGGCGCAGGGCGCGATCCGGCGTGGCGGCGGACAGATCGAACCAGAACAGTTCACCGCCCATCGGGAACAGCAGATGTTGGCCATCGGCGGCCCACTGGTATTCGACGATGCCGGTCAGCGCCGCGATGCGCTGGCGTTCGCGCCGCGCTTTTTCTTCATCGGACAGTTCCTTGCTGCTGCCGGCTAGCGTGGCCGAATCGACCAGCATGCGCGCCTCGCCGGTGGCGACATCGAAGGTCCACAGATCAAGCTGCCCGGCTTTGTCCGGCTTTCCTTTCAGAAAGCTGATGCGTTTGCCGTCGGGCGAAAATTTGGCCTGGGTCAGGGCATTGCCGGACAGGCTTTTGCCGGAGGTCAGGGCGTCGATGGTGAGCTGTTGGGCCATGGCGGTGCCGGAAAGAAGGGCGAAAACAAGACAAAGAGTACGCATGCAATCCTCAGGCCAGATAGCCGCCGTCGACGGTGAGTGTGGTGCCGGTCACGTAGCTGGCGGCACTGCTGGCTAAAAACAACACCGCCGGGGCGATTTCGGCCGGCTGCCCGGCACGCGCCATCGGAATCAGCTGGGTCATCAGCTTCATCAGCTTGGCGTCCTGGGTGATGGCCGAAGCGAAATGGGTGTCGGTCAGGCCCGGCAACACGGCATTGACGCGGATGCCGCGCGGCGCCAGTTCTTTGGCGAAGCCCTGGGTCAGGTTGACGATGCCGGCTTTGGTCATCGAATACGCGGCCTGGCCCGGTGCCGGGCGCTCGGCATTGACCGAGGCGATGTTGACGATGGCGCCGCCATCTGCCATCTGCCGTGCGGCACGTTGACTGCTGTAGAAATAGCCGCGCAGGTTCACTTCCAGGATTTTCTCGAAGCTGCGCAGATCCATATCCAGCAGCGGGCCGTAATACGGGTTGGCGGCGGCGTTGTTGACCAGAATATCGACCGTGCGGCCCTGTGCGGCCAGCGCGTCGAACACGGCATCGATGGCGGCGGTATCGCCGATGTGCATGGCGGCCGCTTCGGCCTGCAGGCCTTTGGCGTTAATGGCATCGGCCACGCTCTGGCAACCGTCCCGTTTGCGGCTGGTGCAGATCACATGGGCGCCGTAATGGGCCAGCAGATGGGCGATGGCCTCGCCGATACCGCGCGAGGCGCCGGTGATCAGCGCGGTCTTGCCGGTCAAATCGAACAAATCAGCCATGGTTTTTCACTCCGTCCGGATGCCAAGCGCATACAATAGAAAACCTATCATACTCGAAGGAGTTGCCCGTGAAGTCTCCGCAACGCGTCCTCATTACCGGTGCCGGAAGCGGCCTGGGTCAGGCCTTGGCACACCGTTTCGCCGCTGCCGGTGCGCAGGTGGCCTGCGTCGACATCCACCTCGACCGCGTGCAGGCCACGATGGCGACCTTGACCGGCGAAGGCCATGCCGCCTATGCCGCCGATGTCGGCAGCGATGATGCGATGGAGGCCTTGGCCGAATCGGTGCTGGCCAACTGGGGCGTACCCGATGTGCTGATCAACAATGCCGGCATCGCCTCCGGCGGCGATGTGCTGGAAGCGCCGATCAGCGAATGGCGGCATTTGTGGGAAGTCAATGTGCTCAGCGTGGTGCGCGGCACCAAACTGTTTTTGCCGGCGATGCTCGAGCGCGGTTCCGGCCATGTGGTCAGCACCGCCAGCTTCGCCGGCTTGGCCGGCGCCCCGGGTCTGATGACCTACGGCGTGTCGAAAGCCGCGGTGGTGGCGTTTTCCGAGCAGCTGCGCGCCGAGTGTCATGGCACCGGGGTTGCAGTCAGCGTGATCTGCCCGGCCTTCTTCAAAACCAATCTGATGCAGAGCACGGTCGGTACCGAAAAAATCAAGCACCTCGGCCAGAAAATGATGGATCGCTCGCCGGACAGCCTCGACCAGGTCGCCGATCGGATTTTCGCCGACATCAACAAACGCCGCTTCCTGATCCTGCCGACCAAACGCGAACCGATGCTTTGGCGTCTCAAACGTTTCCTGCCGGAGCGTTACTTCAAGGAACTGATGAAACTGTCCCGTAACATGACACTCGGAGCGCACTGATGGAGTGGATGATTTACGGCGCCAACGGCTACACCGGGCGCTTGATGGTGGAAGAAGCCCTGCGCCGCGGACTGCGCCCGGTGCTGGCCGGTCGTTCCCGCGAAGCCATCGAGCCGATGGCCGCGCAGTACGGCCTGCCGGCACGTGTGTTCGGCTTGGATAAACCCGCGGCGGTCGAGATGGGCCTGCGCGGCATCGATCTGGTGTTGCATTGCGCCGGGCCGTTTTCCAAAACGTCCCTGCCGATGGTGCGCGCTTGCCTTGCGGTGGGCGCACATTACCTCGATATCACCGGCGAGATCGATGTGTTCGCGGCCTGCCACGGCCTGGATGCCGAAGCGCAGCAGCGTGGCATTGTAGTGCTGCCCGGCGCCGGTTTCGATGTGGTGCCGACCGATTGTCTGGCTGCGATCCTGAAACTGGAATTACCGACCGCCGAATCCCTGGTGCTGGCCTTTGATGCGCCCGGCGGTCCGAGTCCGGGCACCGCCAAAACCGCGGTCGAGGGCTTGGGCAAAGGCGGTCGCGCCCGCATCAATGGCGCGATGACCAAGGTACCGCTGGCCTGGAAGACCCGCAGCTTCGACAAGAACGGCGAAGCGCGTTTGGCCATGACCATCCCTTGGGGCGATGTCTACACCGCCAACATCTCGACCGGTATTCCGAACATTGAAGTCTACATGTGCGTGCCACCGTCGACCGTCGCTCAGCTGCGCCGCATCCGCGGGCTCGGGCCCGTGCTGGGCTTTGCACCGGTTCAGGCCTTTCTCAAGTCGCAGGTCGGCCGTAAAGTGCGTGGCCCGTCCGAGGAAAAACGCAAGGATGCCGAAACCTGGGTTTGGGGCGAAGCCACCGATGCGGCTGGCCGTCAGGTCAGTGCCATTCTGAAAACGCCGAACGGCTACACGCTGACGGTGTTGGCAGCGCTCGGCATCGTCGCCAAGCTGATGGCCGCGCAGCGCCCGATCGGCGGCTTCTATACCCCGTCGCGGTTGATGGGTGCCGATTACGTGCTGCGACTGCCCGGCGTCAAACGCGTCAGCGGCAAGTAATGGATGTCTCCGGCCTCATCTATGCCCTGAATCCGGCGCAACGCGAGGCCGTCTGTGCCGAGCCGGGCCCGTATCTGGTGCTGGCCGGCGCCGGTTCCGGAAAGACCCGCGTGCTGACCCACCGCATAGGTTGGCTCAATCAAGTCTTCGATATTCCGCTGTACCGCATTCTGGCGGTCACCTTCACCAATAAAGCCGCTGCCGAAATGCGCGCGCGCATCGCCGCATTGCTGCCGGACGGTGCACGTGGCATGTGGGTCGGGACCTTCCACGGCATCGCGCACCGGCTGCTGCGCCTGCACTGGCAGGATGCCGCGCTGCCGGAAAGCTTTCAGGTGCTCGATGCCGACGATCAGCTGCGCATGGTCAAGCGCGTGGTCGCCGATCTGCAGCTGGACGACACCCGCTTTCCGCCGAAGCAGTTGGTGTGGTGGATCAATGCCCAGAAGGATGCCGGCCGGCGACCGGCCGCCATTCAAATTGCGATGGGCGATGCCTACACCCGGGCGCAGCTGCAGGTGTATGAGGAGTACGAGATCCGCTGCCAGCGTTCCGGCTTGGTGGATTTCGCCGAGATTCTGTTGCGCGCGCACGAAACCCTGCTGAAAACGCCTGCGCTGCTGGAACACTACCGGCAGCGTTTCAGCCAGATTCTGGTCGACGAATTCCAGGACACCAACAATGTGCAGTACGCCTTCATCCGTCTGCTTGCCGGCGAACGCGGCCAGGTGTTCGTGGTCGGCGATGACGACCAGTCGATTTACGGCTGGCGCGGCGCGCAGGTCGGCAACATGCAGAAGTTCCTTGACGATTATCCCGGCGCGCGCACCATTCGGCTGGAACAGAATTACCGCTCGACCGGCAACATCCTGGCTGCCGCCAATGCGGTGATCGCGCACAATCCGGAACGCCTGGGCAAGAAACTGTGGACCGACGACCGCGACGGCGCGCTGATCGAACTGTATACCGCGTTC
>CAJAPA010000090.1 GCA_903942465.1 uncultured Gammaproteobacteria bacterium
CGCCGGATGACCGCAGCCGTTATGAAAATCACAGCGGCTGCGGCAACACCCTGCGCGTCGTGCATCCGCGCGTGGCGCAGTTCGTGATGGATGTGCTGCGTTATTGGGTCGAGGTGATGGGTGTCGACGGCTTCCGTTTCGATCTGGCGCCGGTGCTCGGGCGCACCCGATTGGGCTTCGATGCTTCGGCACCGTTCTTCACCGCATTGCGCCAGGATCCGGTATTGGCAGGCGTGCATTGGATCGCCGAACCCTGGGATACCGGCCCCGGCGGTTACCAGCTCGGCCGCTTCCCCGGAAAATTCCTGGAGTGGAACGACCGCTTCCGCGATGCCGTGCGCGGTTACTGGCTCGGTACCGGCGTCAGCCGCGGCGAATTCGCACGCCGGGTTACCGGATCGAGCGACCTGTTCCACCACGGTGGCCGGCAACCGATCGCCAGCGTCAATTTCGTGGCTGCGCATGACGGCTTCACGCTGCAGGATGCCGTGAGTTACACGCAGAAACGCAATCAGGCCAACGGCGAAGACAACCGCGACGGCCATGCCCATGAGATCAGCGCCAACTTCGGCGCCGAAGGCGACAGTACCGATGCCGCCATCCGCGACACACGGATCCGCGTGCGGCGCGCGCTGCTGGCCACGGTCATGGTGGCGCAGGGCACACCGATGCTGTGTGCAGGCGATGAATTCGGCAATTCGCAGTCCGGCAACAACAACGCCTACTGCCAGGACAATCCCACCGGCTGGCTGGATTGGTCTGCCGGCGACCGCGATCCGGGCACGGCCCTGTTGGTTTCGAAGCTGGCGGCGCTGCGCCGCATCAATCCGCTGCTGCGCCATCCGCGCTGGTTCGCCGACGAAGGCGATACCGGCAGCACACCGCAGCTGCACTGGTACAGCGCGGTCGGCGAACGCATGCAGCTGCACGACTGGCACGACCGCAGCGACAGCGTGTTCGCCTGCCAGGTGCAGGACGGCGCGGAGGCGGTGCCGGATTCCTGCGTGGTCTTCAACCCGCAGAACGCCGACCGCGAGGTCCGCCTCGCGCATGGTCCTTGGCGGATTGTTCTCGATACCACGACGCCGGAAGCTCCGGCCTCGCACGAACCGATTTATCATGTCACCGTTCCCGCGCATTCTCTGCTGATTCTCGCGCGCGCCCAAATTGCACAGGAGTTTCATCCATGATTGATCTGCAACAACGCCAAGCCGGTGTGCTGCTGCATGTCACCTCACTGCCCGGCCCGAACGGCATCGGCGACTTCGGACCGGATGCGTTCCGCTTCGTGGACTGGCTGGCCTCGGCCGGACAGAAGATCTGGCAGTGGCTGCCGACCACGCCGATCGGCCCGGGCGACTCCCCGTACCAGAGCGTGTCGGCCTTCGCCGGATCGCCCTTGATGGTGGCGCTGGAGCCGCTGCTGATGGCCGGCTGGCTGGACAAACCGGCGATGCCGGAAAGCGGGTTCAATGCCCTGCGCGTGGATTTCGCCCAGGTGGTGCCTTGGCGGCTGATCCAGCTGCGCGCCGCATTCGCCGGCTTTGTAGCCAAGAACAATGCCAGTGAACAGGCCGCGTTTTCCGCATGGCGCAGCCGCGAAGCCTCCTGGCTGGATGACTATGCGCTGTTCATGGCGCTGGAAACCGAGAACGCCTGCAAGGCCTGGTGGCACTGGCCGGAGGCATTGTGCCGTCGCGAAACGTCCGCTCTGGCCGAAGCGCGCACGCGTCTGCGCGATGAAATCGCGTTCTGGGCGTTCGTGCAGTGGTGTTTCGATACACAGCTGGCGACACTCAAGCAGTATGCCAACGGCAAAGGGATCGCCATCATGGGCGATCTGCCAATCTTCATCGCCCACCACAGCGCCGACTGCTGGTCGCGTCCGGACCTGTACACGCTGGATCAGCATTTCCAACCG
>CAJAPA010000091.1 GCA_903942465.1 uncultured Gammaproteobacteria bacterium
ACCGAAAATGGCGACATTGATGATGCCGGATCCATCCGCAGCCCGGCTGCCCAGCTTTTCGCACGCGAGGCTGAAAATGGTCGGGAACATGATCGCATTCATCAGGCCGATCGCCAGCAGGCTGTAGCCTGACAGCATGCCGGTGGTGTTGGTCGATAGCGCGATCAGGGCGATGGCACCCACGGCCACACATGCCAGCACTTTACCCGGACTCACCATGCGCAGCACTGCTGATCCGATAAACCGGCCGACCATCGCGCCGCCCCAATACAGGCCGATCAGTTTGCCCGCCGCCTGTTCCTGCAGGCCCATGACACCGGGCTGCATCAGGTAATTCACGATCAGCGAACCAATCGATACTTCGGCGCCAACATAAAGGAAAATGCACAGCGCGCCGAAGCCGAAGCGAGGGCGCTTGAGCAGATCGGCGCCGCCTAGCCCGGAGCCGGGCTCATGCCGTTCACCCTGCAGCTTGTCGCGGAACACCCAGACCACGGCGGCCACCAGCGCCAACGCAATGGCAATGCCGACATAGCCATTCACGATCGCCTGGCTTTCCGCCACGCGATAGGCGTCCAGTTCAGCGCCCGATAATTGATCTGCACTCAGGGACGCCAGGCTTCCGAGGATAAGGATGGAACCGACGATTGGAAAAACGGTCGTGCCAAGCGAGTTGAAGGCCTGGGCGAACGTCAGTCGGCTATGGGACGTGGAGGACGGGCCGAGCAGGGAAATAAGCGGGTTTGAAACCACCTGGACCAGCACCACGCCGCTTGCCAGCACAAAAAGGGCGAAGAGGAACAGCTCATAGGTCGCCGTCTGCGATGCGGGAATGAACAGCAGGCAGCCGAACAGCATGGTCACGAGGCCCGCAACCGCGCCGCGCATGTAGCCGATCTTCTTGACCAGTTTGGCGCCGGGAATACCGATCACCAGATAGGCGGTGAAGAAGCAGAACTGCACCAGCATGGCCTGCGTGTAGTTCAGCGTGAACAATTCCTTCAGCTTGGGGATGATGACATCGTTAAGCGAGGTGATGCCGCCGAAAATGAAGAACAAGGCGAAGACGAATCCCTGCAATCCGGGCGCATGGATGGGCGCGCCGTCTTCCGTCACCGGTGAAGGATCCGTGCTGCTCGAAATGCCGGGTGTCACTGCCATATTCTCTCTCCCCGCGCGCCCTTAGATTCATGCGGTACGCGCTCGTGGTGGTGGTTGGTGTTGCCTTGGGCCGCCGTCGGCTGGAATAAAGACTCTAGGGCGACCTTTTGCAAGACAATGACAGCCATTGATAGCGATGTCAATATCCCCGGCGGGCCTTGCAGGGGCTAATGCTCGGCCATCAGAAGTTCAAATAAAGTCATTAATAACAATAATATAGATTGTATAGTGGGTCGAGACAACGCCGGCCTGACAGCTGCAGCCATGGGGATGTTTCGGCCGAAGTGACGCCATTGTTGACATCGTTGTCATAAATCGGTAAATTTCCGTTCAATCGGCCTCAAGCCGGTCTGTGACACGTACAGAAAAAACCGGATGGCCATGGCCTGCAGGCATGCCAAGCCGATAATGAAACCGAATTGATGGAGAGAGGGTTATGAATTCCAGTCTACGAACCACCCTGTCGGCGGCACTGATGCTTGCATCGGTCATGTTCGCGCAGGCGCATGCACAGGACAAGCCGGCCGCGGAAACCGCTGCCGCCAGTGACGACGCCAAGGCCAAAGCGGCGGCTGCCGGCAAGGAAACGCCGCAGGTGCTGGAAGAGGTCACGGTAACCGCGACCAAATTCGAAACCACCCTGATGCAGACGCCCTTGGCGGTTTCCGCATTCACCCAGGACGCGCTCGACCGCCAGGGCGTGCAGGACGTGCGCGATCTCGGCAACCTGGTGCCCAACATGCAGGTCGGGTTCTCGCCCTCCGATTCCGGCGTGCAGGTCGTGGTGCGCGGCATCACCTCCAACAACTTCACCGAGCTGGGCGATCCCACCGTCGGCATCCACATCGACGGCAGCTACACGCCGCGTCCGCAGAACGGTTTGGCGCTGATGCATGACGTCGAGCGCGTGGAAGTGCTGCGCGGCCCGCAGGGCACCCTGTTCGGACGCAACTCCACCGCCGGTTCCATCAACATCATCACCGCGCGTCCGGTCTACGACCAGGCCTTCGGTAGCGGCGACATCGAATTCGGCAACAACAACCACAAGCTGATGCGCGGCATGTTCAATGTGCCGATCAACGACTGGATCGCCCTGCGCGGTTCGTTCATGGTCGACAAGACCGACAGTTACATCGACCAGCGCATGGATCAGTACGACCTGAACTGGGATACCGACGGTGACGGCAGCTTCAGCGGTCCGTTCGATGTGCCGGC
>CAJAPA010000092.1 GCA_903942465.1 uncultured Gammaproteobacteria bacterium
ATCGGGTATTCCGGCAACAGATCGCCTTCGCCGGTGAGCTCGATGTAGCCCTGCGGTGCCGATGCAATCCGGGCCGTGGGAATATCGGCAATATGCCGGTAGTGACGTCGCGTCATCGACCAGGCCCACAGGCTCAGCGCGGCGGCGCCATAGGCAATCCACGGCTGCTGCAGGCGCAGCGCCAGATACATGACGAACGCGCTGCCCGCGGCCAGTCCGGTTTCCCGCCACAGCAGGGGGCTGTCAAGCGATGTTGGCGCCAAGCCGGTCAGGCGATGCGGCATCGTATGCGGTCAGCTGTTGAACAGTTTGCCCACATCGACATCCGCGGTCTGGGCGCTGGAAAACGTCAACAGCTTGAACGGACCGAAACCGAACAGGCGGGCGATCACGGTGTCCGGGAAATGTTCAATGCGGACATTATTGAGATTGACCGACTCGTTGTAGAACTCGCGGCGGTCGGCGATGGTGTTTTCCAGGTCGGTAATGCGGCTCAGTAGATGCTGGAAATTATCATTGGCTTTGAGCTCCGGATAGGCTTCGGCCACGGCATTGATCTGGCCGATGCCGGAGCGCAGCTGGGCTTCGGCCGCGCCGAGGGCTTCGATGTTGCGGCTTTGACTGGCATTGAACACGGCCGAGCGTGCCTGCATGACCTTTTCCAGGGTGCTCTGCTCGAACTGGGTGTACTGTCTGCAGACCTCCACCAGTTTGGGCAATTCATCATGGCGCTGCTTCAGCAGCACATCGATGTTGGCCCAGGCTTTGGAAACATTGTGCTTGAGGGTGACCAGGCCGTTATAGGCCATGATGGCCCAGACCGCGATGACGGCCAACAGGCCCAGTACCAGAATTTTTGACATGACATTCCCCGGAATGATGAAGCTTCAGTGTAACCGAATCGCCGCCGATGGTGCCCGTGACCTCAACGCTGCAGGGTATCCGAGAAGATTTCCGGATCGGTCACCGCCGGTTTGGCGCGGGTGATCTCCCGGTGCGCCAGATAGAGGTTGGAGCCGAAGATGATCAGCGCGCCGATCAGAGTGTAACGGTCGACGCTTTCGTCGAACAGCCACCAGCCGAACACGCCGACCACCAATACCTGCATGAAGCTGATCGGCGTCAGGATGGAGGCATCGCCCAGCTGCAGGGCGCGGGTCCAGCACATGTGCGCCACGGTGCCGAACAGACCGGCCAGCACCAGCCACAGCCAGGTGATGCCCGAGGGCGTCTGCCAGAACAGCAAGGCCGGCACCAGCGACATCGGCACCCACAGCGCGGTGGTGAACACCACGATGGCATCCGGGCTTTCGGTGCGGGTCAGGAATTTAATCGAGATGGCCACACTGGCGCTCATCACCGCCGCCAGCAGCGCCACCAGACTGGCGCCGGTAAAGGTATCGGCATCCGGGTGCAGCAGGATGATGACGCCGATGAAACCGATCAACACCGCCGCCCAGCGCCGGGCGCGGACGGTTTCGCCGAGCACCCAGACCGCACCGATGGTGACGAACAGGGGCGTGGAATAGGAAATGGCCACGGCTTGCGCCAGCGGCAGATGCACGATGGCCCAGAATCCGGCCAGCATGCCGACCGTGCCGATGGCGCAGCGCAGCAGATACAGCGGCAACTTGGAGGTCTTCAGTAATCCCGGGCCATGCTTGAACAGCAGGGGCAGGGTGAACAGCAGGCCGAACAGATTGCGGAAGAACGCGATTTCGAACGGATGCTGGGTTTCCGAGGCAAGGCGGATGACCACCGCCATCAGGCCGAACAACACGGTGCTGAACAGCATCAACAGCACCGCACGGGCGGTCGGGTGCGTGTGTTTGTCAGGAATCAAAAATCGGCACCGAAAATGCGCGGTTCCGGTTCCAGCCCGACACCGAATTGCGCCTGCACCGAAGCCGCGACTTTTCGGGCCACCGCCAGCAGTTCGGCACCGCTGGCCGTGCCGTGATTGACCAGCACCAGCGCGTGCTGTTCGGCAATGCCCGCATCGCCTTCGCGGTAGCCTTTCCACCCGGCTTTTTCAATCAACCAGGCAGCAGACAATTTTTTGTAGCCGTCCACGCCGGAGGGAAATACCGGCAGCTCCGGATGCGCGGTTTTCAGGGCATCGGCGGCGGCATCGGGCAGCATGGGATTTTTAAAGAAACTGCCGGCATTGCCGATCAGGGCCGGATTCGGCAGCTTGCGGGTTCGGATGCGGCTGATGGCTTCAGCCAGATGCAGCGCTTTCGGTTCGCTGATGCCCATCGCGGCCAGCTCTTCCGGCACGCCGGCGTAGGCCATTTTCAGCGGCCGGGTTTTATCCAGACGGAATTCGACGGCGGTAATCACCCACTGATCGCGTTCGCGTTTGAAACGCGAGTCGCGGTAGCCGAACGCGCACTCGGCATGGCTCAGGCGTTTGATGCGGCCACTGGCACGATCGAAGGCTTCGACGGTTTCGATGAATTCGCCCACTTCGGCGCCATAGGCCCCGATGTTTTGAATCGGGCAGGCGCCGACCGTTCCGGGAATCAGTGCCATGTTTTCCAGACCGTTCCAACCGCGGGCCAAGGTCCAATGCACCAGTTCGTTCCAGAGCATGCCGGCTTCAGCGCGGATCAGCGCCTGGCTGTCGTTCTGTTCCAGGATTTTGCAGTCGTCGCCGGTCAGGCACAGTACCAGGCCGGGGTAGTCGGCGGCGAACAACACATTGCTGCCTTCGCCCAGTACCAACACCTCCATGCCTTTCATCGCAGCCAGATCGAAAGCCTCGCCGATACGGGACGGATCGCGGACATCGCACATGGCGGCCGCACGAGCGGCGATGTGCAGGGTGTTGCGGCCGGCCAGCGAGACGTCATCGGCCCACGGCAGGGGCTGCATCAGCCTGCACCCAACCGGCGGCGATGCATGGCGTTGACGCATTCACCGATCAGTTCCGGGCCGCGGTAGATGAAACCGGTATAAATCTGCACCAGAGATGCCCCGGCCGACACTTTGCCGAGCGCATCGGCGCCTTCGGTAATGCCGCCGACGCCGATGATCGGAATGCTGTTGTCCAGATGCAGACGCAGCCGGCGCAGGGTGTGCGTGGCTTTTTCGTACAGCGGTTTGCCGGACAGACCGCCGACTTGGCCGGCAATCGGGTTCGGACCGAGCATGCTGCGGTCGACGGTGGTGTTGCCGGCAATCACGCCATCGAGTTTGGCGGCATTGAACACGCCGGCAATGCCTTCGATTTCGGCTTCCGACAGATCGGGCGCGATCTTGACCAGCATCGGCACGCGATGGCCGCGCACGGCGGCCAGATCTTCCTGGGCGGCGCGCAGCTCGTTGACGAACACGCGCAGCGCTTCTTCGCCCTGCAGGTCACGCAGACCCTGGGTGTTGGGCGAGGAGATGTTGACCGTAATGTAGTCGGCGTAGTCGTACACGCGCTCGAGGCAATGCAGGTAGTCGTCGATGGCGCGTTCGTTCGGCGTGTCTTTGTTCTTGCCGATGTTGATACCGAGGATGCCTTCGCGTTTGGAACGCTCGACGTTCTTGATCAACGCATCGACGCCGTGATTGTTG
>CAJAPA010000093.1 GCA_903942465.1 uncultured Gammaproteobacteria bacterium
CGGTGTCGATATCGACCAGCAACGGCATGCCGGTAGCGTCGACAATGCGACGGGCATCGGTGAGCACGTCTTCCATGGTGCTGATGCCCAGGTCGGGAATACCGAGCGAGTTGGAGGCAACGCCTCCGCCGGAAAGATACAAGGCTCGGTAGCCGGTACGTTTGGCCATCAGGCCGGCATAGGCGGTGATGGCACCCATGACCTGCAAGGGTGATTCTTCGGTGACTGCAAGACGGAATGATTGGCCAGGTGTTTGCATCGAATGCCCCTAAAGTATGAAAGGCGGCCGAAGCCGCCTTTCGGAATTACAGCAGATCAGCGACGCCGGCGCGCTCCTCTTCCAGCTCGGCCAGGGTTTTGTCCATCGCGGTGCGGCTGAATGCATCGACCGGCAGTCCTTCGATGCGGGTGTATTCACCGTTGGCACAGGTCACCGGCACGCCGTACATGACGCCCTCGGGAATGCCATAACTGCCATCGGACGGAACGCCCATGGTGACCCATTTGCCGTTGGTGCCGAGCACCCAGTCACGGATGTGATCGATGGCGGCATTGGCGGCGGAGGCCGCCGACGACAGGCCGCGTGCCTCGATGATGGCGGCACCGCGTTTGCCGACCTGCGGAATGAATGTGTTGGCATTCCAGTCGGCATCGTTGATCTTGTCTTTCAGCGAAACGCCGCCGGCAGTGGCGAAACGGTAGTCCGGATACATGGTCGGGCTGTGGTTGCCCCAGACCACCATCTTCTCGATATCACCGACCGCGACACCGGCTTTGCCCGCCAGCTGGCTGAGCGCGCGGTTGTGGTCAAGACGCAGCATGGCGGTGAAGTTCTTGGCCGGCAGATCCGGCGCCGACTTCATCGCGATGTAAGCATTGGTATTGGCCGGGTTGCCGACCACCAGAACTTTGACCTTACGCGAGGCAACGGCATTCAGGGCCTTGCCCTGCACGGTGAAGATCTTGGCGTTTTCCAGCAGCAGGTCCTTGCGTTCCATGCCCGGTCCGCGCGGACGGGCACCGACCAGCAAGGCGACATCGACGTCTTTGAATGCGACCATCGGGTCATCGGTGCCGACCATGCCCGCCAGCAGCGGGAACGCGCAGTCTTCCAGCTCCATCATCACGCCCTTGAGCGCGGCCTGGGCTTTTTCCATCGGCAGTTCCAGCATCTGCAGGATGACCGGCTGGTCTTTGCCCAGCATTTCGCCGGAGGCGATGCGGAACAGCAGGGAATAACCGATTTGGCCGGCGGCGCCGGTTACTGCTACACGGATGGGGGCTTTCATGGGGATCTCTCCGGGATCAGGTCAATTCAGTGAAAAATTCAACGAAACGCTTCAGGCCTTCCGGCAACTGCGCGCTCGGGCAGGTATAGGAAATACGCAGCGACTTCGGTTCGCCGAAAGCGGAGCCGGGAACGCAGGCCACGCCTTTGGCATCCAGCAGCGCGTTGCAGAAGTCGACATCGGTGCCGATGACTTTGCCGCCATGTGATTTTCCGAAGGCGCATGAAATATCGGGAAACACGTAGAACGCGCCCTGCGGACGCGGACAGACCAGACCCGTAATCGAATTCATGGCAGTCATTACCATGTCGCGCTTGTGCTGGAATTCGGCATTCTTCTCGGTCGGTACGTCCTGCGGGCCGGTCAAGGCGGCCACGGCGGCGGCTGTGACCACTTCCGGAATATTGGTGATGTGGTTCGAGTTCAGGGTGGTGATGGCCTTGGCGACACTTTCCGGACCGGCGATGAAACCGACGCGCCAGCCGGGCATGCCGTAGGTCTTGGACAGCGAATCGACGAAGATCACGCGCTCGCGCAGCTCGGGCCGGAACTGGATGAAATTGTGGTAGCCCAGACCGTCGAACACCATGCGGTGATAGATGTCATCGGCGATGATCCAGGTGTCGGGATACTTGACCAAAATGTCGGCCAGTGCCGCGATTTCGGCTTTGTTGTAAACCATGCCGGTCGGGTTGTTCGGGTTGTTGAACAGAAATACTTTGGGCTTCTGCTGCAAAGCCGCATCCAGCTGCTCCGGCGTGATCTTGTAATTCTGGCTGGCCGGGCATTTCAGATGCAGGGTTTTCGCATTCAGGATATCGGCGATGTCCTGGTAAGTGGTCCAGTACGGCACCGCAAAGGCGATGGTATCGCCTTCATCGAGCAAGGCCTCCGCCAGATTGTAGAGAATGTGCTTGGCGCCGATGCCGGTAGCGATATTCGCGCGGGTATAGCCAGAGAGTCCGGCGCGCTCGATATGGCCCAGAAAGGCATCGAGCAGAACATCGGCGCCGCGGTTGGATCCGTATTGGCCGGAATCCTTGGCCAAGGCTTCGGCCGCCGCCGCGTAGATGTGCGGGCCGGGAAGGAAGTTGGGGACGCCGATGGAGAAGCTGATGATGTCGCGGCCTGCGGCTTTCAGGGCTTTGGCCTTTTCGGCGACGGCCATGATGGCGGAGGGTTTGGCGCGGCCGATGCGCTGGGCGAGTGCAGGCATGATGCGGTTCCGGAATTTGTTGTGGAAAATCGGTGACATATCATATCATGACGGCTGACCGCACATGGTCTGGCCGGCCACATGCCACCACTGCCGAAAAGGCACACTTGGGGAATAACATGTTGATTCGCAATAGCACGGCACGGATGTTGGCGCTGACACTCGTTTTTGCCTGTTGCGGGTACGCCGAGGCTGCAAGCAGTGCCAAAACTGCAGCCGGCATGCACGGCGAACAGATCCGCATCCAGGGCAGCCTGGTCATCATCGAGCCGGACATCGAGCTCACCGAAGTCACTGCCGGCGGCCTTCAGGAGCCGCGCCGCGAGTGGACCATCGCGGCCCGCAGGAATTATCCCGAAGGCGTCAGGCAACTGCTGACCCGCGAGACCGGCCCGCGCATCAGCACCTTCGATGTTCCCGAGGATACGGCCCCGGGATCCCGGCTCGGACAGGTTCTGCGGCTCAATCAGGAAGTGGCGATGAGCATCGCCCAGTATTCGGCGACCGGCAGCGTACTGGCCACCAAGAAAGATCCGCTGACCGGCAAGCCGTTGCTTGACTGGCAACTGGGCCAGGGCGTACAGGAAATCAGGGAGCTGACCGGCGCCGACTATGCCCTGTTCACTTATGTGCGCGACAGCTACGCCAGCTCCGGACGGACCGCCCTACGCACCTTCGCGCTGATTGCCGGCGCCGCCATGGGCGCCTATGTCGATATCGGCGGCGGTGTCCAGGTCGGCGTGGCCAGCGTGGTCGACCTGCGCACCGGACAGGTGGTCTGGCACAACCTGATGGTCAGGCAAAGCGGTGATCTGCGCGACGCCGAAGGCGCACGCGCAGCGGTCAAACAGCTGCTCGAGGACCTTCCGCTGTGAGGCTTGCACGCATCGCTTTATCGGCCTGCCTGGTGCTGGCACCAGCGGCGGAGGGCGCTGCCCCGCCCTTGAGTCCGGGCGAAAAACCCGCGCCCGGCAGTACCGAAGCGGAGCTGTGGTACGGCATGGACCAGGCCGAGAAGCAAATCCGGGACTCGCCCCTGCGTGTCACCGACCCCGCACTCAACCGCTACGTGCAGGACGTGCTCTGCAAGGTCACTGCTGATTACTGTGGCGACCTGCGGCTCTACATCATCGATGTACCGGTGTTCAATGCCTCCATGGCTCCGAACGGCGTGGTTCTGGTTTTTTCCGGAGCGCTGCTGCGCATGCAGGACGAGGCTGAACTCGCGCTGGTACTCGGCCATGAATTCGCCCACTACCGTCAACGGCACAGCCTGCAGAGCTGGGACAAAGCCAAGGACACGACGGCATTCCTCGCCACCTTCGGCGTGCTGACCTGGGTCGGCGGCGCGGGCCTGGCCGGCGGCATTGCCCAACTGGCAGGCTTGGCAAACATGATGCAATTCTCGCGGGATAATGAACGTGAAGCGGATGTCATCGGCTTCGGAATCGCCAGCCAGCTCGGCTATGACCCGCAGGCCGGCGTGCGCATCTGGCAGCGCATGCTCAATGAGGAAAAAGCCAATGTCCGTGCAAAACACAGCCCGGTGTTCGCCAGTCATCCGGAAACCGCGGAGCGCCTGGAAGATATGGCAGCAGCGGCCGCACGCTATCGGGGCGTTGATTTCAAAACCAACCAACAGGCCTTCGATGCCGCCACTGAACCCTATTTGCAGAACTGGCTGGAAGCCGAACTGAGCCGCCGCATGTACGACACCAGTATCCAGGTCATCCGCGACCTGCGCGCCGGCGCACGTCCTGAACTCGAAGGCATCTATGATTTCTACCAAGGCGAGGCGCTGCGTCGCCGCAAAAAGCCCGGTGATCTCGAACAAGCCGATATTCTCTACGCGCGCGCCGTCAGCAATGCCCATGCGCCGGCCGAAGCCTGGCGTGAATACGGCTTTGCCAGGGAACGCAGCGGACAGTCCGCCGAGGCCTTGCTCGGCCTGAAAACCTATCTTGCCAAGAAACCGGATGCCGGCGACCGGCTGTTCATTGAACAGGACATCGTGCGGCTGGAGACCAAACCATGAGCGTGAACTGCGTGCGACTTTTTTTTCTTGCCTTTGCGGCCGCTTTACTCAGCGCCTGCGCCAGCAGCGGCGGCCGTCTTCAGAAAGCGGGCACGGCGGCCGATGTCTACGGCATGGTGATCCAGAGCGACCTCAACTGGTCGCGCATCAAATTGCCGCGGCAGGAGTTATGGACCATCGACGGCCCCGGGCTCAACAGCCTCAACATCCTCCCCGACACCAAACCCGGCGAACATGTGTTCCATCTGGCCAAGGAAAGGAAATCACGGCCCGACGGCCCCTGGTTCCGCGCCGGCATGCGTCCGGACGAGCTGCGGGATGTCATTCTGGATGCCATCCGTGAACAGGGCTGGGCCGATGTCGAGAGCAGCAACTTCAGGCCGCATGGCTTCTCCGGCACTGCGGGAATACGCTTCGATGTCCGGCAGACCAGTCCGGAAGGCCTGCGCTATCAGGGCAGTGTCGGCGCTTTCGAGCGCAACGGCCGCTTGACCGTGCTGTATTGGAAGGCACCGGAAGAGTATTACTACGGCCGTGATGAGAAGGCCGTGAACCGGCTGATCGACTCCATCGGATTCACGCCGGTCAGCCCTTAAACGGAATCGGGCGCCCAAGGCGCCCGATTCATTAATCACGCCGCATTACGGACTCAGGCATTCAGGATGGCATTCCACTGACTGATGCGCTCGGCCTGCGAAGCCAGAAGCGCCGATGCATCGCCTTCCACCACAGCGGACTGGATGACATCACCCTGACGGATGGCATCGACCACCGCCTGATCGGCATCGGAAACCACTTCACCGAAAACCGTATGCTTGCCGTCCAGCCAATCGGTCGCGGTGTGGGTAATGAAGAACTGGCTGCCGTTGGTGCCGGGGCCGGCGTTGGCCATCGACAGCATGCCGGCTTTGCCATGGCGTGCTTTCGGGCTGCACTCATCTTCGAAACGGTAGCCCGGGCCGCCGTTGCCGATGCCATTCGGGCAACCGCCCTGAATCATGAAATCCGGAATCACCCGATGGAATTTCAGGCCGTTGTAATAGCCGCGCTGGATCAGATTGACGAAATTGGCCACGGTCAGCGGCGCGATGTCGGCGAACAGTTTCAGGCGGATGGCGCCCCGGTCGGTGGTCAAAACGGCGGTTAAATCGGACATGGCACACTCCGGAATCAATGAATAAGGGTTGAATAGGATGCCATAAATCGCCTTAACATGCCCTGACAGGGTATAATAATCGGCTTACTTACTTACCGCATATGCCGATTCCAGGCAGCCCTTCCCTATGTCCATAGAAAACCTCCGCAATATCGCCATCGTCGCCCACGTCGATCACGGCAAGACCACCCTCGTCGATTGCCTGCTGAAGCAGTCGGGCACCTTCAGCGAACGCACGGTCACCACCGAGCGGATGATGGACAGCAACGATCAGGAAAAGGAACGCGGCATCACCATCCTGTCGAAGAATACCGCAATCAACTGGAATGGCAACCGCATCAATATCGTCGACACCCCCGGCCACGCCGACTTCGGCGGCGAGGTCGAGCGCGTGCTGTCGATGGTCGATTCGGTACTTATTCTGGTCGACGCCATGGACGGTCCGATGCCGCAGACCCGCTTCGTGACCCAAAAAGCATTCGCGATGGGCTTCAACCCGATCGTGGTCATCAACAAGATCGACCGCCCGGGCGCACGCCCGGACTGGGTCATCGACCAGGTGTTTGACCTGTTCGACAAACTCGGCGCGACCAACGAACAGCTCGACTTCCCGATCGTTTATGCCTCGGCCCTGCATGGCTATGCCAGCCTGGATGATTCGGCCCGCGACGGCGACATGACCCCGTTGTACGAAGCGATCATGAAGCACGTGCCCGCCCCGAAAGTCGATCTGGATGGTCCGTTCCAGATGCGCGTCAGCCAGCTTGATTACAACAACTTCGTCGGCCTGATCGGTGTCGGCCGCATCCAGCGCGGCAAGGTGCGCACCAATATGCCGGTCAGTGTGGTCGACCGCCAGGGAAAGAAGCGCCAGGGCAAAGTGCTGCAGGTGCTCGGCTTCCTCGGTCTGGAACGCGTTGAAGTGGCCGAAGCCGAGGCCGGCGACATCGTTGCCATCTCCGGCGTCGCCGATCTGAGCATCTCCGATACCATCTGTGCCCTGGATGTGCCGGAAGCGTTGCCGGCATTGACCGTGGACGAACCGACCATCTCGATGACCTTCCAGGTCAACAACTCCCCGTTCGCCGGCAGCAAGGACCACAGCGGTGGCAAATTCATCACCAGCCGCCAGATCCGCGAACGTCTGGAGCGTGAAACCCTGCATAACGTGGCCTTGAAGGTCGAAGAAGGCTCGGATCCGGATAAATTCCTGGTGTCCGGCCGCGGCGAACTGCATCTGTCCGTGCTCATCGAAACCATGCGCCGCGAAGGCTTCGAGCTCGCCGTGTCGCGTCCGGAAGTCATCATCAAGGAAATCGACGGCCAGCAGATGGAGCCGGTCGAACAGCTGGTGGTCGACATCGAAGAGGTGCATCAGGGCGGCGTCATGGAAAAGCTCGGTATCCGCAAGGCCCAACTGAAAAACATGGAGTCCGACGGCAAGGGACGCGTGCGTCTTGACTATATGATTCCGGCCCGTGGCCTGATCGGCTTCCAGAACGAGTTCCGTACCCTGACCCAGGGCTCGGGCCTGCTGTTCCACGTGTTCGACCACTACGGTCCAAAAGAACAGGGCGCCATCGCCAAACGCACCAACGGCGTGATGATTGCCAACGCCCCGGGCGCTACCCCCGCCTACTCGCTGGGTCCGCTGCAGGAGCGCGGCAAGCTGTTTGCGGCCGAAGGCGACAACGTCTATGAAGGCCAGCTCATCGGCATCCACTCCAAGGACAACGACCTGACCGTCAACGCCATCAAGCCCAAGCCGCTGACCAACATGCGCGCGTCCGGCAAGGACGATGCCATCAAACTCAGCCCGGCCATCAAGTACACGCTGGAACAGGCGCTGGACTTCATCGAAGACGATGAACTGGTGGAAGTCACGCCGAAGGAAATCCGTCTGCGCAAGAAGCATCTGACCGAAAACGAGCGCAAGCGCGCCAGCCGCAGCTGATTGAAAACCCCGCGCAAGCGGGGTTTTGTTTATGCTGTAAGGCAAACCCGCCGGAGAATCCATGGAAATCGATGCCACCCTCTGGCTGTTGACCGCCCTCGCCGGCTTTGCCGCCGGACTGATCGACAGCATCGTCGGCGGCGGCGGCCTGGTCCTGACCCCGGCGATGCTGAATCTTCATCCCGGGCTCAACATCCTGCAGGCCATCGGTACCCAGCGCACCAGTTCAATCATGGGAACCTCGGTCGCGGCCTGGAACTACCTGCGGAAAATCCACATCGAACGGCGGATCCTGCTGCCGGCCTGCGCCGCGGCCATGGCCGCATCCGCCATCGGCGTGCAGTTCGCCAAACGCCTCGACCCGGATCTGCTGAAATGGACGGTCCTGGCGATCTGCGTGATTCTTGCCGTGTATACGGTCTTCCGCAAGGACCTCGGTTTGAAAGAGGAGCGCCGTTTCCACCCGAAACATGAATCGCTGGCGGCGCTGTCGATCGGTACTGCAACCGGTTTCTACAACGGACTGATCGGCCCCGGCACCGGCACCATCATGGTGTTCGCCTTCGTCAGCTTTCTCGGACTCGACTTCCTGAAATCCTCGGCGGTTTCAAAAGCAGCAAATGTTTCTGCCGACATCAGCTCCTGGACGGTGCTGATGTTGAGCGGCTTCGTACTTTGGGTTTTGGCGGTGCCATTAATCATCGGCAATATGCTGGGCAGCTACATCGGCAGCCATATGGCTATCCGCAAGGGACAGACCTTCGTTCGCGCGGTGTTTCTGGTGATCGTTTTGGCGCTGATTGCACGCCAGGCCTGGCAGCTGCTCATGGCCTAAGTAGCACCGGCTGAATGACTACGTATGCAGGGGCTTGTCTGCCGGCCTGCAGACTGCCTAAATTAGTGCATCCCTTCAGTCGGTGGATTGCCCATGATGCGTATCCTGATTTTCCCCTTGATCCTGATGTTGTCCGGACTTTGTGAGGCCAAGCTCTCGGTTGGCGACCCCGCCCCCTTCCGGCTTGGAAAGAACGCCAAAGGCGGCGAGGAAGTCATCCTGCAGGACTACGGCGGCAAGATTACCGTGGTGCACTTCTGGGCGACCTGGTGCGACTACTGCTTCAAGAGCCTGCCGGCCATGGAGTACATGCAGGAACAGCTCGGCTTGGCCAATCTTCAGGTGGTGTCCATCGCGGTGAAGGACGACCCGAAATCCGTCAACAAAATCACCGCCGAGCTCAAGGAAATGTCGATGGTTTCCGCCACGGATAAAACTGGCAAGGTCATGGAAGCCTTCGGCGACGATTACATGCCGAATGTCTGGATCATCGGACGCGACGGGAAAATCGCCGCACAGACCCAGATCAAGAACGACGAAGACCTGAAGAAGGCCATTAAACTGGTCGAAGCCGCCCTCCGGGCGAAGTGATGGGCGGTGTTAAAGGGTGGCCAGCCACTCGTCGTCCGAGCCTTCATTGACGCCTTCGAACAGGAACGTACTGAGATAGCGCTCGCCGGTATCGGGCAGTATCGCCAGAATGACGGCACCTTCCGGCGCCGTCTCTGCGACTTTCAAGGCCGCCGCAAAGGTCGCTCCTGCTGAAATCCCCACGAACAGACCCTCCTCGGCTGCCAGACGCCGCGCCGTATCGCGCGCGGTGATGTCATCCACGGGAATGTTGTCATCGGGCACGGCGCGATTGAGCACGGCCGGCACGAAGTCCGGTGTCCAGCCCTGGATTTTGTGCGGTTGCCATTCTTTGCCGGCCAACAGCTGTGCACCAGCCGGCTCGGTGGTGACGATGCGTACTTCAGGCCGGGCCACTTTCAGCACTTCACCGACACCCGTGAGCGTGCCACCCGTACCCCAGCCGCTGACGAAATAATCCAGACGCTCGCCGGCGAAGTCGCGCAGGATCTCGGCCGCCGTGGTATTACGGTGGTAGGCCGGATTGGCGGGATTCTCGAATTGGCGGGCAAGAAACCAGCCGTGTTTGTCGGAAAGCTCCTGGGCGCGGCGCACCATGCCGCTGCCACGCTCGGCGGCCGGCGTCAGAATGACCTTGCCGCCGTAGGCCCGGATGAGCTTGCGGCGCTCCATCGAAAAGGTTTCGCTCATCACCGCCACGAACGGATAGCCGCGTGCGGCACAGACCATGGCCAGCGCCACACCGGTATTTCCCGAAGTCGCTTCGACGACGGTCTGCCCCGGTTTCAGGATCCCGCGCTTTTCGGCATCAATGATGATGGCATAGGCCAGACGGTCCTTGACCGAACCGCCGGGGTTGAAAAATTCAACTTTGGCCAGCATCCGCACATGCGGCGGTGCAATGCGCCCGAGACGGACAACGGGTGTGCGTCCGATGGTTCCGAGAATCGAGTCGTAAATCATGGCGTCGCCTTCACTATCAGGGGAGTGTTGAATCTATCCTCATTCAGGCCATCTGTAAAATAAAAATCGCTGCACCGTTTATAAGCGCTTGTTATATAAGCCAAGGCTTTCACGTGTCAGCGCAGACTGCCATGTTTGTGAACGATCGACATGGCGATTTCGAGTGACTGCTCGTAATTCAGGCGCGGATCAACCGAGGACAGATACGCCCTTTCCAGATCGGCTTCGATCAAATCGCGTGCGCCGCCGAGGCACTCGGTCACGTTCTCGCCGGTCAACTCCAGATGTACGCCGCCCAGGTGCGATCCTTCGGCAGCATGCACATCGAAACTGCGTTCAAGTTCGGCTTTGATATTGTCGAAGCGCCGGGTTTTGTAGCCGTTCGAGGTGGATTCGGTATTGCCGTGCATCGGATCGCAGACCCAAAGCACGCGTGCACCGGCGGATTTCACGGCGCGGATCAGACGCGGAAGCTCCTTGTCGACATTGCCGGCACCGAGGCGGTGGATCAGCGTAAGACGGCCCGGTTCATTGTCCGGGTTGAGCGTTTCGCACAGGCCTGCGATCTGCGCGTCGGTGACACCCGCTGAAATCTTGATGCCAATCGGATTGGCGATGCCGCGAAAATAGGCGACATGGGCGCCATCCAGCTGCGCGGTGCGCATGCCGATCCACGGGAAATGGGTCGACAGGTTGAACCAACCCTCCTGGCGCGGCACACGACGGGTCAAGGCTTCCTCGTAGGGCAGCAACAGTGCTTCATGCGAGGTGTAGAAATCGGTGCGGTTGACGTTGTGTGCCGGTTCGCCGGAAATGGTTTCCATGAAACGGATGGCATCGCCGACCGACTGCACCAGCTTGTTGTACTGCTCCGCCTGCGGCGACTGCGACACCCAACCCAGATTCCAGTACTCCGGATGATGCAGATCCGCAAAACCGCCATCAATCAGCGCACGCACGAAATTCATGGTCATCGCCGAGCGTGCATGGCCTTTGACCATGCGGCGCGGGTCCGGAATACGGGCGGATTCAGTGAATTCGGGACCGTTGATGAAATCGCCCCGGTAACTGGGCAGGGTGATGCCCTCTTTGATTTCCAGATCGGCCGAACGCGGCTTGGCGTATTGCCCGGCGAAACGCCCGACACGCACCACCGGCTTGCGTAGGCCATGCACCAGAACCAGACTCATCTGCAGCAGAACCTTCAGACGGTTGGAAATGAGCCCGGATTCGCAATCGGCGAAACTCTCAGCACAGTCCCCGCCTTGAAGCAGAAAACTGCGGCCTTCCTGGGCGTCGGCGATGCGCTGCTTGAGCGCGAGGATTTCCGCAGACGTCACCAGCGGCGGCAACAGCGAAAGTTCGGCCTGCACCGATGCAAGCGCGGCGGCATCGGGATAGTTCGGTTGCTGCAACGCGGTGAAATTCCGCCAGCTGGCCGGTTGCCAGGCGTTATTATTCAGCATTTCAGTTCTCAGGATTTACGGATGGCGGGATAGACGGCAAGTGCAATGACACCGATGTACAGAACGAGTGTCCACATCGGCATGCTGAATCCAAGGAATGACCAGTCGATTTTGGCACACTCGCCGGAGCCCTTGAATACGGTTGTCAGCGCCTCGCGCAAGGGCATGGCATCAATGATGTAACCCAAATCCATACCGCCGCAGAAGGCACCCGGATCCGAAGGCGCGAGCTGGATGGCGACATGACGGCCGGCAATCAACAGACCGCCCAGTGCGCTCAGTGAGACCAGGCTGGCGTGGAAGCGCCGCCAAGCGCGTGATTTCGGATTGTGCAAGGCGCCGATGAGGAAAAACACACCTGCGGCAATGAAAGCGACGCGCTGCAGGATACACAACGGGCACGGTTGCATCAGCATGTGATACTGCACGTACAAAGCATAAGCGATGGCACCGAAACAACCGATGGCGCCTAGGAAGTAGTAGGTACGGAAAGACCAGCTCAGGGGATTCATCAGGGACTTCATTTCAGCGGATTTCTCCATTTACACTACCGTTTTTACCTGCAATTGGCAAAGACTTTTGCAAAAAAAAACCCCGGAAACCGGGGCTTTTTTGGACACGGCTGACGCTTATTCAGCGACTGCGGCCGAAGCCTGCGGACGATCGACCAGCTCGACGTACGCCATCGGGGCGTTGTCGCCGGGACGGAAGCCGCATTTCATGATGCGCAGATAACCGCCCGGACGCTCCTTGTAGCGCGGACCGAGTTCGACGAACAGCTTGCCGACGGCTTCCTTGTCGCGCAGACGCGACATGGCCAGACGGCGGTTGGCGACGCCATCGATCTTGCCGATGGTGATCAGCGGTTCGGCCACGCGGCGGAGTTCCTTGGCTTTCGGCAAGGTGGTACGGATCAGTTCGTGCTTGAACAGGGAAGCCGCCATATTGACGAACATCGCTTCGCGGTGGGCACTGGTGCGGCTGAATTTACGGCCGGATTTTTGGTGACGCATGGTCGTGATTCCTAATCGGAGCGCGGACGGCAGTCCGCGCTGTGTTTAATTAACCCAACATTCCCAGCTGATGGCTGGCCGGCGGCCAGTTTTCCAGCTTCTGACCGAGGGTGAAGCCGCGTTGGGCCAGCACATCCTTGATCTCGGTGAGGGATTTCTTGCCCAGATTCGGGGCCTTCAGCAGTTCGACTTCCGTGCGCTGGACCAGATCACCGATGTAATAGATGTTTTCGGCTTTCAGGCAGTTGGCGGAGCGGACGGTCAGTTCCAGATCATCGATCGGACGCAGCAGAACAGGATCGACGCCCGGGCCAGCCGGTTTCTTGTCCTGATCGGCACGCTTGGTGAAGTCACCGAACACCGACAGTTGGTCGGTCAGGATGTCGGCCGCGGTGCGGATGGCGTCTTCGGCATCGATGGTACCGTTGGTTTCGATATCGAGAACCAGTTTGTCCAGATCGGTGCGCTGCTCGACACGGGCGGCAACCACTTCGTAGGCCACGCGACGGACCGGCGAGAAGCTGGCGTCGAGGACGAGGCGTCCGATGGTACGGGTTTCATCATCCGGGCGGCGGCGTGCCGAAGCCGGCTGGTAGCCGAAGCCACGCTCGACCTTGAGACGCATGCTGATCGAGGCATCCTTGGTCAGGGTGCAGATCACGTGCTCCGGGTTCAGGATTTCGACCGTATGGTCAGCCTTAATGTCACCGGCAGTCACTTCACCCGCGCCCGATTTGCTGAGGGCCAGGGTGGTGTGATCGACGCCGTTCAGGCGCAGGGCGACATCTTTCAGGTTGAGCAGGACTTCGAGCACATCTTCCTGCAAGCCTTCAATGGTGCTGTATTCGTGCAACACGCCGTCGATTTCGACTTCAGTGATGGCGAAGCCGGGAATCGAGGACAGCAGGACGCGGCGAAGCGCATTGCCGAGGGTGTGGCCGTAGCCGCGTTCCAACGGCTCGATCACAACTTTCGCGCGGTGGGCACTACTACGTTCAATGACTGGGCCGCGCGGACGCAGCACTTGGTGGGCAGTTACCGTCATGGGTGATGACACTCCTGAAGAATATTACTTCGAGTACAGTTCGACGATCAGCGCTTCATTGATGTCCGAAGGCAGATCCGCGCGGTCCGGAATCGCTTTGAACACGCCGGAGAATTTATTGCTGTCCACTTCACACCAGCTCGGGACGAGGTCCATTTGCTGGGCAAGGTTCAGCGCTTCCTGCACATTCAAGTGCTTTTTCGCGCGTTCGGTCAGTTCGATGCTGTCGCCAGCCTTGACCTGATAAGACGGCAGGTTGACGCTCTTGCCGTTGACCAGGATGGCTTTGTGCGACACCAGCTGACGGGCAGCCGGACGGGTGACTGCGAAGCCCATACGGTAAACCACG
>CAJAPA010000094.1 GCA_903942465.1 uncultured Gammaproteobacteria bacterium
GCTTCGAGATTTTCGAAACCCGGATAATCGACGATGGACAGAACGCCGTGTGCACGCAGACCGGCCTGGATGGAATCGATCAGCAGGAAGGTGCCATGTGCCGCGGTCAGTTCGCGTGCAACAGCATAGAATTCCGGCGGCACCGCGCGTCCCGGATCACCTTCGCCCATGACGGGTTCAAGGAACATCGCTTCGATGTACCAGCCGTTGGCATCGGCATCGGCGAACGCCTGCTTAAGGCCTTCAATGGAATAGGGTTCGATGGTGATCAGCTGGTTTTCATGGTGTTTCCAGCTGGCCAGATTCTCGGCATAGGCCTTCTTCGAAGAATCGGAATACAGGCAGGGCAGTTCGGTGCGGCCGTGGAAAGCGCCCTTCATGGCAATGCGTTTGACGCGCTTGCCTTCGTGGCGGCCACCCGGGTCGGTCATCAGTTTGGTGTTGGTATCGGCGATGCGGCCAGCCAGGGAAACCGATTCCGAGCCCGAGTTCAGGGTCAGGAATTTGTCATACGGACAGCCGCCGCGGCGGTGCCCGATTTCGGCGCGCAGGGCCTGCACCACCCGCAGCTGGGACAGGCTTGGCGACATGATGTTGGCCATGACCTGTGGTTTGGCCATGGCATCGATGACGGTCTGGGGGGTGTGGCCGAAGCCGAGCATGCCGTAACCACCGGAATCATGCAACACGCGGCCTTTGAGTGTGATGACCCAGGGGCCGCAGGCGGCGATGGCTACATACGGGTTGATGGCATCATCCGGGTAGAAATTGACGAAGCCGGCCTGGGTAGCATCGATCTGGACCTGCTCGTCGGCGTCAATCAGTTCCGGAAACTCCAGAGCCAGCTCCGGATAGGCCTCAGCGGCACGACCGGCTGCGGTCAGCAGATCCGGATATTGGGCCGATAGACGCAACAGGGTGGCGTCGTCGAGGCCTTGGGTGCGGACAGCGCCGGAACGGCTGCGCAGCGGGGAAAGAATATCCAGAATGGTCATGGGGTGCTCCAGCTGCCGGGCAGCATTATGCAAAACGCGATTTTATCATGCGGGTTTTCCCGCCGTAACCCCCTCTATGGGGAAATCAACGACTTAGGCTACAATAAGCGGCTGATTTGGAGCCTTATGAAGAAATCCGATTTCCACTTCGATCTGCCACCGGAGCTGATCGCACAAGCGCCATTGCCCGACCGCAGTGATTCCCGTCTGCTGCTGGTGCCCCCGGGCGATGTCCCGTTCCAGGACCGGCAATTCCGTGATTTGCCCGAACTGCTGAATGCCGGTGACTTGCTGATATTCAACGATACCCGGGTCATTCCGGCACGGCTTTACGGCCAGAAGCAAACCGGTGGGCAGGTTGAAATCCTGATCGAACGTCTGCTGCCCGACCAGTGCGTGCGTGCCCAGGTCGGCGCCTCGAAATCTCCGAAAGCGGGGAGCAGTATCACCTTGACGGACGGCACGGTGTTGACCGTACTTGGCCGGGATGATGAATTCTACCGCCTGCGCTTTGAAACTGAGGAGCCGGTCGAAACCGTGCTCAACCGGCTCGGCCGGATGCCCTTGCCACCCTATATCCAGCGTGATGCCGATGCGGATGATGACACGCGTTACCAAACCGTATTCGCCCGTCATGCCGGTGCGGTGGCTGCACCGACCGCCGGCCTACATTTCGATGAAGCGCTGCTGGCGCAGTTGCAGGCCAAGGGCATTCAAATCGGCCACATCACCTTGCATGTGGGCGCCGGCACCTTCCAGCCCATGCGTGCGGAACATCTGAAAGACCATGTCATGCACAGTGAATGGTTGAATGTGGGCGCCGAATTGTGCGCCCAGATTGCGGCCACCAAGGCCCGTGGCGGCCGCGTCATCGCCGTCGGTACCACGGTGCTGCGGGCACTGGAAACCGCCATCGTGGATGGTACGGTCAAACCGTTTGCCGGCGATACCCAGATCTTCATTTTCCCGGGCTACCGGATCCGCAGCATCGATGCACTGATCACCAATTTCCATCTTCCGGAAAGCACCCTGCTGATGCTGGTTTCGGCGTTCGCCGGCAAGGACCGCATTTTCGCGGCCTATCGGCATGCGGTTGACCAACAGTACCGGTTCTTTTCCTACGGCGATGCCATGCTGCTGCATCCCGGAGCTGCGGCATGAGCCGCATGGGCTTCCGCAAAACCGGCCAGGACGGCATGGCACGCCGCGGCGAGCTGAGCTTCCCGCGCGGAACCATCCAGACCCCGGCGTTCATGCCGGTCGGTACCTACGGGTCGGTCAAGGCCATGAAGCCCGAGGATATCCTCGCCACCGGTGCCGAAATCATCCTCGGCAACACCTTCCATCTTTATCTGCGTCCGGGTCTTGAAGTGATTGAAGCGCACCGGGGCTTGCACGATTTCACCCAATGGCAGAAACCGATCCTGACCGATTCTGGCGGGTTCCAGGTCTGGTCCTTGGCCAAGCGCCGCAAGATTACCGAGCAGGGTGTGATGTTCGCTTCGCCGGTGGACGGTGCCAAGGTTTTCATCGGTCCCGAAGAAAGCATGCAGATCCAGCGCGTGCTCGGATCCGACATCGTGATGATTTTCGACGAATGCACGCCCTATCCGGCGACGGAAATTGTGGCACGGAAATCCATGGAGCTGTCGCTGCGCTGGGCCGAACGCTCGAAAAAAGCGCACGAAGGCAATGATGCGGCGCTGTTCGGCATCGTGCAGGGCGGGGTGTATCCGCAGCTGCGCACGGCCTCTGCCGAAGGACTGAAAGCCATCGGATTCGACGGCTATGCGGTCGGCGGCTTGGCCGTGGGCGAGCCGGCGCATGAGCGGGAGCAGACCCTGGAAGCGATCTGTCCGCAGCTGCCCGACGACAAGCCGCGCTACCTGATGGGCGTCGGCAAACCCGAGGACATCGTGGAAGCAGTGGCCCGTGGCATCGACATGTTCGATTGTGTGATGCCGACCCGCAATGCCCGCAACGGCCACTACTTTACCCATCAGGGCCAGGTCCGCATCCGTAATGCCCGCTATGAAAAGGATCTATCGCCGATCGAACCGGGCTGCGGCTGCTACACCTGCACGCACGGATTCACCCGGGCCTACCTGCGCCATCTGGACCGCTGCAATGAAATCCTGGCTTCGATGCTGGCCACCATCCACAACCTGTATTACTACCAGCAACTGATGCGGGAAATCCGGCAAGCCATTGAAAATAATGCCTACGCGACGTTCCGCGAGGATTTCTACCGGCAACGCACGCAGCCTTGAAAAGCCTGCTGGCCGCACCCAGTTATGTCATAATTGCCCATTGTTTCGCATTCAATCAAGGATTTACGCCATGTCCCTGCTCGATTTGATCATTTCGCCCGCCGCCGCCCAGGCCGCTCCCGCCCAACAGGGCAGCCCGATGTCGCTGCTGGTGATGATGGTGCTGTTCTTCGCCGTGTTCTATTTCATGGCCATCCGTCCGCAGATGAAACGCGCCAAGGAACACCGCGCACTGCTGGCCGGACTGTCGAAAGGGGATGAAGTGGTTGCTGCCGGCGGCATTGCCGGCAGGGTCGAAGACCTCGGCGAGCATTTCGTCGGCATCGAAATCGCCAATGGCGTCACCATCAAGGTGCAGAAGAACGCCATCACCGCGGTGTTGCCCAAGGGTACCCTGAAGTCCGCCTAATTCCTCTTTGAGAGCCGTCAGGCTCCGGGTTCCGTCATGCTTGAATTTCCGAAATGGAAGTATGCGCTCATCGCAGTGGTCCTGCTTGCGAGCGTCATCTATTCCCTCCCCAACATCTATCCGCAGCAGCCGGCGGTGCAGATCAGTGTCAACCGCGGCGAGCTCGAAACCGGTCTGATCGGCCGCATCGAAGCTCTGCTCAAGCGCAATGGCATCACCCCGGTCGGTGTCGCCGTCGAAAACGGCGATGTCATGGTCCGTCTGGCCAATCCGGAAGACCAAATCAAGGCCGCAGACATCATCCGGCCGGAACTGGGGGCGCGCTATACCGCAGCCTTGAATCTGGCATCGACGGTGCCGGCCTGGTTGAGCGGATTGGGCGCCAAACCGATGACCCTCGGTCTTGATTTGCAGGGCGGCGTGCACTTCCTGATGCAGGTCGACCAGCAGGCTGCGCTCGATAAACGCACCAATGCCTATGCCGAGGAAATCCGGGCAGCACTGCGCGAAGACAAAATCTCCGGCTATGACGTGAGTTCCACACCCCAGGGCATACGGGTCACGTTTGCCTCCGAAGCCGACCGCAATAAAGCCCGGTCCCTGCTGGGTAAGAACTTCCTGACGCTTGCCGCAGTCGATTTGCCCGCAGCGCAGGGTTTTGGCATGACCGTCAAACTGATCACTTCGGAAGCCAAGCTGATTGCCGATGGTGCCGTCGACCAGAACATCAATACCTTGCGTAACCGCATCGATGCGCTCGGCGTGTCGGAGCCGGTCATCCAGCGTCAGGGCAGCAACCGCATCATTGTGCAGCTTCCGGGCGTGCAGGATACCGCGGAAGCCAAGGACATCATCGGCGCCACCGCGACGCTGGAATACCGTGCCATGATCGGCGACATGGCCGCCGCCGCCGAGGCCCAGCGTTCCGGTATCGTTCCGGCTGAAGCGCGCCTGTATTACATGCGCGAGACCAACCCGGATGGCAGCCGCATTCCGATTCTGCTTTCACGGCGCGTCATCGTTTCTGGCGATCAGTTGGTCGACGCCACGCCGGGCACCAATCCCGAGAACGGCCAGCCGATGGTGAGTATCAAGCTCGATACCGCCGGCGGCAAGCGCATGTTCAACCATACCCTCGACAACGTCGGCAAGAACATGGCCGTGGTCTACGTCGAGCGCATCCCGGAAACCCGCATGGTCGACGGCGTCGAAGTGCGCAGCGTCAAGATCCTTGAGGACGTGATTAACTCGGCCACCATCCAGGGCGTTTTCGGTAAGGATTTCCAGACCACCGGCCTGGATCCGCAGGAAGCCGATCGATTGTCCAAACAATTGAAGTCGGGCGCCCTGGCGGCCCCGATGGATTTTGCCCAGGAACGGGTCATCGGTCCGAGCCTCGGTGCCGAAAACGTCGAGCGCGGCGTCAAGGCCGTGATGTTCTCGTTCGTGTTCGTGCTGATCTTCTTCGTTATTTACTACAAGATGTTCGGCATCATCACCAATCTGGCCTTGGTGCTGAACCTGTTGCTGGTGGTCGCGGTAATGTCGATGTTTGGCGCTACCCTGACCCTTCCCGGATTCGCCGGTATCGCACTGACCGTCGGCATGTCGGTGGACGCCAACGTGCTGATTAACGAGCGGATTCGCGAGGAGTTACGGATTGGCAATACGCCGCTGGCCAGCATCGCGGCCGGTTATGACAAGGCCAGCGGTACCATCGCCGACGCCAACCTGACCGCATTACTTGGCGGTATTGCCATGGCGGCCTTCGGCGCCGGTCCGATCCGCGGCTTCGGCATCACCCTCATCATCGGCATCCTGACCTCGATGTTCACGGCTGTCAGCGTGTCGCGGGCCATTGCCACCCTGATCTACGGCCGCCGGCGCAAGCTGAAGACGGTTTCGGTCTGATCCGCACGGAGCACTTAAGTGGAACTCTTTCCCCCGAACAGCAACATCAATTTCATGCGCATGCGATTCGTCTCGCTGGCGCTGGCCATCATCATCATGCTCGTCGCCATCGGCGGCATGGTGTTCAAGGGTTTCAATTTCGCTCTGGACTTCACCGGCGGTTACGAAACCGAAGTCCAGTTCAGCAAAACGGTGGATACCGGGGCGCTGCGCGGTAAACTGGAGCAGGCCGGTTTCAAGGGCGCCCAGGTCCGCGTCATCGGTTCATCCAATGAAGTGGTCATCCGCATGCAGGCCCAGGAAAGCGGCAAACGCATCGACGGCAGCACCGTGGTCGCCGCGGTGCAGAGTGCGGATAATCCGGCAACCCTGCGCGATTATTACTACGTCGGACCGCAGGTCGGCAAGGAGCTCGCGGAAAGCGGTCTACAGGCTCTCATTTTCGTGGTCATCGGCTTCCTCGCCTATGTCTGGATCCGCTTCGAGCTGAAATTCGCCATTGCGGCCATCATTACCACTCTGCACGACGTCGTGCTGGTTGCCGGATGGTTCGCGCTGTCCGGACATGAGTTCGATCTGGCCGTGTTGGCCGGTGTGCTGTCGGTCATGGGCTATTCGATCAATGACACCATCGTGGTGTTCGACCGCGTGCGCGAGAACTTCAAGACGCTGCACAAGCTGTCGCCGCTTGAAATCATGAACCGCTCGGTCAACCAGACCCTGTCGCGCACCATCATCACTTCGTTCGTGGCCCTGTTGACCGTACTCGCCCTGTATTTCTTCGGCGGTGATTCGCTCAAAGGCATGGCCGAGTCGCAGATCCTCGGCATCGTCATCGGCACCCTGTCCTCCATCTTCGTGGCCTGTCCGCTGCTGCTTCTGCTCGGTGTCACCAAGCAGGACCTGATGCCCAAGGCACGCGATGAGGAAGCCTTGAACGCCCGTCCGTAATCATCGGCAAAGTCCCATTAAAAAAACCCCGCCATTGGCGGGGTTTTTTTAATGGGAGGGAACCGGCTCAGAAACTCTTGCCATATTCCGATTGTGCAATGGCCGCTTGCAGCATCGGGTTGATGCGGACATTACCGGCGACGATGTTGCCGGCATCGAGAATGTGCTCGCCGCGGCCTTTGAAGTCGGAAACACGGCCACCGGCTTCGCGCACCAGCAACATGCCACCGGCCACGTCCCAGGCCTTGATGCCGGATTCAAAGTAGGCGTCACTGCGGCCGCAGGCGACATAGGCCAGGTCCAGTGCCGCCGAACCGGTGCGCCGGATGTCTTCGGCAGTGCTCAGCAGGGCTTTGCAGAAATCCAGATGCGGACCGATACGGCCGCGGTCGCGCGGTGGCGTGCCGGTGATGACCAGGGCGCCGGACAGATCCTTGCGGTCGGTGACCCGGATTTTGCGGTCGTTGAGCAGGGCGCCTTTGCCCTTGCTGGCGGTGAACAGCTCGTTCTTGATCGGATCATAGATGACCGCCTCGATCGGCTCGCCGTTTTCCACCAGCGCGATGGACACACAGTAATGCGGGATGCCATGCAGGAAATTGGAGGTACCGTCGAGCGGATCGATCACGAAGGTCTGCTTGCCTTTGCCCATGGCCCCGGATTCCTCGCACAGGAAAGCCGCCTGCGGGTAGGCACGTTTGAGTTCCTTGATGATTTCAGCCTCGGCGAGGGAGTCCACTTCGCTGGCGTAGTCCTGTTTGGTCTTTTCGAACACGTTCAGGCTGTCGAGCTTGTTCATATGACGTAAAATGACCGTGCCGGCCTGGCGTGCGGCTTTCACCATCACGGTGATGACGGGATTCTGCATGGGGACTACCCTTGGCTAAGTTGGAATAAGAACAGGATGCTGTCGAGCAACACCGCGCCTATGATACCGCAAACCACCGCCCGGCTGGAATGCCGCCGCGGTCCCCATTCATCCACCAGACCGGAAAACGCCGCCCATGGTTCCGATTGATCCCATCCGCATCATCCTGGTCGGTACCCAGCATCCCGGCAATATCGGCTCTGCGGCGCGCGCCATGAAAACCATGGGGCTCAGCCAGTTGATCTTAGTCGCGCCCAAGCGCTTTCCCGATCCCGAGGCGAATGCCCTGGCGGCCGGTGCCGAGGATATCGTGCAGCAGGCCAGAGTGGTTGAAACCCTCGATGAAGCCTTGCATGGCTGCCGGTTTGCACTGGGTACCACCGCACGCGACCGCGCCATCAGTCTGCCCGAACATACACCGCGTGAGGCGGCCGCGGCCTTGCTCGAGCACACCGAAACGGGCGGGCAGGCCGCGCTCTTGTTCGGCCGAGAACGGACCGGGCTGGACAACGATGAGCTGATGCGCTGCCATGGCCGCGTATTCATCCCCTGTAACCCGGACTACGCATCTTTGAATCTGGCGTCAGCGGTGCAGGTGCTCAGCTATGAAATCCGTCTGCGCCGCCTTGAACTCGGCCTGTTGCCGGCCAAAGTGCCGGTCCTGGACGAAAGCGAGCCGGCCAGTCTGGACCAGCTCGAACGGATGTTCATGCATCTGGGCGAATTTATGGATGAAATCGATTTCCATAAAGGCCGTTCGCCCGACATGATCAATCAGCGTCTGCGCCGGCTGTTTCTGCGGGCGCGGATGGATGAGCGCGAGATCAAAATCATCCGGGGCATGCTGTCGGATGCCCAGCGGCTGTTGGCTCAGAAAAAATAAGCCCAGAGTTTTTCGAGCATGCTGATGATATAGCCCGAGAATTCAGCCAGAATGATGATTTCAATAATCCCCATGATCCAACCGAGGCCGAGCAGGATGCCATCGCGTTCGATGAATCCGAAGCTGAACGCCAATACGATGAGTCCGAATGGGTAGTTGGTCAGGGGAATCGGCAGGGCCAGAAGCCCGCCGAGCACCAGCAGCAAGAGCCCGCTGAAAGCGCGCGCCCAGGCATGGTCAAACGCATATTCATAGCGTGGCTTGCAGAGTTTCTCAATCCATTTCAGCCACGGGTCGAAGCGGCGCTGGAAATTGATGATATGCGAACGCTTGAAGGTCTTTCGGCCGATGAATTTCGGTATCCAGGGGTGTTCGAGCTGCCACATCAGCTGCAATCCGATCAGTGAGGTCAGCAGGCCGCTGAATGCACCCTGGCCGGCGGGAATCGGAATGAACACCGGAATCAGGACAAACAGCAGGAACAGGCCGTAACTGCGGTGGCGGAAGCTGTCCAGCACCAGATCGAAACTTAGGTCATCATCCGGACTGCCATCGGCCAGTTGCTGCAGCAGGATGCGGGTGCTTATTTCGTGGCTCATGGCGTTATTGGTCGAACGCGGCGTCAGCGACCGGCTTGCGGCCGATCAGGAGTTTGTCGATGCGGGCGCCGTCGAGGTCGATGACTTCAATACGCCAGGCCCCGAACTCGAAAACCTCCCCGGTATGCGGTATCCGGCCGAAGTGCGCGATGACCATGCCGGCGACCGTGGTGAAATCATTATCGTCCTCGCCGGGAAGCGCCTGCACATTCAGCAGTTCACGCA
>CAJAPA010000095.1 GCA_903942465.1 uncultured Gammaproteobacteria bacterium
CATCAACCTGTCTGAATTGACCAATTGGACGCCGACCTCCGGCACGCAGCTGGTGGTCACCAATGCCGATTTCGCCGACAGCGTGAGTCAGACCGATCCTGTGCGCGGCAAGGTCGTGCCCGGCTCGAATCCGACGAACAACTCCAATCAGACCGCTTCTTCGTCTATTTTCAGCTCGAACTCTGGTGTAGCCCTGCTCTCGTACACCATTGATACCGATGAAACCACGCTGACGGACAGCCAAGTCTTCGCCATCGGCGGCGGTTCACCGCCGGTTACCGGAGGCACCTATCAAGTCAACGTCACCAACTACACATTTGGGTCCAGTGCCTCAACCTACCCAAGTTTCACTGCCGTGCCGAGCGTGGTCTGCAACTACTCAACTGGCCCTAATCCGTATAACTGCACCACCGGTACGCTTGGTGATACCGCATTAACCATTAAAAGCTATAACTACCTGAGCAAAGTGGCGTTTTCGGCAACAACAAACTCAACGGGAATTACCTGTACGAATACCAGTGGCAAAACGGTTACCACTATTACCAATGTGAAAATGACCATTCCTGTCACCTCCGGCAATGCCCGTCCTGTCTGTAAAAACTTAACGGTTTCCAGCACGTCTCTGGGAACCATCGGTGCCGTGAGCAATGAGAGCAAAGGTACCGAGAGCACGGTGATCAACGCCACGGTAGCGGATGGTTCGATCATCAATATTGGCATGACGGCGGGTACCGATGTGCTTGCACCTGTTGCCAGCATGACTTGCAAATCAAGCGGCAATAACGCCAGCAATGGCGCAACCATTACCGATGCCAAGCTGACGCTGACATGGACCAATCCATGCTTATGAGTCGAGCCTGCTTTGGCGGGCCTTGAACTAAAGAAAAACCCGCCTTTCGGCGGGTTTTTCGTTGCAATACTGGCGCCCGAAGTTGGACTCGAACCAACGACCCCCTGATTAACAGTCAAGTGCTCTAACCGGCTGAGCTATTCGGGCAAGGGGTGTATTTTCGCCCAGACCGGCCTTGGCGTCAATATCCGCGGTATGCCGGTTCAGAAAACACAGGCCAGCGCGATGCGTTCTTCATCCGGAACGCCCCGGCGCAGATTTCCGGTATTGCTGACCACCAGGGTCTGGGCCTTGTCGGCGCCGCGCCGGTCGCACAGGGTGAAGGTGACGTTGCTGCCGGCATTGCCGCCATTGCCCTGGAACACGATCCGGGTCCGTCCGCTGCTACTGATCAGGCGGGTATTCGCGAGTTCGTCCTGACGCAGGATCAGGTGTTCATCCGGTTCGCGTTCGCGGTTGGCATTGGTGTCCAGAAAGGCGATCCAGCCCTTGCTCCAGTCGAAACTGGTATTGCAGCGGATGCCGTCCCAGCTGGGGCATAGCGTGGCCCGTGCGCCATGCAGGGCCGCTTTATGGGAAGACTGCATCAGACTCGACAGCAGTGACGCCTGCACGGCTGCGGAATCCCCGGCGTAGCGGGCGGAAAGGAAGGCCGGCAGCGCCACACCGGCCAGAATGCCGGCGGTGGCCAGTCCGATGACGAGTTCAGCGAGGGTAAAACCGCGGGCATGACGGGACATGGGCATCCTCCGGAGGTGGGAATTCCAGTCTGAACACCGCCCGAAAGCGCGGAAGTAGGTGAAAGCAGGGGCGGGGTGTGCGAAAATCCCCAATTGGCCCTGAAAAAAGTCTGCATGGATACCCCCTTCCGTCTGGTTTCCCCGTTTTCGCCCGCCGGCGACCAGCCGCAGGCCATCGAAAAGCTGATTGCCGGCTTCGAATCCGGCATTGCCGCGCAGACCCTGCTGGGCGTGACCGGCTCCGGCAAGACCTTCACCATCGCCAACGTCATCCAGTCCATCCAGAAGCCGACCCTGGTGCTGGCTCCGAACAAAACCCTGGCCGCGCAGCTGTACGGCGAATTCAAGAGTTTCTTTCCGGACAACGCGGTCGAGTACTTCGTCAGCTATTACGACTACTACCAGCCCGAGGCCTATATTCCGGCTTCCGACACCTTCATCGACAAGGACAGCTCGATCAACGAACACATCGAGCAGATGCGGCTGTCGGCGACCAAGGCCCTGCTCGAACGCCGCGATGCCATCATCGTGGCCTCGGTGTCCTCGATCTACGGCCTGGGCGATCCCAACGAATACTTCCGCATGGTGCTGCATCTGGTGCGCGGCGACCGCATCGACCAGCGTGAACTGATCCGGCGCCTGACCGAGATGCAATACACCCGCAACGATGTCGAGCTCAAGCGCGCCACCTACCGCGTGCGCGGCGAGGTCATCGACATCCATCCGGCCGAAAGCGATTACGAAGCGATCCGTGTCGAACTGTTCGACGGCGACATCGAGAACATCGCGGTGTTCGATCCGCTGACCGGCGAGGTGCGCCGCAAGCTGCCGCGCTATACCCTGTATCCGAAATCGCATTACGTGACCACGCGCCGGACCATCCTGGATGCGGTCGAAACCATCAAGGCCGAGCTGAAAGACCGGCTCGAATACTTCTACCGCGAGAACAAGCTGGTCGAAGCGCAGCGTCTGGCGCAGCGCACCCAGTTCGACATCGAGATGATGCTCGAAGTCGGCTTCTGCAGCGGCATCGAAAACTATTCCCGGCACCTGACCGGCCATATGCCCGGCGAACCGCCGCCGTGCCTTTACGATTACCTGCCGCCGGATGCATTGTTGGTGGTCGATGAATCGCACGTGACCGTGCCGCAGCTCGGCGCCATGTACAAAGGCGACCGTTCGCGCAAGGAAACCCTGGTCAATTTCGGCTTCCGGCTGCCGTCGGCGCTCGATAACCGACCC
>CAJAPA010000096.1 GCA_903942465.1 uncultured Gammaproteobacteria bacterium
ACTCAAGGCCTCCCTGGATTCGGTCAATGCCTATTTCTTCGGGCTGCAGGAACTGGTCAGAGACCCGACGGCGGCGCGGAATGCGGCGGCCGTGGAAAATCTGGCCACTGAGGTCAACGGCATGAACCGCGCGCTCGGGGACGGCCGTGATGGTCCGGCGATCAGCTATGAGAAGAAAGACGCATTGGTCAAGCTGGTTCGGGTCCTGTCGGACCAGATTCACGCCAGGAAAGTCAAACAGGCCATGAAGCGCGATGCCGCCGTCATCGACACGGCCTTGACCCTGCAGGCGGAGCTGCTGGATTGGGCGGAAATGAATATCTTCGGCGACCTGACCATGACTGCCAACCGGTTTTACAAAGCCAAAGTCGAGCTGCCCTACGCCGAACAGAGCAGAAGCATGGATGAGCGCTGGGTGGATAACCGCCTGCTTTACCTGAAAGCGAAAGTATTCATCGATGACTACCAGAAGCGCAGGTCCGACAGGAGCCAGCCCATGTACCAGCAGGATCTATGGGCTACCGCACTGAAAGCCAGGTATGGCCAGACCCTCGTGAGTCAGCAGATCAGGGATATCCGGCAGATCATCGCGCTTAAAAACGAGCTCGAACAGGCATTCTAAAACCGCCCTTACATCACACAAGGAAACCGCGCATGGCCACCAGTGCAGAAGACCGGAAATTGCTCAAAGCGACTTTGGATAATTTGTTCCGGATGCGGGATGAATACATGTTGCTCGACATGCGCTCCGCCAAGCCGGAAACATTCAAACAATACAATCACGAGCTGTACTATATCGGGCTGGCCATCAGCCATATGAATGACCGGCTTTTGGGCAGCCTGACCCAGCAAATGTCCACCAAGCTTCCGGAGTTCGAAGCCGCTACCCGTAAAGTAGCCGCCGATCTTTATTCCCTGCGGCGGACCAGTGACGTGTTGAGCGCAGTCAGCAGCTCGATGTCCACCATCACCAGCATGGTCAATCTGTTCAAAGCGCCTTAGTCGCACCGCCAACTTGACGGCCTCGACACATCGCGTTGTAATGGCCTAACCCAACCCCACGGAGCCCGTCATGAGCGCACGTCCGAAGTGGTATCTGCCCGTTTCAATCCTCGCCCTGCTCTGGAACCTGATGGGCTGTGCCGCCTATCTCAGCGACGTCATGCTGACCGCGGATGACATCGCCGCCATGGATGCGACACAGCAGGCGCTGTACAACAGTCGTCCGGCCTGGGCGGTGGCGGCTACCGCCGTTGCGGTCTGGGGCGGCGCGGCCGGGTGTCTCGGCCTGATACTGCGCAAGCGCTGGTCGGCCGTGATGCTCGAACTCTCACTGGCCGGCGTCATCGTGCAGGACATCGGCCTGTTCATCCTGAGCGGCGTCAATCCCGGCACTTTCGTGATGGTGATGCAGGGATTGGTATTGCTGATTGCCATCGGACTGGTGGTGCTGTCACGCAGGGCCATCGCTAACCATTGGCTTTCCTAATTACAGAACGCGTTCACTCCCGAGCCGGCTACGCTCCAGCCACCACAACAGGCCACTGACCACCAACCAGCCGATGAACCAGGGCCAGGGCGAACCCGGAATCGGCACGCGTGATGCCATGGCCGTGTCCGGAGCGCGCGCGGCCAGTTTCAGAGTGGCGGCACGGGTCTGGCTGCGCCGCAACGCTTCACCTTCTTTCGGCGCGTGGACATAAAACGGCAATTGGTTCGTGCCGCTGTTCAGCGTGTACCAACCGGTGGTTTCCGGCCAGAATCCCGCGCAACCCCGGTTCATTCCGGTGGTTTCGACAATCAGCGGCTGCCATTCGCCCTCGGACTGAATACTGGCATCCGCCTGCAACTGACAGAACACCATGCGTTCGTGCGGCCAGGCCAAATCATTTCGCCGCACCGGTGATGCTTCCGATTGCGGACGCGCCAGCACCGAAACCAGATTGCTCCAGATCCGGCTGTGGGCATCGCCGAAACCGGCCAAGGCCAGGCGATAGCTGTCCGACAATAGGATAATGCCGACGCGACCATTACCCTGAGCGCGCCAAACGGCCAAAGCTTCACCCTGTGTACCCGCCAGTGCAATCCGGGCATCGGCAGCGCTGACGCGTAGCGCTTGCCGGCTCAATGTCGGCCATTCGGCGTTTTCGGTATCCGGCGTCAATTGCACGTTCTGCGTAAGTGTTGCCGGATCCATGCGCAAGCCCATCTGCCGGAAATCCGCGACCGTCTGTGCCGACACTGGTCCGGTCACGCGCAACAGTAACCCGAGACCGTTGCCAACGGCTTCACGGATAACCCGTCGTTGGCCGGCATCGAATCCCTGCCAGGCCCGTTCGTCGACAATCAGCATGTCCTGCGCGGCCAAGGTGTCGGCGCGGATCGTGGCATCCTCGGTGCGCACGGCCATGCCCGGCCCGAGATCAATGTGGCTTTGCAGCTGCAGGCCCGCATCCAATGCCCAACGCCGGAGCGCCTTCAAATCGGGCCCGGGGCCACCGGAGCGGCTGAGCAGTTTCAATGCCAGCGGTTGGCTGACAGCCACCGGCACCGTGAAGCTCTCCCTGATTTTTCCGGCGGAATCCAAGACCCGCAATTGATAATTCACCCGACCGGCCGCGCGTGCGATGTCGGACAATGCGGCGTCTCCGGAAGCGCTGATGG
>CAJAPA010000097.1 GCA_903942465.1 uncultured Gammaproteobacteria bacterium
ATGGCCGCCAGCGCCGCCATCGGCACATAGGCCATCAGATCGGTGGCGAACACGATGAATAGCAGCAGAAACACGGCATGCAATATGCCTGCAATAGGCGTCTTGGCACCGGCCTTGATGTTGGTGGCGGTGCGCGCAATGGCGCCTGTTGCCGGTAACCCTCCGAACAGTGCCGAGGCGACATTGGCCACGCCTTGGCCGACCAACTCCTGATTGGATCGGTGACGGGTACCGGCCATGCCATCGGCCACCACGGCGGAAAGCAAGGCCTCGATGCCGGCAAGAAAGGCAATGGTAAAGGCCGAGGGCAGCATTTCCCTGATCAACGCAAAACTGATCCCCGGCCAGGACGGCATCGGCAGCCCGGCCGGCATGTCCGGGAAGCGGGATCCGACGGTATCGACCGGTAAGTTGAATGCCGCCACCAGGATGGATGCCGTCACAATTGCAATCAGAAAGCCGGGTAGGCGCGGTGCCTTACGCCTTAGCAAAATAATCAGAACCAGCGATCCCATGCCGATGGCGAAAGCGGACAGTTGAATACTGGACAAGGCCTGCGCATAGGCCAGCCATTTGTCGAGAAAGTCGGCAGGCACAGAGGGCATCGTCAGTCCGAGGAAATCCTTGACCTGACTGGTGGCGATGATGACCGCGATACCGGCGGTGAAGCCGGTGACGACCGGATGCGGTATGAATTTGATCAGTTGTCCGAGTTTGGCGTATCCGGCGATGATCAGTATCACGCCGGCCATCAGCGTGGCCACGACCAAGCCATGGTAGCCATGGCTGGCGATGATGTTGAATACCACGACCACAAACGCGCCGGTCGGCCCGCCGATCTGCAGGCGTGAGCCGCCCAATGCGGAAATGAGCAGGCCGGCGACGACCGCGGTAATCAGTCCTTTGTCGGGGGAGGCGCCGCTGGCAATACCAAGGGCCATGGCGAGCGGCAGCGCGACAATCGCGACGGTCAGGCCGGCCAGGGCATCGGCCCGCAGTGTTTTCAGGCTGTAGCCTTCGCGCAGGGTGCTGAGCAGCTTGGGAGTGAACGCCGACATCAGGGGCGGGCTACGCGCTTCATTGTTCTCATCATAGCACCGTGGTCACAGCCTGAATGGCTATGAAACATTGCCTGAATGCCATGATTCCGATTTTGCCAAGTGTAAAAGAACTGCGTATTATCGAAACAGTCCCTTTTCCCCGACCGGAGTCGTCATGTTCAGTCTCTTGCTTGCCGCCGCCCTCAGCCAAAGCCCGCCAGCTCCGCCGTCACCGCCAGCGGCACCGCCCGTGCTTTCCGTGCCAGCGGCTCCCGCGCTACCGGCTATCGCCCCTCCGTCGCCACCATCGCCGCCTGCAGTGCCAGAACTCACGGAAGAACAGAAGAAAGTGCAGTTGGCCGCTGAACGCCAGGAGCGTGTCGGCTGCGTGGTTAAAACCGGCACCCGCATCAAACGCAAGGACCGCGACAACTGCGCGGCCGGTAGCAGTATCAGTAAAGACGACATCGACCGTGCCGGTGGGGTGTTGGTGACGCCGGGCAATGCACCGGTGCCGGCAGGCGCCGGCGGCTGATTCCTGCCCGGTTTATAATGCAGGAAGTCCTTTGGAGTTCCTGCCATGTCCGATCCCCGTTTCGACGCCAGCCGCATCATCCGTTCGCCGATAGGGTCCACACTGTCCTGCAAATCCTGGCTGACCGAAGCCGCGTTCCGCATGATCCAGAACAATCTGGATCCGGCAGTGGCCGAAAATCCGCAGGGTTTGGTGGTGTACGGCGGCATCGGCCGCGCTGCCCGCGATTGGGCCTGCTTCGACACCATTCTGGCCACTCTGAAAGCCCTCAACGACGACGAAACCCTGCTGATCCAGAGCGGCAAGCCGGTCGGCGTGTTTCCTTCGCACCCCGATGCGCCGCGCGTGTTGCTGGCCAACTCCAATCTGGTGCCGCACTGGGCGACGTGGGAGCACTTCAACGAACTCGATAAAAAGGGTTTGATGATGTACGGCCAGATGACCGCGGGTTCCTGGATCTACATCGGTTCGCAGGGCATCGTGCAGGGCACCTATGAAACCTTCGTGGAGATGGGGCGTCAGCACTATGCCGGCGATCTCACCGGAAAATGGATTTTGACTGCCGGCTTGGGTGGCATGGGCGGTGCGCAGCCGTTGGCCGCCAGCATGGCCGGTGCCTGCTCGCTCAACATCGAATGCCAGCAGTCGCGCATCGATATGCGCATCAAGACCCGGTACGTGGACGAACAGGCCCATGATCTGGACGACGCGCTGGCCCGCATCGAGAAATACTGCGCCGAAGGAAAAGCGGTGTCGGTGGCCTTGCTTGGGAATGCGGCGGAAATCCTGCCGGAACTGGTCCGCCGCGGCATTCGCCCGGACGCGGTGACCGATCAGACTTCGGCCCATGATCCGCTGCACGGCTATCTGCCGGCTGGCTGGACCTGGGAGCAGTATATCGACGAACAGGAACACAATCCGGCCAAAACCGTGGAAGCCGCCAAACATTCCATGCGTGTGCATGTGGAAGCCATGCTGCATTTCCAGAACATGGGTATTCCGGTGTTCGATTACGGCAACAACATCCGCCAGATGGCCAAGGATGTCG
>CAJAPA010000098.1 GCA_903942465.1 uncultured Gammaproteobacteria bacterium
CCGAGCGTCAGTGAATTGGAGGCGCCGGAGCGGTCACGGTCGGGGGCGACGATGAAAAGCTGATGTCCGGCGACGGCCAGGCCTTCGGCCAGCGCGTTGATGCCCGGGGCTTCGATGCCGTCGTCGTTGCTGATGAGGATACGCATGCAAATATGATACCCGTATTCACTGCAGAAACGGGATAAACACGCCGCAAGCCTGCCCCCATTCAAGCCCCTGCCTTGTTCCGGCCGCTTCGGTTAAATTAAGCTGAGCCCGCCAGCACCGCACTTTCCCCGCCAGAGCCCATATGACTGCAAAATTCACTTTACTGATACTCGCCGGTGCATTGGCCGCAAGCATGGACCTAGAAGCCGGCGCTTTCGAGGATTACGGCGGCTTCGGCAAGTACAAACAGAACCTGGCGGATGGTGGTGGCTGCATCAGCGGCACGGTCGGCACCAGCGTTTCCGGGAAAAATTTCAACTCCATCGTCTATTTTGCCGGAAGCCAATACGGTGAGAAAGCACAGTTCAACAAGGCCTATTTCGGGTTCACCACCCTTAACAAGATACACGACATCGACAACGGTACGCTTCGTGCCAGCGCGTTCCAGATGTGTCTGAAACCGGGAAATTACGACATCATCGGCATCGAAGCCCGCGGCATGGAAAGCGCGAAGGAAGTCCGTATGCCGTTCACCGTAGAAGCCGGCAAAAACGTTTACCTCGGCAGCCTGATTTTTCACAACGACACCGTAAAGGCGCTTGCTTGCGGCAGTATCAACGGCCAAGGCGTTGAAATCCGGGATGAGCTCTCCCGCGACACGCCCCTGATTCTCGGCCTCAAAGGCGCCATCGCTCCGGAGTCCAAGGTCTTGGATGCGGCCAAGGGGCAGCCTTATTTTTACCGCTGCCCGCAATAGGCCGGCGCGGGGCAACAGGGCTTTGCTATCATTGCAGGATGAGTAAAAAACCGCCGCCGCCAGTTGCGCCCGAGGACAGCGAACTGTTCCGCGAGGCCATCGGCCCGGTCATCGTGCACCGGCATACCGAGAGTCGTCTGCAGAAAGCCAAACCGAAACCGCGGGCCCGCATGTTCGAACGCGACGAACACGACGCTCTTCTGCAATCACGGCGCATGAATGATGCCGAGGCTCTGCTGTTGGGCAGCGAACCCCTGCTGTTTCAAGGACCCAAAGTCGATGCACGGCTGATGCGCAAGCTCAAATCCGGCGGTATCCGGATTGATGGCGAATTCGATCTGCACGGAATGACGGCGATGGATGCCGAGCGCTGGCTGAAGCAATTCCTCAGCGAGGCCTATAAAGAGGGTTTACACTGTATCCGGATCATCCACGGCAAAGGTTCGCGTTCGGAAGCCGGGCCGGTACTGATGAACGTGGTCGACAAGGTCTTGCGCCATCAAGGACGTGTGCTTGCCTTCTGCACCGCGCCCCAGAATCAGGGCGGCGCCGGCGCCGCTTTGGTGCTGATTGAATGACCCTGATTACAAGGAATCCTGCCATGCCCCATCGCCATACCGAACGTCATAAAACCGAACATATCGGCTGGTTGCGCGCCGCCGTCCTGGGCGCCAATGACGGCATTGTCTCCACGGCCAGCCTGATCATCGGCGTTGCCGCGGCCAATGGCGGAAAGGAGGCGGTACTGGTGGCCGGTGTGGCCGGCCTGGTCGCCGGCGCGATGTCCATGGCGGCCGGTGAATACGTCTCGGTGCACTCGCAGGCCGATACCGAAAAAGCGGACATCGCCAAGGAAACACGGGAACTGGAAACCGACCCCGATGGCGAGTTGAAAGAACTCACGGCCATTTACGTGCATCGCGGCCTGACGCCTGATTTGGCCAAACAGGTTGCCGTTCAGTTGACCGCGCATGATGCACTTGGCGCACATGCCCGCGACGAGCTCGGCATTTCCGCGAATTTCAGTGCCCGTCCGGTGCAGGCCGCCTTGTCATCGGCGGCCAGTTTTGCCGCCGGCGCCGTGCTGCCTTTGGCGGTGGCATGGTTGATGCCTGCAGCAGGCATGATGTGGGCCGTGGCACTCAGCACATTGCTTTCCCTCGGCGCACTGGGTGCGCTGGCCGCCCGTACCGGCGGTGCTCCCGTGCTGAAAGGCGCGGTGCGTGTGCTGTTCTGGGGCGCTCTGGCAATGGCCGCCACCTGGGGCATCGGCAGCCTGTTCGGGGTCAGTACCGCTTAATCGAACTGGCCGAGCTCGGCCAGAACCGAAGTCGCATAGGCGCCGGGCGGTAACTCGAAGCGCAGCTCCAAGCTGTTCTCATCAACGAATCGCCACGACAGATCTTTCGGAAGCAATCGCAATGCCCGCCGCTCCTGCCGCAGATCGGCCTTTTCCAGCCCTTGGCACAAGGCCGGTTGCAAAACCGACAGTTGGGATTCCAGCGCAAACACAGCCTGCGTGCTACGCAGTGCACCGGCACCCCATAGCGGTCCGGTTGGATGGATATCCAATGCCAAACATCGCGCGGCAATATCGTCATTCATCGGCTCGGGACCGAAGATGCTTTTGGTGCCTTCCAGCATCCAGACTTCGCCGTCCAGCGCGGCATTCCAGCTGCCCTGTTCGACACGCATTGCCAGCACCTGGTTGAACAGACAGGATCGGGCCGCCGAGAGGTAGATCGAGCGTTTGGCACGGTCAACACGCCGCCCTTCGAACATACCCAAGGCTTTGCCGACATTGGCCTGCTCGGCACCGAAACGCTGTTCGCCGAAATAATTGGGAACGCCCTGCCGGGCTAGAATCTGCAATCCGGACTCCAGAACCTCAGGACCACCCTGCAATTCACGCAACATCAAGGTGAAACGGTTGCCGGCCAAGGCGCCACGCGCCAGTTTCCGGTTATGCCAATTGGCTTCCAGAACCTGACACTCATCATCGTTAAGCAAGGCCACATCCGGTGCTGTTTTCTTGGGAAGGCGGACCGAAAAACGTTGTGTGGTCACGGCATGACGGTCTTTCATGCCGGCGTAGGACACATCGCGGACATCAATACCGGCCCAACGCGCGATACGCTCGGCGCAGAAAGCCGTGTTCATGCCGCGCTTGCGGACCGTCAGCAGAAGATGTTCACCTTCGCCCGTGGCTTCAAAACTCGGCAACTCTTCAACCACGAAGTCTTCGGGACTGCAGCGGATGCGCCCGCTGACCGGGGCGCTGGACAGTGCCCGTGGAAGAATCACCGGGATTCCAACAGAACGACGGCCTGCGCGGCAATACCCTCGCCGCGTCCGGTAAAGCCAAGCGTTTCGGTCGTTGTTGCCTTCACCGAAATGCGTGCAATGTCGCACTGCATGACTTCGGCCAAACGCGCCCGCATGGCGGCCACATGGGGGTTGATCTTCGGAAATTCGCAGATGAGGGTGGCATCGAGATTGGCAAGCTCGAAACCACGGTCACGCACCATCGTCATGCACTGCGCCAGCAGCAGGGTACTGTCGGCATCCTTCCAACGCGGATCAGAGGGCGGAAAATGCACGCCAATATCGCCGAGCGCCAGCGCACCGAGCAGCGCATCGCACAGGGCGTGAATCAATACATCGCCATCGGAATGCGCCAACAACCCACGGGTATGGGCAATGCGTACGCCGCCGAGCACCACATGGTTGCCATCGCCGAAGGCATGCACGTCAAAACCCGAGCCGATCCGCATCATGGTGTATTCCTCGCTGTCAGTATGGCTTCGGCCAATGCGAAATCTTCCGGTCCGGTGACTTTGATGTTGTCGTCGGCTCCGGGCACCAGCAGCGGCGACAGACCCAGACGCTCCATGGCGCTGCTCTCGTCGGTGATGTCGGCTTTTTCCTGATGGGCGTGCAGCAGTGCGCGTTGCAGGCTGCGTGCGGGAAACAGTTGCGGTGTATAGGCGCGCCACAGCGCACTGCGATCGAGCGTGCCCTCGACCTGATTATCGGCATCGCCACGCTTGACCGTGTCTTTCATGCGCCCGGCCAGCAAGCCGCCGACCGGATGCATGGAGGCTGCTTCGATCAGTCGGTTCAGATCCTCAAGGCGCAGGCATGGACGTGCGGCGTCATGAACCAGCGCCCAGCTGTCATTGCTCAGATCATCGGACAAAGCCGCGATGCCGGCCAATACACTGTCACTCCGGCACATGCCGCCGGTGCAGGTGCGCAGCGGTTTGTTGCGCCACATTTCTATCCCCTGCCAACGCTCATCGTCGGGAGCCAGGGCGAGCATGAACCCGTCGATGTCGGGATGCTGCGCCAGCACATCCAGCACATGTTCAATCATCGGCTTGCCCATCAGCGGCCGATACTGTTTGGGAATGTCGGAGCCTGAGCGGGAACCGCTACCGGCTGCCGGAATGATGGCCCAGATCATGGCTTTGGCGCATCCGGCGGCGGGGGTGCATCCAGTTTCTTCTCGGGATCGACCACGCGGTAAAAGGTTTCACCGGATTTGATCATGCCCATCTCGTTGCGCGCCCGCTCTTCGACCGCGTCCACACCGGACTTGAGGTCTTTCACTTCAGCCGCCAAGGCCTTGTTGCG
>CAJAPA010000099.1 GCA_903942465.1 uncultured Gammaproteobacteria bacterium
ACACGGTTGGCCCACGCACAGGCCGGGCGGATTTATCCCGACTTGCCGGGCCCAGCGCATCGCTAAACCGGCTAAACAGGAGTAATGTCATGACGCATGTTCTCGATGCGGAAGCAGTTCTCGCCGTTCTCGATCAGCGCCCGCAGCCTGCCGTAACCCGCTTGCGGCAACTCAATGCCGAGCGTAAAGAACCGCGTTATGCGGTGGCCACACTGGTGGGCCAATGGCACCGGAAGTTCCCGTTGGATTACCGCAAGCAATTCGGTCAGGCGGTTCCGGACTGGATCTGGGTGGAGCATCCGCAGACCATCATCGATCTCAGCAAGCTGGCGATGCGTGAGCGCCGTCTGCTTCCGGATTGCTCGCCAGAGCCGCCGAGCGAGCTGCAGAAAACGCAGAAAAAATATCTGGACCAGATTTCCGCGCTTGAGGCCCGTATGCTTGAATCCGCAATCGGCTTACCCTGTCCGGAATACGATGAATGGCTGCGTCTGCAGTACCGGCTGCATGCAGTGGAGACCGATGAAATCGCGCACTCGATGGCGAGGCACCCGCAATTAACCCGGGAAACCGGCGAAGAAATGGCCAGGGCTTTTGGCTTTCTCTGAATAGCATCTATTGGAAACGCAACAGGCGTGGCGCACCGAAAGCGCTGGGCGGATTTATCCCGACTTGCCGGGCCCAGCACATCGCTAAACCGGCTAAACAGGAGATGCATCATGCGTATTCGCATTCGAAAAGGGTTTTCCACGGCCCATTCCGTATTCGTTGAACTGATTCCCTACACCGACAATCAACACCGGCCCGCCTTCGCGTACATCGAAGACGGCAAACGGGTGGCGATCAGTGCCTCGGAATATCGGGCCATCCGCGCCAATCCACGCCAGTACTATTTCAGCAGCGCGCTGAAAGTGCACTTGCGCTGCCATCGCGAGGGTGTGGCAGTCGGTTAAGCGGTTTTACCAGGGCTGCTGGCCATACGCGCCAGCAGCGCCTGCAGGCGTTCGGCGGTCAACAGGCTGAGTCCGGCATCCATGCCGTGCTTGAGTTGGCTGCGGGCTTCCAGTTCCTTGCCCAGTGCCAGCGATTTATCGCCGTCTTCAAAGGCAATCTCTGCTTCGGCCAGCGCGCGGCGGGCTTTATCCACCACGCCGCCCTTGCTTTGTGCCATCCACATTTTGGCGGCGGTCGCATTGCCGCGTGACAGTGCATGCAGGCAAAGCTCTAAGGTCAAACTCTGCCGGAAGCCCTGCGGGTAATCGTCGGTGTGTTCGGCCAGCCAGTCGGCGTGGGCATCGGCGGTGGCGGTTTGGCCGCGGTCTTCCGCCATCAGCAGCGCCATCATCCGAATCGCCACACGCCGCATTGGCTCACCGGATCCGGCCTGTGCCGCCGGTTCCAGCCATTCGGCTTTCCAGTCGCGCGGACGGATGCCGGCCATGCTCTGCGCCATCAGGCCGGTCAGTTGCTGGCGCTCCAGCACCGCATCACCGCCACGCAGCACCTCGATGAACTGCATGCCATCGCTCATGAAGCCGCCGGCGCGCATGGGAAAGGCGGTGACGATGAAAATAAACGCGGAAAACAGCGCGATGATCATCGCATGCGCGCCAACGCGGTCGTCCACTAACAAAAACAGCGCGAAGCCCAGCACCGCCAGCACCAGGCTGGCCAAAGGCCCGCCGGCAATCAGACTGAGAAACTGCGGTCGGATCGGCTGCTCCGG
>CAJAPA010000100.1 GCA_903942465.1 uncultured Gammaproteobacteria bacterium
CTTGTTCGGCGGCAGCTTGTTCGGCGGCAGCTTGTTCGGCGGCGGCTTGTTCGGCGGCAGCTTGTTCGGCGGCAGCTTGTTCGGCGGCAGCTTGTTCGGCGGCCATGTCGGCCAATGCGATTGGGGTCGGTGATGCGCTCGGCAGTTCCGGAAGCTCATCGCGCTTGGCGGCAACCCAGGATGCCAGCTCGTCGAAGCGGCTCGTAACCTTATTCTGACTCAGGTCATCCAGTGTCGCCTGCACCGCATCCGCCACCTGCGCCAGACAGGCCACGGTTTCGGCGTTGGCGGCGATGTTGTGGGCGATGCCGCGCCGGACCAAGGCTTCCGCCGGGGCCAGAATGCCGGCCATGGTCTCGACCTCTGACATGGCGAAAGCACCGTTCATGGTATGGATGGCACGGAAAAGTGCATCTTCAAAATCGGCACGATCGGAAACCGCAGCCCGCTGCAGCCATTCATTGACGGTCTGCAGGTGACCTGATACTTCAGGCTTGAGAATTTCCAGAAGCACCGGATCAATGACCGGCTCCGTCTCCGGAGCCGATGCATCAGCGGCAATGACCTCCGCCGAGCCGGCCGGAATGACTTCGTCCGCGCTCTGAGCGCGGTAGTAAATTTCTTCACCGGCGGCAAGGCGCTCGGCGGCTTCATTCAAACCGGTCAAATCGAGACTGACACGTTCGCCGGTCAATGCTTTATGGAAGGTCGGCAGGGTCGCAATGGCGCGGTTGATCATGGCCACAACCGGATCGGAAACCGGACGCGAGCCATCGAGCACGCGGTTCAGCAGGCTCTCGATTTTCCAGCTGAATTCACTGAGCGGCTTGGCGCCGACAAGCCGGCCGCTGCCTTTGAGTGTATGGAAAACGCGACGGATCGGACGGATAAGCTCGATGTTGTCGGGATCGGTCTGCCAATCCTTGAAGAACACCGCTAAATTCGCGTTTTCCTCATTGAATTCTTCAAGGAAGATTTCACGGATTTCGTCATCGATGCCTTCGGCCTCGAAATCGAAACCATCGACCAGATCGCCCGTTTCATCGACCACGATGACCGGATTGGCGGATGCGGATTCCAGACCGGCGGCTGCGGTTGCCGGGATGCCAATGGCAGGCGCAACGGCGGCAGGAGCCGGAACAGACGGCATGTCACGCTCGGCCGCACGCGCGGCTTTCTCGGGTACCGGCCAGTAATGCAGGGCTTCAAGGCTCTTGCGGGTGATCTCGAGAATGCGATCGCGGTTCGGGCGGCGGTCGCGCACGGACTCGAGATAATACTCGAGACTGGCAAGCACTTCGGCCAGACGCTCCATCTGGTCGCCGTTGGGAATGCCCTTTGCATCGATGAGCTCGGCCCGGGTGTAGGCATTGACCGCATCGATGTAGGCGGACACCGGGGTATATTCAAGAATGGCCAGCGCGCCGGAGACCTGTTTGAGCAGCGCCGGAATGACCGAAAGCTGCTGATGGTCCCAGTAGCTTTCAACGAAGGCGACATAGGCCTGCCGCACCTGCATGAAATTGACAATGGACTCGCGGATCAGCGCATCCAGCAGCTGATGCGACTGCGATGAAGCCAGGAAGTCGCTGGCCATCCGCGATTGACGGCCGGCGGCATCGCTGCCGTGGTAATCCAGCATGAACTCGACCGAAAGCAGCGATTTCGCGATGGCCATCAGTTCGCTGTCAGTGAGCTGGCTGCTGCCATCGACATAGGCCTGTATGGTTTCGCGGTTTCCGCGGATGTGTTCACGGGCCTCTTTGGCGTCGATCAGTCCAAGCGTGTTTTCGATGCGTGCGAGCACGCCGACCAGCTCGGCCATATCCGCCGGATTGGTGTCGTTCTGACGGATGCTCAGATCGAGCGTGTCCTTGATGCGCAGAATGTCCTCTTTGATGACCGCGGCGACGCTTTCCAGCAAGGCATTGTTCCTGCCGAGCAGACTGCTTTTCGCATGCGCGATTTCCTCTTCATCCGGCACGATCCTGGCCAGTTCGAAAACCTCATAAACCTGTTTCAGTGCCGGAGATGCGCCGGCATCACGCGCAACGAAGTAGAGCAGTTCCTGCGTCAGGCGAACGGGAGAAAGATGGCGGATCTCACCGATGCCCCGATGATTGAGGAAATTGACTTCCTGGTCGACTTTCACCAGGCTTTGTTTGAGGGCATCATCACGTTCAATGCTGCGGTCCGCAAGCGCGGCAAGCAAAGCAGAAGCAACCCAGAACAGTTTACGGCTGGATTCTTCACGGCACTGCGCGCTGATCCGGCCGCA
>CAJAPA010000101.1 GCA_903942465.1 uncultured Gammaproteobacteria bacterium
ATGAGGCCGGTCGGTACTGGCGGGTGGTGCCGCGTGTTGCGGGTGGCACCGGAAATTGGGGTAGCGGCAGTTCGGCCGTTGCGATAAGTGGATGTATTTTGATGTTTTTTTGCTGAACGGCAGGTGAAGTAGGTTATTTTTTGACCACTGAAACTGAACCGTTTTTCACCCTGAGCCGGCTTTACGGGCGTAGGATTGGGGGTACTGGACTGATTCCGGAGGGAAAACCCATGAAAACCCCGATCGCGCTACAAACCGCTGTTTTGGCCCTGGTTCTGGCGATTCCGGCCGCCGCTATGGCCGGCGAAGCCAAAATGAGCCTGCTCAATCCCGATAAATTCACCGATATCGAGCCCGGCAACGGCACCGACAAGAGCTTCCGGAAGGGCCTGGAGCGGGCGTTCACCGAGGAGCTGAGCAAGTCGGCCAAGGCCCTGCCGGCCGGGCAGACCCTGGAAGTGACCTTCACCGACATTGATCTGGCCGGCGAGGTCGATCCAGTCGAGGTGCCGGGCGGCTACCAGTTGCGCCTGATGAAGGACGTCTATTTCCCGCGTCTGCAATTCGATTACCGCGTGCTGGATGCGTCCGGTGCGGTAGTTTCCGAACAGAAGGGTGTGGAGTTGAAGGATATGTCCTATCTGTCCGGCCCGCGAAGTGCTACCACCAGCACATCGTTCTATTATGAAACCCGGATGCTCAGGGATTGGTTCAAAAAAACCTTGCTCGGGGATCCGAAGTAAAACAAAAACCCGCCGAAAGGCGGGTTTATGTTTGGTGGCTATGGGTGGACTCGAACCACCGACCCCAGCATTATGAGTGCTGTGCTCTAACCGGCTGAGCTACATAGCCGAAACGTGACAAGGGCGCTATTTTCGCGGTTTTCGCCAGCGCTGTCAATGATTTGGCTGAATCCCGGCCAAAGCAGGGCGCGGCGCAGGGCTTGAGGTGAATCAAGACACGGGCCACCATTCAGGCGCAGACTGGTGGGGTACCCATTGAATGAGGCAAGCCATGGCCGTGAAGCGTTCCCGTTCCGTATCCGCCGCCCGCAAACCGGCCGCGACCAAAACCGCCAAAACCGCGCCGGTGAAAAAAGCCGCCCCGGCCAAGAAAACCGTGAGCCGCAAAGCGGCGGTGGCGAAATTCACCGATCGCCGCAAGCCGTCCGGCAAAGGTCCGCTCGACGTCAATACCGCCGTTGCCGCCGCCATGGCACAGGCCGAAGCGGTGAAGTGGGCCCACGCACACCCGAAACCCGCGGTACCGCCGCTGGGCATTTCCGCCGAAGGCCTGGGGGTTTCCACGGATACCGCCAAGCGCATGCAGCGCCTGCCGGACAGCGGCGAAGACAGCAGCAACGCGCCACTGCCGGAAAGCTACCCGTACCGCAACCGCATTCAACGCAAACAATACGAAGCCGAAAAGAAAAAGCTGCAGATCGAACTGCTGAAAGTGCAGAACTGGGTGAAAGACACCGGCCAGCGCATCGTGCTGCTGTTCGAAGGCCGCGACGCGGCCGGCAAGGGCGGCACCATCAAGCGCTTCACCGAACATCTGAATCCGCGTGGTGCGCGCGTGGTGGCACTGGAAAAGCCGAACCAGGAAGAGGTCGGCCAGTGGTATATGCAACGCTACACCCGGCATCTGCCGACCTACGGCGAGCTGGTGTTCTTCGACCGCAGCTGGTACAACCGCGCCGGCGTGGAGCGGGTCATGGATTTCTGCAGCCCGGCCGATTATCTGGAATTTCTGCGCGAAGCGCCGGAGTTCGAGCGCATGCTGGTGCGCAGCGGCATCCGTCTTTACAAATACTGGTTCTCGGTCAGCCGCGATGAGCAGATGCGCCGCTTCAATTCGCGCCGCAGCGATCCGCTCAAGCACTGGAAGCTGTCGCCGATCGACGTCCAGTCGCTCGACAAATGGGATGCCTACACCGAAGCCAAGGAAGCGATGTTCTTCCACACCGACACCGCCGATGCGCCCTGGGTGGTGGTCAAGTCGGACGACAAGAAGCGCGCCCGCATCAACTGCAT
>CAJAPA010000102.1 GCA_903942465.1 uncultured Gammaproteobacteria bacterium
GCCGCCGGAATTCTATGCTGTTGCACGCGAACTGACCGCGGCACATGGCACCTTCCTGCTGATCGATTCCATCCAGGCCGGTCTGCGTGCACACGGCGTTCTGTCCATCGTCGATTATCCGGGTTTCGAAAATCTCGAAGCCCCGGATATGGAAACCTATTCGAAGGCCCTCAACGGCGGTCAGTATCCGCTGTCGGTGCTGGCGGTGAATGCACGCGCCGCAAACACCTATGCCAAGGGCACCTACGGCAACACTATGACCACCAATCCACGCGCCATGGACATCGCCACCACGGTCCTGCGTTCACTGACTCCTGAAATCCGTGCGAACGTCAGTAACAAGGGCAAGGAAGCGCTCGACAAACTCAATACCCTGAAGACTGAACTTGGCGGACTGATCACCAAAGTCCAGGGCACCGGTCTGCTGTTCAGCTGCGAACTCGATCCCGCCTTCAAATGCTACGGCGCCGGTTCCACCGAGGAATTCATGCGCGAACGCGGCATCGGTGTGATTCACGGCGGCACCAATTCGCTGCGCTTCACGCCGCACTTCGGCATCACCAGCAGCGAACTCGATCTCGTGGTCGAACATATCCGTTTCGCACTGCTCAACGGCCCGCGCCGCAAAGAGGCCGCCGCTGCGTAATCCGCTGCCAACGCACCTCGTCAGAAAGCCGCCGAAAGGCGGTTTTTCTTTGAAAGGACCACGTATTGCGCTCTTAATCTGCCCACTTATGAAAATGAACACAGGATTAACGAATAACAACAAGGGCGCGCCATTTACAAGGTCTGCACCGCGGCAGTAGACTCGGTTCAGCACGCAGGGGAAAGCGTGCCCGTATATCCATGGCTATCGCATACAGGGGAGCGAACGATGGGCAAGCCGACTTTTTTCAGCGAAATGAAACGCCGTCAGATTTACCGGGGTGGCGTGATGTACATCGTGGCCGGCTGGGTCATGGTGCAGGTCGCCACCAGCGTGTTCCCCTATTTCAATGTGCCGCCGTGGGCGGTGCGCTATCTCGTGGTCTCGATTCTGCTTGGTTTCCCGGTTTCGTTGGTGTGCCTGTGGATGTTCGAAAGTGTGGACCCGAGCGACCCGGAAAAACACCTGCACGACCGCCGGCAGAGCCGCGAAGAGAGCGCTTCTCTGACCAAGATGATGGAAGCCGAGCGTGCTCAACGGCAGAAAGACAACCAGGAACTGATTGCTGCTCTGGCACAGCTCAAAGCCGGCAATCCCGAGGCACCGGCAGCCGCCGTGCAGTCTGCGGCAGAAATGATCCAACCCGTGCAACAGGCGCCCGACCCGGTGCCAAGCACGCCGCCGCGGAAACGCAAAAGCCTGCTGGCGCTGTTCGCGACCGCTTTCACCATCGCGTTGGTCCTGGCCGGCCTGTGGGTTCTGTTCGGCCCCAAAGACGCCATTCAGGCTTCGGCGGTCACCGGCGAAATTACTCAGAAGTATGTTGCACCGGGCTTTGCCCAGGTTGAAAGCATGGGTGTCGCCCTGCTGACACCGCTTCTGGACAAGCTCGGCATACCGATTGCACCGCAGCGTGTATTCACCGCACTGCTCGTGCTGTTTTCGCTGATGGTACTTCGCGATCTATACCGCCAGATCAAACAGTCCGCAAGACGCCGGGCGCAGGCGCCTTGATTTATTGATAGCTGGTCAGCTGCGCGCTGACCGAACCGATGATGGCGAACACCGCCATCACGATCATCGGCAGCCAGGTCAGCACCATGCCCCAGAACCGCCCTTTGGAATAGCCGGCATTGTGGCTGACGCCCCAGGCATGGATGATGCGCGAAAACAGGAAAACTCCGCCGAGAACATGGATCAGATAGGGCGGGAATCCGGTCAGTTCCAACGAGCCCAGAAGAATCAGGGCCAACGGCATGTTCTCGGTGGCATTGGCATGCGCGCGTACGCGCATCTGCAATTCCATGTTTTCACCGTGGCCAAGACCGATTTTGTGCTCACGGCGCCATTTGACCACACGCACCGCCAGCAAAATGACCAGCAGCGTGCAGAACCCGGCATACATCATTGAAATCATGGCAATGCTCCTTACAGGGGATGCGCCAGCCAAACGGCCTGGTCATCGGTGGTGGTGTAACGGTCTTTATCATCGCGCACCAGGCGCGCCACTGCAAACTTGGCATCATGGGTGAAGAACAGCTGCACATTGCGGGCATGCATATCGGCCAGAAAAGGGGCCTTTTCATCGATGACCAGTTCGGCATTGCGGTCATAGCCCATGGTGATCGGCAAATGCACCCAGGCGCGGCCGGGGATCAGGTCCGCGCAGAACACCACGCTCTCCGAAGGACCACGGATTTCAGCCAGCAGAAGACCGGGGGTGTGGCCATCGGAATGGTGGAAGCGCACGGCGTCGCCGAGTACCGGCGTGGTATCGCCGGAAACCAGTTCCAGTCGGCCGCTGGCCGCCAGCAAGGCATTGAGCCCGGGTACGAAACTGGCACGATCGCGCGGGTGCGGATGCTGGGCGCGCCGCCAATGTTCGGCCCCGACCACGAAGACCGCATTCTGAAACAGCAGGCGTAACTGCTGTCCCTCCTGCCACGGCGCAAGCAGGCCGCCGGCATGATCGAAATGCAGATGCGACAGCACCACCACGTCGATATCGGCATCACTCAGGCCGATGCGGGCGAGCTCATCCAGCAGGACATGTCCGGACTCCTGAATACCGTAGCGTTCGCGCAGTTTCGGTTCGAAGAAGGCGCCGACACCCGTTTCAAAAAGCACCCGCTTACCGTTGATGCCCTCCACCAGCAGTGCGCGGCAGGCCAGATCGATGCGGTTCAACGCATCGACGTCGACCCATTGTTCCCACATCGGCTTGGGGGCGTTGCCGAACATGGCGCCACCATCGAGTTTCTGCGAGTTTCCCGATAAGGACCAGGCTTTCATGGCTTCACCTTTGTTTTGGCATCGACGACTTTACCCAAGCCGACCGGATTGCGCGGGTCGCTGCCGGTGCTCAGCCGGTTGGCGGCCTTATCCCAGCTGACCGTCTGCAGATTGCCCCAGGTGTCGCTGGAGCGCCTTCCGTCCGTCGCAGCTTCCGGAGTATTCACGGTATGCCCCATCGCACGCAACGCAGAAACCACATCGGCCGGCAATGCGTTGCGTTCGGTCGATAAGGCATCCGGTTGCCACTGATGATGGTATCGCGGCAAAGCCGCGACCGATTGTGCATCCAGTCCGTCGGCATAGCCGAGCACGCCGAGCAGGACCATGGTGATGATCCGGCTGCCGCCCGGCGTGCCGAGCACGGCAACACGGTCCTTCGACTCCATGAAGGTCGGTGTCATCGAGCTGAGCATGCGCTTGCCCGGTTTCGGAGCGTTGGCATCATAGCCCATCACGCCAAACGCATTCGGCGTGCCCGACTTCAGGGCGAAATCATCCATTTCATTATTGAGCAGCACGCCGGTTCCCGGCGGAATCAGGCCGGAGCCGAACAGCAGATTGACGGTCTGCGTTCCCGCAACACGGTTGCCCTCGGCGTCGATGATTGAAAAATGGGTGGTGTCCTCATCTTCCAACGGCGTCTGCGTGCCGGACAGCATATCGCTTGGCGTCGCCTTCCCGGGATGGATGCTGGCGCGCAGCCCTGCGGCGTAATCGGGACTGACCAGGGTGCGTTGCGGCACCTGCACGAAATCAGGATCCCCCAGATAGAAGGTGCGGTCGCGGAAGGCGCGACGCATGGCCTCGGTGACCAGGTGCGTGCGCTGGGTCTGCGTCAGCGCCTTGAGATCCCAAGGCGCCAGGATCTGCAGCATCTGCGCCAGTGCGATGCCGCCGGAGGACGGGGGCGGCGCGGTAACCACCTGCCAGCCGTCGTATTCGAAGCGGATCGGCGTTCGTTCGCGGATACGGTAATCGGAAAGTTCCTGCGCCTGCCATTCGCCGCCTTCTGCTTTGACACCGGCCACAAGTTTTGCGGCGATCTCGCCTTTGTAGAACCCGTCATGGCCTTTGGCCGCAAGCAGCTCGAGCGTCTTCGCCAGATCGGGCTGGCGCAGCAGTTCGCCTTCGACCGGCGGTGTACCGTCGGCAAGAAATACGCCGCGGGTTCCGGAATAGCGCTCCATCACTTCGCGGCGTGCGCTGTATCCATTGGCGAGGCGCGCATAAACGGGAAACCCTTCCCGCGCGATACGGATGGCCGGCGCCAGCGAGACGGACAGGGGCAGACGGCCGTAGTTTTTGGCCAAATGCACCAGGCCCGCAGGAAGACCGGGTATGCCTGCCGACCAAGGACCGTTGGTGGCGCGGTCACGATTCAATGCGCCCGCGGCATCCAGATACTTTTCCGGTGTTGCCGAGGCCGGCGCGGTCTCGCGGGCATCGATGAAATGGTCGCGGCCGTTCTTTGCTTCGTGCAGCAGGAAGAAACCACCGCCACCCAGCCCCGAACTGATCGGCTCGACCACCGAAAGCGTGGCTGAAACGGCCACCGCGGCATCAAAGGCGTTGCCGCCCTTGGCCAGAATGTCCAACCCGGCTTCGGTCGCCAGATGATGCGCGGATGCCACGGCATGCTGCTGCGGGTGCGGGGGTGGTGCGGATTTCGCCGACAGCAGTCCCGGAACCAGCAGCGCGGTCAACAACAGACTACGGAGTTTCATGGGCGTGTTCCTGCAATCGGAGGAGTTTCTGCAGCAACTGCTGCTCGTTTTCCGGATGGGCCGGATCCTTGTCGATGCATTCGACAGGACAGACCACGACGCACTGGGGCTCATCGAAATGACCGACGCATTCGGTGCAGCGCTCGGGATGGATGATGTAAATCTCTTCACCCTGGGTTATGGCCTGATTCGGACAGGCCGGTTCACAGACATCGCAGTTGATGCAAAGGGAGTTGATCAGGAGCGCCATAGCTTCAAACCAAAGCGGCCCGGCAGTGCCGAGCCGCGTTCGGAAATGCAAGACCGATTACTGGACTTCTTCGAACAGGAACCCGCCACCGGCGGCTTCAACCGCGGCTTTCACGCGTTCGGCATCTTCCGATTTGCCGATGAACAGCACGTGCGACCCGCTCAGTGCGGTCGGGACTGCACCGGTGAAGGCCTCGACGATGAAGTCGGCCATGGTTTTGCTGTCCGGCGAGCCGAACACCAGCAGATTGCCCTTGGTGACGGTACGTTCAATGGCCGGCTTGACCACGTCCATCTGACGGCTGTAGGGGCTGGATACTTCCGGGTTCTTCGGGTCATTGTCGGCGGTCTTGCTGTTCATCGGCAGGAAATACGGGATCGTGCGGTCGCTGACCACTTCCTGGTATTCCGGCTTGACCGCGACCGAACTCAGATACTGTTTCCAGGCATCGCTGTCATCGGTGGTCGGAACCGCAACCACGGCCGGCGCGGCGGCTTTGCTTTCTTCTTCTTTCTTGCCACAGGCCGACAGGGCCAGACTCAGGACCAGAACGGATACGGTGATGATTTGACGAGACATAGGAACCCCTCAGGTTAATGTGTTGTGGATTGTTTCCATTTTGCCGCCAATGCCGACTGCACATTGGCCGGGACGAACTCGGAGACATCGCCGCCCAAACGCGCCACTTCGCGCACCAGGGACGATGAAATGAAACTGAACTGCTCGGACGGCGTCAGAAAAACGGTTTCGGCATCCGGAATGAGATGGCGGTTCATGCTGGCCAGCTGGAATTCATACTCGAAATCCGAAACCGCACGCAGACCCCGCAGCAGCACGCCGGCCTTGACCTCATCGACGAAACGCGCCAGCAGGCCGTTGAACCCGAGCACGCGGATATTGGCATAATCGCGCAGCGAATGCTCGGCCATGGCCACGCGCTCCTCAAGGCTGAATACCGGCTGTTTGTTCGGGCTCTGGGCCACGGCCAGAATGACCGTATCGAACAGCAAAGACGCCCTGGCGACTAAATCGACGTGACCGTTGGTGATCGGGTCGAAGGTGCCGGGATAGACCGCTGTCCGATGGGTATTTTGGCGCATGAAAGGCTCGAATCGGTGACCGCCGATAGTGTATCAGCCATTCACCGGTTTATGCCATTGCGCCAGCAAATACTTGGAATGCCTGGTTTTTCCGCTTTTTTCCGACTGCAGCCCGGGCGGCAGATCCCATTCGGCATCGCTGGCCATTTCAACATAGACCCAGGCGCCGTCGGCAAGCAGCGGCAGCAGCAAGGGCCAGAGCCGGGACCAGAGCGCACTGGCAAACGGCGGGTCGAGGAAAACGCCATCGAATTTCTCCCCGGCATTGGCAGACAGCCAGGCAAGGGCATCGGTCTGCACAATCCGCATGCCGGTGACTTTCAGCCGCTCCTGACAGGCGCGCAGATTGGCCGCAGCGGAGGCGTCGTGTTCGAGCAGAACCACTTCGGCCGCGCCGCGGGATGCCGCTTCGAAACCGAGCGCCCCGGATCCGGCGAAAACATCCAGCACCCGCCGGCCGGCAAGCTTCATGGTCAGCCAATTGAACAGGGTTTCGCGGGTGCGGTCGGGCGTCGGGCGCAGACCGTCACGATCGACGACAGGCAGCTTCGAGCCGCGCAGCGTACCGGCTATAATGCGGACATGGCCCTGCCCTGTTGTTCGCACGCACCGCCCCCATATCTTCCGTATCTCCGCTTATTGTGACGCAGAATCGCCTTATGTTCGATTTTTTGAAGAAAAAGACCAAACCCGAAACCGGCAAACAGGAACGCCCTGCCGGGAGTGATGAACCGGAGGTCATTCTGAGTACGCCCGAAGCGGTCAAGCAGACGGCGGGTAAAAGTCTTTTCGCGCGTACCTTCGGCAGTCTGTTCTCGCGCAACCCGAAACTCGACCCCGATTTCCTCGATGAACTGGAAACCGCCCTGATCAGCGCCGATGTCGGCGTTCGCGTCAGCGGCGAAATCATGGCGGATGTCCGCAAACGCTTCAAAGCCCGCGAGTATCCCGACACCGATGCCCTGCTCGCCGATCTGCGCGGCCGTCTGCTCGCCATTCTTGAGCCGGTGGCAAAGCCGCTGCGCATTGATGCTTCTGCCCGCCCCTTCGTACTGTTGACCGTGGGCGTCAATGGCGTCGGCAAAACCACCACCATCGGCAAGCTGGCGCGGCGCTTCCAGGACGAAGGCCACAGCCTGATGCTCGCTGCCGGCGACACCTTCCGCGCCGCGGCGGTCGAACAGCTGCAGATCTGGGGCGAACGCAATGGCGTTACCGTCATCGCGCAGGGACAGGATGCCGATCCGGCCTCGGTCGCCTTCGATGCCTATCAGGCTGCACGTTCGCGCGGGTTCGACATCCTGATTGCCGATACCGCCGGCCGCCTGCATACCCAGACGCACCTGATGGCGGAACTGGCGAAGATCAAGCGCGTTATCGCGAAAATCGATGCGGCGGCGCCGCATGAGGTGCTGCTGGTCATCGATGGAACCACCGGCCAGAACGCCATCAACCAATGCCGTGCTTTCCACGAAGCAGTCGGCGTCACCGGCCTGGCCGTAACCAAGCTCGATGGCAGCGCCAAAGGCGGCGTGCTGTTCGCGCTGGCAGGTGAATTCGGCATTCCGATCCGTTTCATCGGGCTGGGTGAGAAACCGCAGGATCTGCGCGAATTCGACCCCGTCGCCTATGTCGATGGCCTGCTGCCGCAGCACCGGTAAATGACAGCATCCGATTTCGCGCCACGGTTGCTGGCATGGCACGGCACCTATGGCCGGCATGATCTGCCCTGGCAGCATCCGCGCACGATGTACCGGGTCTGGCTGTCGGAAATCATGCTGCAGCAGACGCAGGTCCAGACGGTCATCCCGTATTTTGAAAATTTCCTGGAGCGCTTTCCGGATCTGGCGGACCTTGCTTCGGCGCCCGCCGATGCGGTCATGAACGTCTGGGCCGGTCTGGGCTACTACTCGCGGGCGCGCAACCTGCATAAAGCCGCGCAGTTGTGCATGTCGCAACACCACGGCCGGTTGCCGGAGGATTTCGATGCCCTGCTGGCACTACCCGGCATCGGCCGATCAACGGCCGGCGCCATCCTCAGCCAGGCCTGCGGCGCACGCCATGCCATCGTCGACGGCAACGTCAAGCGGGTATTGGCCCGGTTCTTCGCCATCGCCGGCGATGCCGGCAGTACCGCCGTGGATCGGCAACTCTGGCAATTGGCCGAATCGCTTCTGCCAGAAACAGGCATGGCCGACTATAGCCAGGCCATCATGGATCTGGGCGCCACGGTCTGTACCAGTAAAAAACCGCAATGCGCGACTTGCCCGCTTGCCTCCGGCTGCCGCGCCTTGGCGCAAGGCAATGTCCTGGACTACCCGGGGCGAAAGCCGGCAAAGCCGGTTCCCGAACGTGAAACCTATGTCCTGCTTCTGCGCACGAAATCCGGCGACATGCTGCTTGAACAGCGCCCGGACAAGGGAATTTGGGGCGGACTGTATTCCCTGCCGGAAGCCGACGATGCCGATCAGTCGCTGGCAAGGGCCGAAGGCTTCATCACAACCAGAAGCCCTGCGCCGATTCCTTTGCCTGCCTTCATACACACCTTCAGCCATTTCCGGCTGACCATCCGGCCACTGCTCTGGGATGGATGCGCGGCGAAATCGCAAATCAGGGATAATGCCCGGATGCGCTGGGCAACACCGGAGGAACTGCTCCTGCTCGGACTGCCCGCCCCCATTCAAAAACTGTTGAAGAGACTGCCATGAGCCGTACCGTTTACTGTGAAAAAACCGGAATTGAAACGGAAGGTCTGGACTTCGCACCCTGGCCGGGCGAACTCGGCAAGCGCGTCTTCGAGCATA
>CAJAPA010000103.1 GCA_903942465.1 uncultured Gammaproteobacteria bacterium
ATTCCATAACATATTGAAATATATATTTATATTATTTATTATTGCCGGCCTCGACGTGATGTTGAATTCTGAACAGAGCTTGAATACTGTTGAATAAACAGCAACATGCTACCCAAATTGCTAAAAATACGTTAACATCATCGCCAGCTAACTGGTTTGAAACTGGTGTGCAGGGGGCATTTTCCGCCTTGTTGTTAAACTAAATCATTGGAGATTTCTCAATGCAAAAGAATCTGAAAGCCGCCATTCTGGCCGCTCTGCTTGCAGCTCCGGCTGTTTCCTTCGCCCAAGAAGCCGCTGAATCGAACTTCAGCTGGAATGCCGGCATCGTTTCCGATTACGTGTTCCGTGGCGTTTCCCAATCCAACAAAGACATCGCCTTCCAAGGCGGCGTGGATTACGCCTTTGGCGACAGCGGCTTTTATGCCGGCGCCTGGGGTTCCAATGTTGATTTCCAAGACATGGACGGCCCGAACATCGAACTGGACGCCTATGTCGGTTACAACACCGATCTGGGTGACAAGTTCAACCTCGATGTCATGCTGACCCGTTACACCTACCACGGTGCAGAGTCGACCTACGGCAACAGCGATTACAACGAACTGATCACCAAGTTCGCCATGAACGACGTCGCCACCCTGACCGTCGGTTACACCAACGACTACAGCAACACCGGCGAAAACGTGACCTACGTGAATCTCGGCAACAGCTGGGATCTGGGCAAGGATTACAGCCTGAGCGCCGGTTTCGGCCGTACCTTCTCCGATTTCGGTGACTACAACGACTGGAACGTCGGCGTCAGCAAGAGCTTCGGTGCCCTGGAATTCGGTCTGAACTACTACGACACCAACCTGAACTTCAACGCCTCCGACTCCGTCGTGCTGAGCGTCAAGATCGGCGGCTAATTCCAGCCGATGCACATGAAAAGGGGCGCTCCGGCGCCCCTTTTTTTATCCTGATTTTTTAGCTTCGAGCACTTACCAGCTGCAGACAACCTTGCCGCAGACGCCGGCTTCCATCAGATCGAAGCCCTTCTGGAAGTCGTCGATGTGGACTTGATGGGTCAGCACCTTCTGCAGCGGAAATCCGGTCAGTACCATCTGGGTCATCTTGTACCAGGTTTCATACATCTTGCGGCCGTAAATGCCCTGCACGGTCAGGCCCTTGAAGATGATGCGGTCCCAGTCAACACCGGCGCCTTTGGGCAGAATGCCGAGGAGGGCGACCTTGCCGCCGTGGTACATGCTATCGAGCATGTCATTGAAGGCCTGCGGAACCCCGCTCATTTCCAGGCCGACATCAAAACCTTCCATATGCAGCTCGGCCATCACGTCTTTCAGGCTCTGCTTGGAAACATTGACCACACGGGTCGCGCCCATGTCCGCCGCCAGTTTCAGACGGTAATCGTTGACGTCGGTCACCACCACGTTGCGGGCCCCGATGTGCTTGCAGATGCCGGCGGCGATGATGCCAATGGGCCCGGCTCCGGTAATCAGGACGTCTTCGCCGATCACGTCGAATTCCAGCGCGCAGTGGGCGGCATTGCCGTAGGGGTCGAAAAATGCAGCCAGTTCGCTCGGGATCTGGTCGGGAATCGGCCACAGATTGGAAGCCGGCATCACCATGTATTCGGCGAAGGCGCCGTGGCGGTTCACACCGATGCCGACCGTATTCGGACACAGATGCTGGCGGCCGGCGCGGCAGTTGCGGCAATGGCCGCAGACGATATGCCCTTCGGCCGAGACCCGGTCGCCTAACTGGTAGCCGGTCACGCCCGGCCCGATGGCCGCGATGCGGCCGACGAATTCATGGCCGATGACCAGGCCGGGCTTGATGGTGCGCTGGCTCCATTCATCCCATTTGTAAATATGCAGATCCGTGCCGCAGATGGCGGTCTTTTCCAGCTTGATCAGGACTTCGTTGGGACCAGCCTCAGGAACCGGAACCTGCTCCATCCAGATTCCCTTCTCGGCGTGGCGTTTGACTAAGGCTTTCATCATGGCGGTCATAAGGTGCTCCCGGTTCAGGCGGACATTATACGCGCCGGCCCGCCGATTGACGCCCTCTTCATCCGGATTTATCGGATAATTGAGACTTTAATCCAAAAGAGGTTCCGTGGTATGCGCATGAAACTGTTGTCATTGATGCTGTTGGCGGGGGCGTCGGTGCAAGCCGACGAGGGCATGTGGGTACCGCAGCAGCTGGGCGAAATCGCCGGGCCGCTGAAAAAGGCCGGGTTAGCCCTGAATCCGTCCGAATTCGCCGATTTGACCGGTCAGCCGATGGGCGCCGTGGTCAGCCTGGGGGGGTGTACCGCCTCCTTCATTTCCCCGAACGGCTTGGTCGCCACCAACCATCATTGCGCCTACGGCGGCATCCAGCTGAATTCGACCCCGCAAAACGATCTGCTGAGCAACGGCTTCATCGCCGCGACCAATGCCGATGAGGTCAATGCCGGACCGAACTCCCGGATCTTCGTGATGGATTCCATCACCGATGTCAGTGCGCGCATGAACGCGGCGGTCAATGACGGAATGGATGGCCTGCAGCGCCAGGTGGCACTGGAAAATGCCAGCAAGGCCATTGTGGCCGAGTGCGAAGCCGAAGCCGGATTCCGCTGCACCGTCTCCAGCTTCTTCGGCGGGGTGCAGTACCGCCTGTTCAAGCAGATTGAAATCCGCGATGTGCGTCTGGTCTACGCGCCCCCGGGCAGCATCGGCAATTATGGCGGCGAAGTCGACAACTGGATGTGGCCACGCCACACCGGCGATTTCACCCTGATCCGCGCCTACGTCGGCAAAGACGGCAAGCCGGCCGCATTCGCGAAAGACAACGTGCCCTACCGCAACAAGCACTGGCTGCGCGTGGCCGCCGATCCGTTGCGTGAGGGCGATTTCGTCATGGTCGCGGGTTACCCGGGCCGCACCAACCGCTATGCGCTCGCGGCCGAATTCGAAAACACCGAAAACTGGTCCTACCCGTACATCAGTCGTAACCTGAAAAACGTTCGGGATCTGGTGCATGCCGCCGGCAAGGCCGACAAGGACATCGAAATCAAATACGCCAATACCGTGCGCGGCTGGGAAAACACCCTGAAGAATTATGACGGCCAGTTGCTCGGCTTCCGCAAGAGCGGTGCCGCCGCCATCAAGCGTGCCGATGAAAAAGCCGTAATGGCCTGGCTCGACAAGCAGGGCGCCAAAGGCAAAGCCGCACGCGATGCCCATGCCAAACTCGTCGCCTTGCACATGCAGGACCGGGCGACGCAGGAACGGGATACCGTTGTCGGATCGATTGCCAATCTGGGCCTGCTGGGCAATGCCCGCGGCCTCTACCGGCTCGCGGTGGAAAACACCAAGCCGAATGCCGAGCGTGCTCCGGGGTATCAGGAGCGCGACCGCGCCCGCATTGAGGGCGGCGTGCGCGAACTGCAGAACCGCTACCATCCGGCGATGGAAAAGCAGCTGATGTCCTACTGGCTCGGTCAGTACATCCAGCTTCCGGCGGGCTCGCGTAATCCGGCGCTGGATGGCTGGCTGGGTGGCAATGACCAAGCGTCTGTCACGCGTGCCGTGAATACGCTTTACGCGGGTACGCGCTATGGCGAACTGGCCGAACGCGAAAAATGGCTGAAGGCCGGTAAAGCTGATTTCGAAGCCAGCAACGATAGCATCGTGAAACTGGCGGTCGCCCTGTATCCCAGCCTGTTGGCTGTGGAGAACACTGGCAAGGCACGCACCGGTGAATACGCCAAGTACCGTCCGGTCTATCTGCAGGCGGTCATCGATTACAAGCGCAGCCGTGGCGAAGCGGTATATCCGGATGCCAACAGCAGCCTGCGCCTGACCTACGGCAACGTCACCGGCTACAAACCCCAGGACGGTGCCGTCTATGTGCCGTTCACCACCGCAGAAGGCATGGCGGCGAAAGCCGGCAAGGACGAGCCGTTCAATGCCCCGCAGCGCGTGCTGGATCTGGTTGCCGCCAAGAATTATGGCCGCTATGCCGACAGCAAACTCGGTACGCTGCCGGTCAACTTCCTGTCGAATCTCGACATCACCGGCGGCAACTCCGGATCGCCGGTCATGAACGGCAAGGGCGAGCTGGTCGGTCTGGCCTTCGACGGCAACTGGGAATCGGTCAGTTCCAACTGGGTCTACGACGGCAGCCTGAACCGGATGATTTCGGTGGATGCCCGCTATATGCTGTGGATCATCGACAAGGCGTATCCGGCACCGAATGTGCTGCACGAAATCAACGAATCCCGCAAATAAAACCAAAGCCGGCGCAAGCCGGCTTTTTTGTTAGTATGGATTCCATGCATTTGAGGAGTGGAACATGAAGGTCACCTTCTTCGGCGCCGCCGGCGCCGTTACCGGATCCTGCCATCTGGTGGAAGCTGCCGGCAAACGCATCCTCTTGGATTGCGGAATGATCCAGGGCAGTAAGATCGAAGAAGCCAAAAACACACTCCCCTTTGATTTCGATGTCAAAAGCATCGATGCCGTGATTCTCAGCCATGCCCATATCGACCACTGCGGCCGGCTGCCGGTGCTGTCGCAGTTCGGCTATCACGGCCCCATCTATACCCATCGCGCCACAGCCGACCTGCTGCCGGTCATGCTGGAGGATGCCGCGTCGCTTGCGGAGATGGATGCCGAGCGACGCAACCGCTTCCACAAAGATGGCCACAATCATCACAAGCCGCTGTTTACCCGCCACGATGTCGGCCAGGTGGTGCGTCAGCTCGAGCGGCTGGATTACCGCAAACCGGAGACGCTGTTTCCGGGCGTCACGGTGACCCTGCAGGATGCCGGGCATATCCTGGGTTCGGCCAGCGTCCGAATCCAAGCGGAGGAGGGCGGCGAAACCCGCACCTTGGTGTTCTCCGGGGATATCGGACCATTGAACACACCCATTCTCGCCGACCCGGACCCCTTCCTGCAGGCCGATCTGGTGTTGATGGAATCCACGTACGGCGGCCGTCTGCACCGGGAGCGCGCGGCCACCGTGCAGGAAATGGGTGAGATTTTCGATGCCGCCTGGAAAGCCGGCGGCAATATCCTTATTCCGGCATTCGCCGTCGGCCGTAGCCAGGAGCTGCTGTACTGGTTCGCAAAACACTTTGAGGACTGGGACCTGGGACGTTGGCGCATCTTCTTGGACAGTCCGATGGCGTCGAAGGTCATCGAGGTCTACGACCGCCACGAGGAGCTGTTAGACGACGATGCCAAGGCCTTGTTCCATGGCAAGCCGCATCCGTTCCGGTTACCCAACCTGAAGTACACCACCGATGTCGAAGACTCCAAAGCCATCAACGAGCACAATGGCGGCTGCATCATCATCGCCGGATCAGGCATGTGCAACGGCGGCCGCATCCGTCATCATCTGCGCCACAATCTGGGCAGCGCCAAGAACCATATTCTGTTCGTCGGCTACCAGTCGGTCGGCACCCTCGGCCGGCTTCTGGTCGACGGCATCGACTCGATCAAACTGTTCGGCGATGACATCAAGATCAAGGCGCACCGGCATACCATCGGCGGCCTTTCCGCGCACACCGATCAGGCCGGGCTGCTGGAGTGGTATGGTGCATTCAAAGAACATCCACCCGTTGCATTGGTGCATGGCGAGGACGATGCCCGTAACGCCTCCGCGCTGGCGCTGAAAATAAGGTTCGATGTGGATGCGCATGTTCCTGACTACGGCGCATCATTGACGATCTGATTCCCAGCGAGGCAAGCATTATGTATGACCCGGTCCATGCATTGATCCATGCCAACCCGAAATTCCAGCAGCTCGTGCGTCGCCGCGAGCGTTTGGCCTGGACGCTGTCCGCAGTGATGCTGTCGCTGTACATCGCTTTCATTCTTTTGGTGGCATTCCGTCCGGATTGGCTGGGCGCCCGGATATGGCCGGAATTGCCGGTTACCTGGGGTATTCCCGCAGGCATCGGTCTGATCATTTCGGCCTTCGTGTTGACAGGTATCTATGTGCATCGCGCCAATGGCGAGTTCGACCGGCTGACCCGTGAGTTGCTCGAGGAGGTTGCACGGTGAACAGGCTACGGATACTCATTTTTCTCACCGTTGCGGCTGCCGCTTCGATGGCCGTCGCCTCCGGTTCAGTGGCCGGCGAAGTCACAACACACAGCACCAACGTCACTGCAGTGGTGATGTTTCTTGTGTTCGTGGTTGCCACTCTGGCCATCACGTATTGGGCTGCAAAGCGCAATACCTCGGTGGCCAATCATTATGCGGCCGGCGGGCGTATCACCGGATTCCAGAACGGCCTGGCGATTGCCGGCGACTACATGTCGGCAGCGTCGTTTCTGGGCATCTCCGCGCTGGTTTTTGGGTCCGGTTATGACGGGCTGATTTATTCGATCGGGTTTCTGGTCGGCTGGCCGATTATCCTGTTCCTCATGGCGGAGCGGCTCCGCAATCTCGGGCGTTACACCTTCGCCGATGTCGCCTCGTTCCGGCTCAAGCAGATGGAAATCCGCAGTCTATCGGCCTGCGGCACCTTGGCTGTGGTCACGCTGTACCTCATCGCCCAGATGGTCGGTGCCGGCAAGCTGATCCAGCTGCTGTTCGGTCTGGATTACAGCACGGCGGTAATTCTTGTCGGGATGCTGATGGTGCTGTATGTCCTGTTCGGCGGCATGCTGGCCACCACCTGGGTGCAGATCATCAAGGCGGTACTGCTGCTGTCCGGCGCCAGCTTCATGGCATTCATGGTGATGAAGCATGTCGGTTTCGATATCGGCCGGCTGTTCAACGAGGCCATTGCAGTGCATCCGAAAGGCGAAGCCATCATGCGCCCCGGCGGCTTGGTGAAGGATCCCGTGTCGGCGATTTCGCTCGGCCTCGCGCTGATGTTCGGCACCGCCGGCCTGCCGCATATCCTGATGCGTTTCTTCACCGTCAGCGATGCCAAGGCCGCACGCAAGAGTGTCTTCTACGCCACCGGATTCATCGGTTATTTCTACATCCTTACCTTCATCATCGGCTTCGGTGCCATTCTGCTGGTCAGTACCGATCCGGCATTCAAGGATGCCTCGGGCGAACTGCTGGGCGGGAACAACATGGCCGCCGTGCATCTGGCCGCAGCCGTCGGCGGCAATCTTTTCCTGGGCTTCATTTCCGCAGTGGCTTTCGCCACCATACTGGCCGTTGTCGCCGGACTGACATTGTCGGGCGCCTCCGCGGTTTCGCACGATCTGTATGCGAGTGTTTTCAAACAGGGCAATGCCGACGAGCGTGCGGAACTGCGCGTGTCCAAAATCACCACCGTGGTGCTCGGCGCGGTCGCCATCCTACTCGGCATCCTGTTCGAGAAGCAGAACATCGCCTTCATGGTCGGTCTGGCATTCTCCATCGCCGCCAGCTGTAATTTCCCGGTGCTTTTCCTGAGCATGTATTGGCGTAAATTGACCACGCGCGGCGCGTTGGTCGGCGGCGCTCTCGGCTTGATTTCCGCCGTGACCCTGATGATTTTCGGTCCGACGGTCTGGGTGCAGATCCTCGGCCACGCCGAACCGATTTTCCCCTACGAATATCCAGCCCTGTTCTCGATGGCGCTTGCCTTTGCCGGCATCTGGCTTTTCTCGGTCACCGACCGCTCGGCTGCGGGCGATACCGAGCGGGCACGCTTTCTGTCCCAGTACATCCGTTCCCAGACCGGGCACGGCGCCAGCGGCGCCGTGGATCACTGAGAAATCAGGAATCCGGCCACCACATTCCGGCCTTCCTGGGCCAGGATGTTGAAGGTCCGTGCGGCGGCGGCATTGTTCATCACTTCAAATCCGATGCCGCGTTGCAGGAAGAAGGCCATGTGCTTCGGCGCGGGAAAAACCTGAATGTCCCCGGTGCCGAGAATGAACAGCGATGGTTTCAGCGCCAAAACGGCCTCCCAGGCCTCGGGGGCAGGCGTTCCGATATCGGTCAATGACCAGTTTTCCACCAGCACGTTCGGCCCCAGCAGAAAACTGCTGCTGATTTCCCGGTCATTCACCCGGACTCCCGAGACACTGACACCCCGGCAGATATAACGATAATCCGGGTTTTCCAGTGAAATCTGCATCAGGCCTTGGGCAGGATAATCAAGGGCTTGTCTTTGCTGCGGCGGAACAGTACCACGATATTGCCGATGCGGGCGACCATATCCGACTTCGACTGTTCGACCAGATGCGCGATCCAGGCGTCACGGGTGTCGCGGTCATCGGCGGCGAACTTCACCTTCAGCAGTTCATGCCGTTCAAGGGCACCGTCCAGTTCGGCCAGCAAGGCCTCGCTCGGGCCCTTGGCGCCAACCAGGATGATGGGTTTCAGGTCGTGTGCGAGCCCGCGCAGATAGCGTTTCTGCGGATTGCTGAGGGGGGTGGTCATGACCTTTGGCCCAATGCGGTGAGGGGGATAAAAGGGTATCATGAACGCGTCCCCACGCCCACAACGATTATGGCTACCCGCAGCAAAAGCAGCCAGCGTTGGCTGAAAGAGCACTTCGCCGACCCCTATGTCAAAAAGGCCCAGTCCGAGGGTCTGCGATCGCGTGCGGCCTACAAGTTGGAAGAGCTGCTTGAACGCGACCGGCTGATCAAACCGGGTATGACCATCGTCGATCTGGGCGCCGCCCCCGGCGGTTGGTCACAGATGGCCCGCAAGGTCATGGGCGACAAAGGCCGGGTCATCGCCTTGGATATCCTCGAAATGCCCCCTATCGCCGGGGTCGAATTCATTCACGGCGACTTCAGGGAAGAATCGGTATTGTCCCAGTTGCAGGCCTTGGTGGGCGAAAAACCGGTCGACCTTGTTTTATCGGATATGGCCCCCAATATGTCTGGTGTGGATACCGTCGATCTAGCCCGTGCGATGTACCTTTCCGAACTGGCGCGCGACTTCGCCGATGCCCATTTGAAAAAAGGCGGTGATTTTCTGATCAAGCTGTTTCATGGTGAAGGTTTCGATGCCTATGTCAAAGACCTCCGCCCACGCTATCAGAAACTCACCATCCGAAAACCGGCGGCCTCGCGGCGCCGTTCCAACGAAGTTTATGCGCTGGCTACCGGCAAGCGCTGAAGGAACAACATGAACGATCTGGCCAAGAACATCATCGTATTCGTCGTCGTCGGGTTTCTGATGATGGCGGTCATGAACGCGTTTTCCCCCGAGTTCGGCAAGAACACGCCGGAAGTGGCGTATTCGAAATTCCTCGACGAGGTCGATACCGGCACCGTCAGCAAGGTCGAATTCTCGGAAGACAGCTCCAGTGCCCGCACCGAACTGAAATACACCCGCGGTGACGGCAGTGTCGGCCAGACCTGGGGTCCTTATGACCGCGATCTGGTCAATGTGTTGGTCAAACGCAAGGTTGAAATCGTGCAGGCCAAGCCGGCCGCCGGTCCGCCGTTCTGGGCCATCGTGCTGAACATTCTGCCGTACATCCTGTTCTTCGGCATTGCCTTCTACTTCATCAAACAGATGCAGCAGGGCGGTGGCAAGGGCGCCATGAGCTTCGGCCGATCGCGCGCCAAAATGCAGGGTGAGAACGAGGTCAAGGTCACCTTCGCCGACGTCGCCGGCTGCGATGAAGCCAAGGAAGAGGTCGGCGAGCTGGTCGAGTTCCTGCGTGATCCTTCCAAATTCCAGAAACTCGGCGGCCGCATTCCGCGCGGCGTCCTGATGGTCGGCAATCCCGGTACCGGCAAGACCCTGCTGGCGCGCGCCATTGCCGGTGAAGCCAAAGTGCCGTTCTTCTCCATTTCCGGTTCCGATTTCGTCGAGATGTTCGTCGGCGTCGGCGCCTCGCGCGTGCGCGACATGTTTGATACCGCCAAAAAGCATGCGCCATGCATCATCTTCATCGATGAAATCGATGCCGTTGGCCGGCACCGCGGCGCCGGCCTGGGCGGCGGCCACGACGAGCGCGAGCAGACCCTCAACCAGCTGCTGGTGGAAATGGACGGTTTCGAAGGTGGCGAGGGCGTCATTGTCATCGCCGCCACCAACCGCCCCGATGTACTGGATCCGGCATTGCTGCGTCCGGGCCGCTTCGATCGTCAGGTCGTGGTGGGTCTTCCGGACGTGAGAGGCCGCGAACAAATTCTGAAAGTTCATATGCGCAAAGTGCCGCTGAATGAAGATGTCGAACCGATGACCATCGCGCGCGGAACCCCGGGCTTCTCCGGTGCCGATCTGGCCAATCTGGTCAACGAGGCCGCCTTGTTCGCTGCCCGCGAGAACGCCAAGGAAGTGCGCATGGAGCATTTCGACAAGGCCCGCGACAAGATCCTGATGGGTGCCGAGCGCCGTTCGATGGTGATGAGCGAGGATGAAAAGAAGCTCACCGCCTATCATGAAGCCGGCCACGCCATCGTTGGCCGCATGGTGCCCGAGCATGATCCGGTGTACAAAGTGACTATCATTCCGCGCGGTCGTGCGCTCGGCGTCACCATGTACCTTCCGGAAGGCGATAAATACAGTTACAACAAGGTCGCGATCGAATCGCAGCTGTGTTCGCTGTACGGCGGCCGCGTCGCCGAGGAGCTCATTTTCGGTGCCGACAAGGTCACTACCGGCGCCTCCAACGACATCGAACGTGCCACCAAGATGGCCCGCAACATGGTCACCAAATGGGGTCTGTCCGACGAGCTCGGCCCGATTGCCTATGCCGATGACGAGGGTGAAGTATTTCTCGGCCGGTCGGTCTCGCAGACCAAACATGTCTCCGATGACACCGCCAAGAAGATTGATGAGGTCGTGCGTATCATTTTGGACCGTGCCTATGCGCGCACCACCCAGATCCTGAAGGACAACGTCGACAAGCTGCATATGATGGCGGATGCCCTGCTGACCTATGAAACCATCGACGTCAGCCAGATCGACTCGGTAATGGAAGGACGCGTTCCGGGCCCGCCGCTGGACTGGGCCAAATCCGGCCGTACCAACAAGGATGACAAGCCCAGTACCGGTCCGATCGGCGGTCCAATGCCGCAGACCTGAGTCACTCAATCGTTACTGAAAAAGCCGGAATGTGTTCCGGCTTTTTCATGCGCTATGCTATTGCACAACAAGGAGCATTTCATGTTCGATACCGTTCCCAACCTGCAATGCGGGCACCATGTACTCAAGCTGGACGTGCCGAGAATCATGGCCATTGTCAATGTCACCCCGGACTCCTTTTCCGACGGTGGCCGGCTTGCTAATACGGAATCCGCAGTGGCGCATGCGCTCAAACTGGTCGAGCAGGGTGCTGACATGCTCGACATCGGTGGCGAGTCGACGCGTCCGGATGCGGCGCCGGTCTCCCTGCAGGAAGAGCTCGACCGCGTCGTTCCGGTCATCGAAGCGCTATCCACACGCTGCAGCGTTCCCATCAGCATCGATACGTCCAAGCCGGAGGTCATGCGTGCCGCGGTTGCCGCCGGCGCCGTGTTCATCAATGACGTGGCCGCGCTACGTCATGAGGGGGCGATGGCGGCCGCGGCTGAACTGGGTGTTCCCGTCTGCCTGATGCATATGCCCGGCAACCCGCGCACCATGCAGAAGGAGGTGCATTACGACGATGTTCTGGTCCAGGTCCGGCAGTTCCTGACCGAGCGTATGTTTGCCTGCGAAATGGCCGGCATTTCCAAGAAGAATCTGGTCATCGATCCGGGCTTCGGATTCGGTAAGCATCTGGAACACAATCTGGCATTGCTGGCCAATCTCGCGTATTTCTGTGAGCTCGGTGTGCCGGTGTTGGCAGGCGTCTCCCGGAAGTCCATGATCGGGCAGATCACCGGCCGCGGTATCGATGCGCGGGTATCAGGCTCTGCAGCCGCGGCGATGCTTGCGGCACAGAACGGTGCCGGCATCATCCGTGTGCATGACGTGGCTGAAACCAAGGACGTGCTTGCGGTGCTGGCAGCGGTTCAGGCCGCCAAACGGAAAGACCACTCCGTAAAAGCCAAGCCGGCCATCCAGTGGCCGGAAGACTAGGACGTCAATGCCGCGTGGTGTGCCCTGACCCGCGGATCCATGACCCGGCGCCATAGCGGCGGGCACAAAGCCAAGAGAAACATGGTCGGGTAGCCGGCCGGGAGCTGGGGCGAGTCATCGAAATGGCGCAGGATGCCGTAACGGCGCTTCGGGTAGGCGTGGTGGTCGGAATGCCGCTGCAGATTGAACAGCATGGCATTCGACAGGGCATAGCTCGAATTCCAGCTATGCAGATGCGTGGTGCGTTCATAGCCGGCATCGGTTCTGCGGCGTTCCAGGCCGTAATGCTCGACGTAATTGATGACTTCCAGAGTTGCGGCCGCGAGTATGCCCTGCGCCAGGAAGAACAGCAGTCCTTCGATACCCGCTATGGCAAATACCGTTGACGCAAGCGCGAGCCAAATCAATGTCATCACCAGCATCTCGTTATGCGGGCTGACGACCGGCAGACCCGCTTTGCGTAGCCGTTCCGCTTCCAATACCCAGGCATTGATGCTGTTCCGGCGCAGTGCCTGCGGCAGAAACTGCCAGATGGTCATGCCAAAGGGGGCGCTGGAGGGGTCTTCCGGAGTCGACACATGCACGTGATGGCCGCGCAGATGTTCGATTTTGAAGCCATGGTAGCCGACGGTAATCAACAGCAGGGCGCCGGACCATTGTTCGAGACGGCCATTCTTGTGGATCATTTCATGCGCCGTATTGATCGCCAAGGCGCCGCTGATGATGCCTTGGGACAACAGCCAGCCGATGACTCCGGCCGGGCCGAGATCCGTTGCCACGAACCACTGCATCGATAGATACAGGGTGGCGATCTGCACCGGCACTACCGCCAGACAAAGCCATTTGAACACAGGGTCGGCCGAGACTTCACGTTCCTGCACCGGCTGGACATTCAGCGTGTCGCGGCCGATGCCGTAATCGATCAGCGGCAGGAATACGAAGAAAAACAGAAGTGGCCACCAGGCCATGAGATCGGGCATGCCGCTCAAGCTGCTCCAGTGCATGGCGAGCAGCAATTGCAGCGGAAGCAGGAACACCAGGCCGTAACGGAGGGCTTTCAGTCTTTGCATCGTCCGTATACCATGTGGTTGACGTTTCGATGCTACCTTAGTGCATCTAGAGCAATTACTCCAAATCGACCGGGAGCCCTGCAGCATGAGCTTGACGCCTTTAACCATTACCTTCGCGCTTTACATCCTCTTGATGCTGGCAATCGGTTTCGTCGCCTGGCGATCCGTCAATACCCTGGATGACTATATCCTCGGCGGCCGCAACATGGGCAGCTTCGTGACGGCGCTTTCCGCCGGCGCTTCGGATATGAGCGGCTGGCTGCTGTTGGGACTGCCGGGTGCCCTGTTCCTCGGCGGCCTATCGGAGTCCTGGATCGCCATTGGCCTAGTTCTGGGAGCCTGGTGCAACTGGAAATTCGTGGCCGGGCCCTTGCGTGTCTATACCGAACGCTGCAACAACGCCTTGACCCTTCCGGATTATTTCGCACAGCGCTTCGAGGATGATTCCAAGCTGCTACGCATCATTTCGGCCGTGATCATTCTGGCGTTCTTCGCCGTCTATTCCGCCTCGGGCATTGTCGCCGGGGCACGGCTTTTCGAATCCGTATTCGGCATTTCCTATGCCAGCGCCATTTGGCTGGGCGCGGGGGCAACCATCGCGTATACCTTGGTCGGCGGGTTTCTGGCGGTCAGTTGGACCGATACCGTACAAGCGACCCTGATGATCTTCGCACTCATTCTGACACCGATCGCCGTGATCCTCAGCGTGGGCGGAGTTGAACCCAGTCTGGCCCTGATTGCCCAGGCCGATCCGTCCAACATCGATTTCTTCAAGGGTACGACCGTCATCGGCATCCTTTCCCTGATGGCCTGGGGGCTCGGGTATTTCGGTCAACCGCATATCCTCGCGCGTTTCATGGCCGCCGATTCGGTCAAATCCATTCCCTCGGCACGCCGGATCGGCATGATCTGGATGGTGCTTTGCCTGCTCGGCGCCATGGCCGTGGGATTCTTCGGCATCGCCTATTTCCAGCAGCATCCCGATCAGGCGACACCGGTCACCGCCAATAGCGAGCGCGTCTTTATCGTGTTGTCCGGCCTGCTGTTCAATCCATGGATTGCCGGGGTTCTGCTTTCCGCCATTCTGGCCGCGATCATGAGCACCCTCAGCTGCCAGCTGCTGGTATGTTCAAGCGCCCTGACCGAGGATTTTTACAAAGGAATGATGCGTCCGCAGGCCGGTCAGCAGGAACTGGTCTGGGTCGGCCGGATTGCCGTGCTGCTGGTGTCGCTGGCGGCAATCGCATTGGCCACCAACCCGGAGAGCCGCGTGCTGGGTCTGGTCAGCTATGCCTGGGCCGGTTTCGGTGCGGCGTTCGGCCCGGTCGTTCTGTTTTCCCTTGGATGGAAAAAAATGACGCGTGCCGGCGCACTTGCCGGCATGGTGACCGGTGCCGTCACCGTGGTGGTCTGGAAACAATTCGCCTGGTTCGGTCTGTATGAAATCATTCCGGGATTCATTCTGGCATCCGCTGCAATCGTCCTCGCCAGCCGTATCGGTGCGCCCGCCTCGGGCGCCATGCAGGAGCGCTTCGAAGCGGTACGTACCGAGCTCGAGCCCGGCTATTGAGTGCCGCCATGCAGGCCCCGCCGGTCATCGCCATCATGGGGCCGACCGCCTCCGGCAAGACCGCCTATGCGGCGGAGCTTTGCCAGAGGCTCGGTACGGAAATCGTCAGCGTCGATTCGGCCCTGGTCTATCGGCGTCTGGACATCGGTGCCGCCAAACCGGATGCCGCTACCCTCGCCATTGCCCCGCACCGGATGATCGACATCCGGGATCCCCATGAGGTTTTTTCAGCAGCCGATTTCGCCCGTGAAGCCATGCCGCATCTGCTGGAGTTGGCAGGGCAGCGCAAGGTGCCTTTGCTGGTCGGCGGAACCGGCCTGTATTTCCGGGCCTTGATCGAGGGCTTGTCGGCGATGCCGGCTGCGGATGCCGATGTCCGTGCCGAGCTGAAAGCCCGTATGGTTTCGGAAGGGTTGCCGGCCCTGCATGCGGAGCTTCAGGCGCTGGATCCAGTCAGTGCGGCGCGTATCCATCCCAATGATCCCCAGCGGATCCTGAGGGCTTTGGAAATCCACCGGGTCAGCGGGAAATCCCGCAGCGACTGGCAACGGAAATCCGAGCGCCCCGCGTTTCCGTTCCGCCTGCTGTCCATCGTCCTGGCGCCCGCGGACCGGGGTGAACTGCACCGCCGGATTGCCCTTCGATTCGACCAGATGCTGGCGGACGGATTCCTCGATGAAGTCCGGGGTCTGATGGCCGATCCGAGGCTGCATCCGGACCTGCCCTCGATGCGCTCGGTGGGCTATCGCCAGGCCTGGCAGCACCTCTCGGGACAGTCCGATGCCAAGGCGTTCCGGGAGCAGACCATCGCCGCGACGCGCCAGCTGGCTAAACGCCAGCTGACTTGGTTCCGCGGCTCCGCATCTTCACGGTGGTTTGACCCACAGGCTGAAAAAGATACGCTAGACTACTGCGTACGGGAGTTCCTCAGCCCGTCTTAAAACCAACAATAAATAACCCAGAATAAGAACGGAGCCTCACCGTGACCAAATCGCAATCCCTTCAAGACCCTTTCCTTAACGCCCTGCGCAGAGAGCGCGTGCCGGTGTCGATTTTCCTCGTCAACGGCATCAAGCTGCAGGGAACGATTGAAAGTTTTGATCAGTTCGTGGTCCTGCTGCGCAATACCGTCAGCCAGATGGTCTACAAGCATGCGATTTCAACGGTGGTTCCGGCCCGTAATGTGCGCATCGGTCCTGCCGGTGCAGACGATGCGGCGGAAGTCGAGGCTGCCGAATAAGCGGCACCCTTGAAGCCGTCGCGCACGGCCCCCATATCGCTTAAGAGCACAGAATCAGGAATACGGAGTCAGTATGGCGTGGAACCAACCGGGCGGCGGCAAGGAACCCTGGAAACCGAAAGGCGGCGGCAATCCGGTCGATGATTTCCTCGGACGTCTGAAATCGCAGCTGGGCATCGGTGATGCCGGCAACGGACCGTCATGGGTCAAGCCGGTGTTGATCGGTCTGGCCGTGCTGATCGTTTTCAACTGCTTCCAGCTCATCGATGAACGTGAACGCGGCGTCGTCCTGCGTTTCGGCAAGTTCGACCGCATCATGACTCCGGGCGCCAACATGAAACTGCCGTGGCCGATCGAGTCGGTGACCGTGGTCAATGCCACGCAGGTCCAGACGGTCGAGGAAACAGTCAATGTGCTGACCAAAGACGAAAACATCGTCGACATTAAATTCAACGCCCAGTACACCATCAGCGATCCACGGCTTTATCTCTATGGCTATCGCGACGATATCGTTGCGGCCGGAGGCCAGCAGGGCTCGGAAACGGTTCGCCAGGCCGCCGAAAGCGCGGTCCGGGAAGTAGTCGGCAACAACACCATGGACGCCACTCTTTTCGAACGTGGCCAGCTGTCCATCGTGGCCAAGGAACACCTGCAGAAATCCCTGGACATGTACCGTACCGGCATCAAAGTGTCGCAGTTCACTCTGCCCGATGCCCGTTTCCCTGAAGAAGTGAGTGATGCCTTCAATGAGGCCATCAATGCCGGGCAGCAAAGCGATTCCATCAAGAACGCCGCGCTTGCTTATGCCAGCAAAATCGTGCCGGAAGCCCGCGGTACCGCGTCACGCATCAAGGCCGAGGCCGATGGTTACCGTCAGGCCAGCATCGCCAAGGCCACCGGTGATGCGTCGCGATTCCGCCAGCTCGCCGATGAATACCGGAAATCACCGGAAGTCACCCGAAAGCGCCTGTACCTGGAAACCATGCAGGATGTGATGACCCGCAATCCGAAGATCATTTCCGGCAAGGGCAATATCTTCTATCTGCCGGCTCCCGGCAGTGCCGCGCCCGCGCCCAGCCCCGATGGCGTATCCCGTCCGTCGCCGGCCGTGGTCACGCCGTCGGTGCCGCCTGCGGATTCAACGGGCCGTGGCGAAGTCCGCCAGGGCCGGGAGGGAACCTGATCATGCGTAATCCAACAACCCTCATTTTCGGCGGTCTTACCGCCGTCATCCTGCTGTTTTCGTCCATTTTCATCGTGAATGAAAGCCAGACCGCCATCGTTCTGAATCTGGGTAAGGTGGTCCGTTCCGACCTGAAACCCGGTCTTCATTTCAAAGTCCCGTTCATCGAGCAGGTCCGCAAGTTCGACCGCCGTTTACTGACCCTGGACGACAATCCGGAGCGTTACCTGACCGTCGAGAAGAAAGACGTCGAAGTCGACTTCTTCGTGAAATGGCGCATCAAGGATGTCACCGTCTACTACCGCGCCACCAGCGGCGGCAACGAGGAAGCGGCTGCGCAGCGTCTGACGCCGATCATCAAGAATACCCTGCGTAACGATATCAACAGCTTCACGTTGCAGAAGCTGGTGTCCGGCGAGCGTACCGAGTTGGCCCAGCGCTTGCTGAAACCCATCAACCTCGGCGCGGCGACCTTGGGCATCGAGGTGGTCGATATCCGGATCAAACGCATCAACTTCCCGAAAGACGCCAAAATACGCGATCAAGTCCTCGACCGCATGCGTTCCGAACGCAAACAAGTGGCGAATGCCTTGAGAGCCGAAGGTTTCGCCGAGTCCGAGCGCATCCGTGCCGAGGCCGAACGCGAAAGCCAAGTGATTTTGGCCGATGCCCAGCGTGATGCCCAGAAAGTCCGTGGTGAGGGCGATGCCGAAGTGGCCCGCATTTCCGCCGCCGCCTATGGCCAAGATGCTGATTTTTACGCTTTTTACCGCAGCCTGGAGGCCTACAAGGCCAGCTTTGCGGACGGCAAGTCGACCATGGTCGTGGATCCGGATTCCGAGTTCCTGAAATACTTCGGCGGCGGCAAACGCTAGCGTTCCGCCCCGAATCCAAAGCGCGTATAATACGTCAAAGCCGACATCCGTTCGGCTTTTTCTGCGTCTGCAACAATCATTTCGGGAGCGAGCATCATGGGTCAGTCGGTTGTCGTGCTGGGAGCACAATGGGGCGATGAGGGCAAAGGCAAAATCGTCGATCTGCTGACGCAGCAGATCGGAGCCGTGGTCCGCTTCCAGGGTGGCCACAATGCCGGCCATACGCTGGTCATCGGCGGCAAGAAAACCGTTTTGCACCTGATTCCCTCCGGCATCCTGCGCGATGACGCGCTGTGCCTGATCGGCAATGGCGTGGTCCTGCATCCCGGCGCCCTGAAAAAGGAAATCGCCGAGCTCGAAGGCAACGGCGTGGAAGTGCGTTCGCGTCTGCGCATCAGTCCGGCCACGCCGCTGATCATGCCGTACCACATCGCACTCGATCAGGCCCGCGAAAAGGCCGCCGGCGGCAAGGCCATCGGCACCACCGGTCGCGGCATCGGCCCGGCCTATGAAGACAAGGTCGCGCGCCGCGGCGTGCGCGTCGCCGACTTGGCCTATCCGGAACAGTTGGCTGAGAAGTTGCGAGCGGCCTTGGATTACCACAATTTCGTGCTGACCAAATACCTGGGCGTCGAGGCCATCGATTTCCAGAGCACCCTTGATGAAGCCGTCGAGTTCGGAAAATACATCAAGCCGATGATCAGCGATGTCGCAGGCATCCTGCATGATCTGCGCAGGCAGGGCAAGCGCGTGCTGTTCGAAGGCGCCCAGGGCTCCCTGCTCGATATCGACCACGGCACCTATCCGTACGTGACCTCGAGCAACACCACCATCGGCGGTGCATTGGCCGGTACCGGCGTCGGCGCCGATGCCATCGATTACGTGCTGGGCATCGCCAAGGCCTACGCCACCCGCGTCGGCGGCGGTCCGTTCCCGACCGAACTCAATGATGAAACCGGCCAGCTGATCCGCGACAAGGGTGCGGAATACGGCGCCACCACCGGCCGCCCGCGCCGCTGTGGCTGGATCGACATCGTCGCCTTGAAGCGTGCGGTCGCCATCAACGGCATCACCGGCCTGTGCATCACCAAGCTCGACATCCTTGACGGCATGCCCAGCCTGAAGATGTGCATCGCCTACAAATACCACGGCAAACAGACTGAATACTCGCCCTTGGATGAAGCCGGCTGGGACGAATGCGAACCGGTCTATCTGGAATTCCCGGGCTGGACCGAATCCACCGCGGGCATCACCGAGTGGGACAAACTGCCGCCGGCCGCACGTGCTTATCTGCGTTCGCTCGAAGAGCTGGTCGGCTGTCCGATCGCCATCGTCTCGACCGGCCCGGACCGTGACGCCAACATCGTGTTGCAGGATCCGTTCGCCTGATTGTGCAAAATCACTGCAGTCGATAAAGAGCAGGCTCCGGCCTGCTCTTTTCATTTCCGGCTGAAGCTTTCATCCTCGTGTGCGATATCGGGGATGCGGCTGAAAGCGATGCGCATGGGCGCTTCCTTGGCGGCGGCCTGACTGGAGGCGTAGCTGATCTTCTGCGGACCGAAACGGTCATTGATGCGATCCATCAGCGCGCTCAGCGGCGCATGTTCCTTGGCCTGAGCCGTGGCGAACAGGTCATCCGTGGTGCCGGTCCGCTCGCACAGATCGGAGAGCGCCACCGCAACGGCCAATGGCCTGTTGCCGACGGGCCGATGCGACAGCAGTTCGCTCAGCTGCACCAGCAGCGCATGGCTGTCATCGGTATCGTTGCAGAACACCGTTTCCTTCCAGCTGGCACGGTCGAGGTACTTGACCTTGACCTCCAGCCGCCCGGCCACCAGTTTCTCAGAACGCAGGCGCATGGCGGCTTTCTGCAGCAGCTTCTTCAGTACCGATTCGACACCGGTTGCATTTCGCATCGGGGGCGCCAAGACATGGGAGTGGCTGATGCTGCCGCGTCCGTTCGTCGGGGTGTGCGGCAACCATTCGCCGCGCAGTTTGCGGTAGAGATGCTCACCCTCGATGCCGCCCCAGGCCTGTCGCAGCACCAGCGACGAGGCCGAACACAGTTGCGCCACCGTGGTGATGCCGTTCCGTTCCAGGCGTTTCTCCATGGCACGCCCGATGCCGCAGAGTTCACGTAACTGCAAACGATGGAGTGCGTGCGGCAGATCGTCCGCTTCCAGCACGACCAGACCATCCGGCTTCTGCATGTCGGTTGCGGTTTTGGCCAGGAAGTGATTGGGTGCGATGCCGATCGAGGCGGTGATGGCGGGTACGGCTTCCGCGAGTTTGGCTTTGATGGCACGGGCGATGGCTTCGGCCTCGGGGCGTTGGCGTTCGCGGCCGATCAGCTCACAGGCCATTTCGTCGATGGATCCGATGTATGCGGTCGGAATGCATTCATGGATCAGCGCAAGCAGGCGGTGGTGGTAAGTCACGTAGAGTGCCGGCCGTGCCGGAACGAAGCGGATGTCCGGACACAGAAGCCTGGCTTCGCGAAGCAGGGTTCCGGTTTTCACGCCCTGGCGTTTGGCTTCATAACTGGCGGCGATGCAGCAGGCATTGGCTGACATGACCGGTGATACTGCAATCGGCCGGCCCCGCAGCTCCGGCCGGTCCTGCTGCTCGACGGAAGCGAAATAGGCATTGAAATCGATGAAAAGACTGCGCAGTTCCATGACCCCTCCGCCATTGCCGTTTGTCAAATGCATTACAGTGATAACCAACTCCCGCTGACTGCCATGATGATGGCGCCCGTTCTCAGAACCCGAGACCGGGGCGGAATTAATCAATAGCCCATGCGGTCGATGTGCGGCTGAAGGATTTCCATGTACGGTTCGAAATGGCTACTGTAGTTGAGCCAGCGGAATTTCGAGCGTTGGTAGACCGGTTCGGCGACCTGATGGTAACTGTTGGTTTTGATCTGCGTGCGCTGAACGATGGTGTCCTGATGCCGTGCCATGCCTTCCTGCCAGGGCAGTTCCAGGAATGCGCAGGCATCACGCAGTACGCCTTCGGTATCCGCAATCAGTGATTCGTAACGGACGCGCTGGACGCGCATGCCCGGAAGTTTTTCTTCCGTCAGCATCCATAGGCGCATTACCGAGTCATACATCTCGACTGCGGTCTTCAACCGGGCAAAATGAATCATGGCTTCATTGATCGCATAATGCTGCATGAAGTTGCTGAGCACGACATCGCAGGGATGGCGTTCGGCGAAGATGAATAGCGCCTCGGGAAACAGGCGATGGATGAAAGCCGCATTGACGGTCCGAATCGGCATTTTATCGATGACCAGCGTGTGTTCCGGTTTCCGGTATGCGGCAATCTTGCTGCGGTAAAGCCGGCGGAGATCGGCTTTCTGGTCTCCGGTCAGGGAGGACATGGCATCGGGATAGTGTCCGGGAAGACGGTCCACGGCGAATGCGACATGCTCTACGGTCGGCTTTTCTTCCAGCGACAAGACCTGATCGTGCCCATCCAGCATGACATCCAGCAAGGTGGTGCCTGACCGCGGAAACCCGATCAGGAAACACAGATCTGCACCGCGGTCTTCATCCGGTCCGTCCGCCACGGCCGGCGCGCCATGTTGCAGCCAGTTCCGCATGCGTTCGATCTGTCTTGGCAGTGCGGTCGGATCGGTATTCCGGGCGCGGATGCTGGTCAGTGCCAACTCATTGCCTTTGGCATAGGCGGAAAAAGACTCATCGAAGCGGTCAACGCGGTCGGCAGTCGTGCCGCATTCATAGTAATAGCTCAGAAGCAGGCGCGACGGCAGGTGCTGCGGGTCAATGCCGGTCAGGATCCGCCAAGCCCCGTCATAGTCCCGGCATCGGCGATGCAGCTTCGCGGATTCGAAGAGAATGCCGGCATCCTTCGGATTCAACGCCAGACCCTCGGCGACGGTCTTCTCGGCCTCGTCCAACTCGCTCAGCAGCTCCAGTGTGGAAATCAATTCCGCACGCAGGTCGCCATCTCCCGGTGAAATCGCCAAGGCACTCCGGTAGTAATCCAATGCCGACCGGCTGTCCTGCATTTCACGGAGCAACCCGCCCATATGACGGAGAGCGCGGGGCTGGCCCGGGTCGGCGGCGATGGATTTTTCGAATGCCATTCTGGCCTTGTCGAATTCGCGCAGGATATGATGACAGATGCCGATATTCAACTGACCTTCGGCATGTTCCGGATTCAAGGCGAGCAGCGCCTCAAACTGTTCGATGGCGCCTGCGTTATCGCCCTGTCCCATCTTGAGCAGGGCCAGATTCAACATTGCGGATTGGTAATAAGGCGCAATGGCGAGCGCCTTGCCGTAGGCCGCACTCGCGCCTTTGAGATCGTTCTGCGAACGCAGCACGTGCCCGAGATTGTGCCAGGCCTGGGAATACGAAGGCGCCAGGCGTGTCGCGTTCTCGAAAGCCTGCCGCGCCTCCGCGGCCATGCCGATGTTGAACAGCGCCCGCCCGAGGTGATTGAGGGCAAAGGCATTGTCCGGCTGAAGAGCCAGCACTTTTCGGCTCAGTGCTGCAGCTGAACGTGCATCCCCCGAGAGCTGCAGTAAGGCAGCCTGGTCAATCAGATCGTCTATGCCTCCGGATTTCGGGATGCCGTTCAGCCATGCAATGGCTTGGGGATTCATCCGCTCGCCGATGCAGTATTCACGGACCCAATCCGCGCAATGCCGGTGCCCGCCATAGGGGGCAAGCAGTTTCAGGGCCTCATCGGACCTGCCGAGCCGCAGGCGGATTTCTGCGAGAAGCAAGAGGGCGTCGACCGGAATGGGATGTATTTTGACCCGCGCCGCCAGGGCATCCTCGGCGCCGCCCAGATCGCCGGATTCAAGCAGGGATTTCGCCAGCGTCAGAAGCTTATCTTCACTCATTTCGGAATCCCGGGACAGGCTTTCATTCTAGCCTGCGTTTGCGCAATGCAGGCAAAAAAAACCCCCACCGGAGTGAGGGTCTGCGTTGGTGCCCAAGAGAGGACTCGAACCTCCACGGTTTTACCCGCTAGTACCTGAAACTAGTGCGTCTACCAATTCCGCCACCTGGGCAAGGTGTTTTGTTCAGACCGCTATTTTAGCCATCCGCCCTATTTTTGTCAAAACAAATACGCGCTTGCCTTATCCAATCAGATGCTTAACGGCAGGTTAAGAGCGATGCGTGTAAGATGTGGGCATGAAAAAACCCCCGAAAAACAAGAAAAAGTCGAGTTTGCCGGCCTGGATGCCGGAAACCCTGAGGCAGGCCGCTCCGGGTAAGCCGAGTGCGAAGAAGCACGCTCAGCCGAAGGCCGGCAAGCCGAAGACAGGGCAGCCCCCCGCGCGTCATGGCAGCAGTGGAGATCCGCATTTCCAGCGGGAGTCCCAGAAATACGACAACCCGATTCTCAGCCGTGAAGGGCTGCTGCAGTTCCTGCGTGATGCCGATGGCCCCTTGCCGCTGGAGGACATGGCTAAAGTCCTGAAACTGGAGGCCCCTGAGCGTCTGGATGCCCTGCAGCGCCGGCTGCAGGCGATGGTCCGTGACGGACAGGTGCTTTTGAACCGGCGTGGCGGCTACGCCCCGGCAGCAGCTCTGGATCTGCTTGCCGGAACCGTCACCGCCCATCCGGATGGCTTCGGTTTCGTCAAATTCGAAACCGGCGGGGATGATGGTTTCCTGAATCCCAGCGAACTGCGCAAATGCTTCCACGGCGACCGCGTCTTGGTCAGTGTCATCAATATCGACCATAAGGGGCGGCGCAATGTCGCCATCGCCGAAGTGCTCGAACGCCGGCATACCCGGGTTACCGGCCGATTCAACATCCGTGCCGGCATCGCTGCCGTGGTGCCGGATGACAAGCGTCTGCAACACGAAGTCCTGATCGGGCCGGATGACCGTAACGGTGCTAAAGACGGCCAGCTGGTGGTCGCCGAAATCACCTCTTCCCCGGATTCCGGCCGCCCGCCGATCGGCAAGGTTCTGGTGGTTCTGGGCGATCGGCTGACTGCGACCAAGGTGGTCGAGATGGCCATCCACGGTCATAATCTGCCGCACGAATTTCCGGAACCGGTGCTTCGCGAGGCCAACGCGATTCCAGTCGACGTGACGGCCGCCGAAGCCGCCGCGCGCGTCGACATCCGCCATCTGCCGCTGGTGACCATCGACGGCGAGGATGCCAAGGACTTCGATGATGCCGTGTACTGCGAGTCCAATACCGCAGGCTTCCGCCTTCTGGTCGCCATCGCCGATGTCTCGCATTACGTCCGTCCGGGCGCTGCTCTGGACGATGAAGCCGTGCTGCGCGGCACCTCGGTCTATTTCCCGGGTTTCGTAGTACCGATGCTGCCCGAGAACCTGTCCAACGGCATCTGCTCGCTGAAGCCCAAGGTCGACCGGCTGTGTTTCGTCTGTGACATGCAGGTCGGGTTCGACGGGCTGGTCACCGAATCCAAATTCTACGAAGCAGTCATGCACTCGCATGCACGGTTGACCTACAACCAGGTCTGGAAAGTCATCGGTGAAGATGATGCCGAGGCCAAGGCGGCATTGGGTGATTTGCAGCCGGCGATTTCCCGTCTGCACCAGCTGTACGACATCCTGTCGAAAGCGCGCACCCGCCGCGGTGCCATCGAATTCGAATCCAGCGAAGTGCATTTCGAACTCAACCCCCAAGGCGAAGTCATCCAGGGCGGACTTCTGGCGCGCAATGACGCCCACAAGCTGATTGAAGAGTGCATGATCGCCGCCAACGTCGAAGCCGGAAAGGCCGTACTGGCAAACCATGCCCATGCGCCGTTCCGCGTGCATGACCGGCCGCCGGAATCGAAGTACGCCGACCTGCTCGAGTATCTCAAGGAATTCGCGCTGAGCATGCCGAGTTACGCCAAAGTGCAGCCGAAGGATTTCACCAACCTGCTCAAGAAGGTCCGGTTGCGCCCGGATGCGGCCCTGCTGGAAACGGTACTGCTGCGATCGCAGAGCCTTGCGGTCTACAGCACCGACAACAAAGGCCACTTCGGCCTCGCGCTGGAGGCCTACAGCCACTTCACCTCGCCGATCCGCCGTTACCCGGACCTCTTGCTGCACCGCGCCCTGAAGAAAGCGCTGCTGCCGGCCAGCGACGGCGGCTTCAGCTATTCGGCGCAGGAAATGGACAAGCTCTGCCTGCAGTGTTCCGCGCTCGAGCGCCGTGCCGACGAGGCCGAGCGGGAAGTCGACGAGCGTTACCGCAGCGCCTGGATGGAGCAGCATGTCGGATCCCAGTTCGACGGCGTCATCAGCGGCGTCACCAGTTTCGGTCTGTTCGTCGAGTTGACCGATTCCAAGGTCAATGGTCTGGTGCACGTGACCCAGCTGCCGCATGATTACTGGCACTTCGATCCGATGCGAAAGACCCTGACCGGCGAACGCAAGCGCATGAGCTTCCGATTGGGCGATCCGATCCGGGTGCTGGTGCTGAAAGCCAGTGTGGAAGACAAGCGTATCGATTTCAAACCGGTATTCGCCGATGCCGACCGCGGCAAGCAGGCGATGGACGAGATAGCAAGGAAGAAACGCCGATGAGCAAAACCAGTCAGTGGATTTCCGGAATCAATGCCGTCGCTTCGGCGCTCGAGCATGACATCGAGCATGTACGCGAAGTGCTTGTCGAAGCCGGAAGCAAGAACGCACGCATCGTCGAAATCGAGGAAAATGCGCGCCGGCGTGATATATCCGTACGCCGGGTCACGCATCAGGCGCTGGAAGGTATTGCCGGAGGCCTCCGCCATCAGGGCGTGATCGCGCGCTATGAGGCGGCCAAACCGACCGAAGAGTCGGAATTGCCCGGACTCATCGAAGCCGCCGCTGGTAAAGCGCTGCTATTGGTTCTGGATGGCGTGCAGGACCCGCACAATCTTGGCGCCTGTCTGCGCTCGGCCGCTGCCGCCGGGGTGACCGCCGTCATCATTCCCAAGGACAAGGCGGCGCCGCTTAATGCCACTGTTCGAAAGACTTCCGCCGGTGCCGCCGACCGCATTCCCGTGATTTCGGTGACCAATCTGGCCCGTACCCTGCGTGCCATCAAGGATGCCGGGGTCTGGGTTTACGGCATGGACGGCGAAGCCCCCGGATTGATCTACCAGACCGATTTCACCGGCAATGTCGCCATTGTGATGGGCGGCGAAGGCGAGGGCATGCGCCGGTTGACGCGCGAGCATTGCGACGGATTGGTGAAGATTCCGATGCCGGGTGAAATGGAAAGCCTGAATGTGTCGGTCGCGACCGGCATTGCCTTGTTCGAAACCGTCCGTCAGCGTCAAGGAGTGAAATCATGACTATTCAATGGTTCGATATCGTCG
>CAJAPA010000104.1 GCA_903942465.1 uncultured Gammaproteobacteria bacterium
CATTGCGCGCACCGCCACCAACATCAAGGCCGGTGCCAAGACGCCTATTGCAGGCATATTGCATGCCGTGTTTCTGCTGCTATTCATCGTGTTCGCCACCGATCTGATGGCCTATGTGCCGATGGCGGCGCTGGCGGCCATCCTGTTCGTGGTGGCCTGGGGCATGAGTGAATACGAGCGCTTCATCGCACTGCTGTCGATGCCGAACAGCGACCGCGCCGTGCTGTTGCTGACCTTCGGGCTGACCGTGTTCGTCGATCTGACCGTCGCCATCGCCGTCGGCGTGACCGTGGCCTCGCTGCTGTTCATGGCCCGCATGAGCGAAACCGTGCGCATCGACAGCGGCCAGAGCGGTGCCGGCGACGGCGATCTGCCCGATGATGCCGCCGGGCAACGCGATGATCTTCCAAAGGGCGTGGAAGTGTTCCGCATCACTGGGCCGTTCTTCTTCGGTGTCGCCGGCGAGTTACTCGATGCACTTCGCCGGGTCGGGCAATCCCCGAAAATCATTATCCTTCGCATGCGCCTCGTCCCGATGCTCGATGCCAGCGGCGTATCCGGAGTGGAGAGTTTCGTCATTCAAGCGCGGCAATCGGGTGCGTCGGTCATCATCTCCGGCGCGCAAGCACAGGCCACGGCCATGCTGGCGCGCGGCGGTCTCGACGCGCAGCATCCGGGACTTTATTTCAGTGATGATTATGACAGCGCCATCCGGCGCGCCCGGGCCCTTCTAGACGGAACGGACGCTTAATCCGCCAGCAATTGCGTCATTGCCAGCCGGAATCCGGCGGCAAAAGGGTCGCGGAATACATGCCGGCCACCAAGCACGCGATCAATCCCATGCACACACACCCGATCAATCAGCGGGCGGTTTCCGGCGAACACGAAACGCTCGGCCACATCGGATTCGGTCGCGCCGAACAAGGCCGGTGCATCGGCATCGAGCACGATGGCATCGGCACGCTTGGGCACACCGGCCGATTGCCAGCCGCCTTTGGCGGCCGCATCCAGCAGAAACCGGCCGACCGCTGGCTGTTTCTCGCTGGCGGCGATGTTGCGTTGCTGGTGTTTCAAACGCTGGCCGTACTCCAACCACCGAAGCTCCTCGGCTACCGACACCGACACATTGGAATCGGATCCGATGGAGAAGCGGCCTTTGGCTTTCAGGTAATCGGGTAAGGCAAAAAAACCGTCGCCCAGATTGGCTTCGGTGCTGGGGCAAATCGCAACCGTCGCTTTCGAGCGCGCCAGTGCTTTCACTTCGCTGGCATGCAGATGGGTGGCATGCACCAGCGTCCAGCGCGCATCCACCGGGGCGTTATCCAGCAGCCACTGCACCGGACGCGCACCGCGAACGGCTTCGCATTCGCGTACTTCCGCCATCTGTTCGGCGATGTGGATGTGGATCGGCAGGTCACACCCCTCCATAAGCGGCATCAACGCATTCAGGGTGTCGGTCGGCACCGCGCGCAGACTGTGCAGGGCCACGCCGATTTTGAGCAGATGGCTTTCCTGTGCCCTCAGCGATTCAAGCAATTTCAGGTAGTCGTCAAGCGCATGACCGAAACGGCGCTGCCCGGCATGCAGAGGCCGGCCGTCGAATCCGCCGGTTTGGTAAAGCACGGGCAACAGGGTCAGCCCGATGCCGGCATCTTCGGCGGCGCGGATGATGGCCTTCGACATTTCCGCCGGGTCGGCATAGGGGCGGCCATCCGGCTGATGATGCAGATAATGGAATTCGCAGACCTGGCTGTAACCGGCTTCCAGCATTTCGCCATAGAGCTGGGCGGCAATGGCATACAGCTGTTCGGGATTGATTTTTCCGGCGAAACGGTACATCTGTTCGCGCCAGGTCCAGAAGCTGTCGGACGGATCCCCGCGGCGTTCGGTCAGCCCGGCCATGGCACGTTGAAAGGCATGGCTGTGACTGTTGGCGATTGCGGGTAAAATGAACCGGTCCATGGTGGCTATTGTAAGCGAGAAGCGATGTCGGCACTCAACGGCGTAAAGGTTCTGGATCTGTCCCGTGTTCTGGCCGGCCCGTGGTGCGGGCAGACGCTTGCCGATCTCGGGGCTGATGTCATCAAAGTCGAATCCTTCGACGGCGATGATACCCGTGGCATGGGGCCACCCTACATCGGCGAAATTTCCGCCTATTTTTCCTGTGCCAACCGCAACAAGCGCTCGATCTGCATCGACCTGCACAAAGCCGAAAGCCGCGAGGTCATCCATGCCTTGGTGAAGCAGGCCGATGTGTTGATCGAGAACTTCCGCACCGGCACCGCCGAACGCCTCGGGGTCGGTTATGAAACGCTCAGTGCAATCAACCCGCGCCTGATTTACTGTTCGGTCTCCGGTTACGGCCGTACCGGCCCGGAGGCCGCGCGCGCCGGCTACGACTACGCTGTTCAGGCCGAAGGCGGGCTGATGGCCATCACCGGTGCCCGCGATGGCGCGCCCAACAAAGTCGCCGTGGCCGTGGTCGATCTGGCCACCGGTCAGAACGCCGTCATCGCTATTCTCGCAGCCTTGTTGCAGCGGCAAAACAGCGGCCATGGCCAGCAGGTTGCGGTATCGCTGTTTGACACGCAATTGACCTGGTTGGCCAACATCGGCGCCGGCGTATTGTTCACCGGCGAGGATGCACCGCGCTACGGTAATGAACATGCCAGCATCGTGCCCTATCAGGATTTTGCCGCCAGCGACCAGCATTTCGTGCTGACGGTCGCCAATGAAAAACTCTGGCATGCGCTGTGCGAGGCGGTCGGTCATCCGGAGTGGATCGAGGATCCGCGCTTTGAAAACAATACTCAACGGGTACTGCACCGCGATCAGGTCACTGCCAATCTTCAGGCTATTTTCAGCACGCAGCCGGTGGCGCATTGGCTGCAGGCCTTCAGCCAGCGCGGTATCCCCTGTGCGCCGATCAACTCGGTGAAACAGGCCTTGAACAGTCCTTTGGCACAAGCCAATGGCAACGTCATCCGAATCGACGGGATACCGCTGGTGGCCAGTCCCTTGAAGCTGGCCGATTCGCCGGTGCACTATCATCAGGCACCGCCGCAACTCGGCGAGCACTCGCAACCCATCATGCAGGAAGCTGGTCTGGATTACGCCCATTATGCGGCGCTGGGCGTGGTGAAATGAGCCTGCTCCGGAATACACAGGGCGCCATCGTCAATGTCCATTTGGCCACAATGGACGGTGCAGATTACGGCGTCATTGAAAACGGCATCCTTGTTTGGCGCGATGGCCGCATTACGTTTATTGGAAACGATCCCGCAGCGGCGCAACCCTTCCTGCAGGACATTGAAACGGTCATCGACGGCCAGGGCAGCTGGGTCACGCCGGCGCTGATCGACTGCCACACGCATCTGGTCTTTGCCGGAAACCGCGCCGAAGAAGCCGAACAGCGTCAGCGCGGCGTCAGCTATGCCGACATTGCCAAGGCCGGCGGCGGCATTCTTTCCAGCGTAAGGCACACCCGTGCCGCCGATGAGGATACCCTGTTCGCCGAGAGCCTGCCGCGTCTGCAGGCCCTGATGCGCGACGGCGTAGCCTGCGTCGAAATCAAATCCGGATACGGCTTGGATGTCGAAAACGAGCGCAAGATGCTGCGGGTGGCACGCCGGCTCGGTGCCGAGACCGGGGTCACGATTAAAACCACCTATTTGGCCGCCCACGCCCTGCCGCCCGAATTCGCCGGACGCGCCGATGACTACATCGATGCGGTGTGCCGCTGGATGCCGGAATTGCATGGTGAAGGCCTGATTGATGCCGTCGATGTGTTCTGCGAAGGTATCGGCTTTTCCCCGGCACAGAGCCGCCGCGTGTTTGAAGCCGCGCGTGCGCTCGCGCTGCCGGTCAAGGCGCATGCCGATCAACTCAGCGATCTCGGCGGCGCGGCCTTGGTCGCGGAATTTTCCGGTCTGTCGGCCGATCATGTCGAATTTACCCGCGAGGATGCCGTCCGCCGCATGGCGGTAGCCGGCACGGTGGCGGTGCTGCTGCCCGGTGCGTTTCATGTCTTGCGCGAAACACAGCTGCCGCCCTTGGACGCTTTCCGCCAGCACGGTGTGCCGATGGCGATAGCGACCGACTGCAACCCGGGGACGGCGCCCCTGCTCTCGTTGCGCTTGGCCATGAGTCTGGCCTGCACGCATTTCCGTCTGACCCCGGAGGAGGCGCTGCGTGGTGCAACGGTGCATGCCGCACGTGCGCTCGGCCTGCACGACCGCGGCCGGCTGGCCCTCGGTCAGCGGGCGGATTTCGCGCTCTGGGATATCCGGCATCCGTCCGAGTTGTGCTATTGGCTCGGCGGCGATTTGCTGCGCCATCTGCAGCTGTGCGGCCATGATGCTGGTACCTGAATACACGCTGGTACCATTGGGTGACAGCGCGCTGGTTCTGGCATTCGCTGCCCGCATCGATTCGGAGTTGAACGACCGCGTGCATGCCCTCGCCGCCGCATTACTGACCGCACTCGGATCCGATCGCGTTGAATGCGTACCGGCGTACCACACTCTGACGGTGCATTTCGATCCAATGCAGGACGATTTTGAAACCCTGTCGGCGGTCATCGTCGGCATGCCGGAAGAAAGCGGACATGCCCTGCAATCCGCACGTCAGATTTCAATACCGGTCTGTTACGATGCGCGCCTGGCACCCGATTTGGCGGCCGTGGCCGAGCATGCCGGCCTGAGTACGGAAACGCTTGTGCACCTGCACAGCACGGCCGATTACCGGGTTTATTTTCTGGGGTTCAAACCCGGCTTTGCCTATCTGGGTGGACTGCCGGAAGCCCTGCACATGCCGCGCAGAGCCTCGCCGCGACTGAATGTTCCGGCCGGCGCAGTCGGCATCGGCGGCGCGCAGACCGGGATTTATCCGAGCCCCTCGCCCGGCGGCTGGCAGCTGATCGGTAGAACTCCCATAAGCCTGTTCGATGTGCAGAGGTCACCACCCAGCCTTCTTCAACCGGGCGACCGTCTTAAGATCGAGGTCATTACGTTTGCCGAGTTCATCGCCCTTGGCGGCGCGCCGTGATTGTTTTCGAAAGCGCCGGCATCAGCAGCCTTCAGGATCTCGGGCGGAAGGGCCTGCAGAACCAGGGCATCGGTGCCTGCGGCGCGATGGATCGGATGGCGGCGCGCGTGGCCAACAATCTGCTCGGCAATACCGACAATGCCGCGCTCATCGAAATTGCCCTTGGCGGCGCACGCTTGCGGATTGCGCAGACGCAGTGGTTTGCCATCACCGGCGCCGACCTGCAGGCCGAAGCCGACGGCATGCCGGTCGAACTGTGCCGTCCAATCCGACTTGAAGCCGGCAGTCTGCTGCAATTCAAACAATCCCGACACGGCTGCCGCGCCTATCTGGCCGTGCAGGACGGCTTTGTTGCCGAACCGGTTCTGGGCAGCGCATCCACCGATGTCCGCGCAGGCTTGGGTGCGTATCAAGGTCGCGCGTTCCAGCGCGGCGACCGACTCGCCTATTCGCCCAGTCGTTACCCCGACAAATCGGTGCGTTGGCACACCTCCTGGGCCAACCCGGCGTTTCCTGACACCGGACCCCTGCCATTCATCCCCGGCACGCATTGGTCCTGGCTGGATGAACCGCGTCAAGAACAATTCCTGGACACCGCGTGGGAGGTCAGCCGGAATTCAGACCGCATGGGTCTGCGGCTGGAACAACGCCTCACCCCCGAACATCCTTGGCCAGCACTCTTGTCGAGTGGCGTAGCATTCGGCAGCATCCAACTGCCACCGGATGGGCATCCGATCATCCTTGCCGCCGACCGGCAGACCACCGGCGGGTATCCGCTGCTGGGCACCGTTGCCGGCATCGCCCATTCCCGGTTGGCACAGTGCCGGCCCGGCGACAGCCTGCGATTCATCCCGGTGTCGGCCGCCGACGCCGTTCAGCAATGGCGCCGCCGCGAAGGGCATTACCGGCAATGGCGGCAACACATGGCACAATGGTGGCACGCATGAGCCTTTCCATCGACATCAATGCCGACCTCGGTGAACTGGACGCGGATCTGGATGCGGCGATGATGCCGTTCATTTCCTCGGCCAGCATTGCCTGCGGTTTCCATGCCGGATCCCCGACGCGGATGCGGGAAACCGTTCTGCTCTGCCTGAAATTCGGGGTTGCGATCGGTGCGCATCCGTCCTATTACGACCGGACCGATTTCGGACGCCGCGAACTGGGTCTGGATGCCGACACCATTTATAGCCTGACGCTCTATCAAATCGGTGCCTTGAAAGCGATGGTTGCCGCGGAAGGCGGCCGGCTCCGGCATGTAAAACCGCACGGTGCGCTCTATAACCGCAGCGCCGTTGATGCCGAAGCCGCGTATGCCGTGGCGAGTGCCGTCCGCGATGTTGATGCCGGACTGGTCTTGGTCGGTCTTGCCGGATCGAAACTGATCGATGCCGGATCTTCTCTGGGCTTGACCACATGGGCCGAAGGATTCGCCGATCGCCGTTACACCGACAACGGACTGCTGCTCCCGCGCAGCCATGCGGCGGCACTGATTAACGAAACCGACGACGCCATCACGCAGGCGCTGGCGATGGTCAAGGATGGCATCATCCCTTCCGTAAACGGCCATCCGGTCCGCATGGCCGTGGATACCGTCTGTCTGCATGGCGACGGCAAGCATGCACTGCCCTTTGCTGCCGCGCTGCATGCCGCCTTTCATGCTGCCGGCATCACCATTGCATCGGGGCAACCATGAACTACTGGCCCTTGCTTGCCGTGGTCGTTGTCGTCGTCGGCTTCATGCGCCGATGGAATCCCGTGCTGGTGGTGATGGCCGCGGCACTGACCGCCGGACTGACCGCAGGCATGTCACCGCAGCAGCTGTTGACGGAAATCGGTGAAGGTTTCGCCAAGAACCGTTACCTGCTGATCATCATCCTGACCCTGCCGGTACTTGGCGCTCTGGAGCGCGCCGGTCTGCGTGAACATGCCCAGCAGTGGATCGCACGGCGGCATGGATTGACGCCGGGCCGTCTGATGACACTGTATCTGGCCGTCCGCCAGAGTGCCGCCGCCATGGGCCTGACCAGTCTGGGCGGGCATCCACAGACCGTGCGGCCCTTGCTCGCACCGATGGCGGAAGGCGCGGCGCGTGCGGTGCATGGCGCCATCGGTCCGAAGTTGCGTGAGCGGCTGCGGGCCATGGCCGCCGCCACCGACAATATCGGGCTTTTCTTCGGTGAAGATATTTTCATCGCCTTCGGCGCGGTCTTGCTGATTCAGGGGCTGTATGCCGAAAACGGCATCGTCATGGAACCCTTGCATATCGCCCTGTGGGGCATACCAACGGCGATTCTGGCTTTCGCCATCCATGCCTGGCGATTGCATCGCTTCGATAAGCGCATGGCGAAGGCGGTCAACGACGAGAAATCGGCTGGAGACCCCGCCGATGATTGATATCGGAACCGTGTATCTACTGTGCGGGATTTATCTGGCGTACGTTGCCTGGCAGAGCTTCCACGACAAAAATCACAGCAAACGGCTGGGCACCACGGCATTCTGGGCCCTGCTGGCCATTGCTTTTCTGGCCGGCGGGCGATTGCCCCCGATGCTGATGGGTATTCTTGCCCTGGTGATCGCCGGGCTTGCCGGCAGCGGAGCCATCGGCCTCGGTCAGTACCATGCACCGACACCCGAGACGCGCGCCATCAAGGCGCAGCGCCTTGGCAACCGGTTGTTCATTCCAGCCCTATTGATTCCGGCAGTCACTTTGCTCGGCGTGTTCGGTCTGAAACATGTGCACTGGGGAAGCTGGACGCTGTTGAGCACAGAGCAGACCACCATCATCTGTCTGGCCATTGCCTGTGCGGCGGGGTTCACCGCAGCGCTGCGAATGACCGGCGAACGCCTGCCGGATGCCATTCACGCTTCCCGGGGCATTCTCGACAGCATCGGATGGGCCGTACTGCTGCCCTTGCTTTTGGCCATGCTCGGCGGCCTGTTCAACAAAGCCGGCATCGGCGATCTGGTCGCGACAATCCTGACCACCGCCCTGCCCCTGCAGGAAGCCTGGGTCGCGATACTCGCCTATGGACTCGGGATGGTGCTGTTCACCATGGTGATGGGCAACGCCTTCGCCGCTTTTCCGGTGATGACGCTCGGCATCGGACTGCCGGTGTTGGTCCACCAGCACGGTGCAGATCCGGCGCCGTTGGCCGCCATCGGGATGCTTACCGGCTATTGCGGCACACTGTTGACCCCCATGGCGGCGAATTTCAACATCGTACCGGTCGCGCTGCTGGAACTGAAAGACCAGAATGCCGTGATCCGCATGCAGGTGATGACGGCATTGCCGCTGATAGCCTGCAATCTTGTGCTTTTGTACATGCTGGCTCTGCCATGAAAATCCTGATGACCGGCTTCGACGCATTCGGCGGTGAAACCATCAATCCGTCATGGCTATCCGTGCAACGTGTGTGCCATGAATGCACGGACGGACTGCACCTGATCGGCGCCTGTTTGCCGACGGAATTCAGTGCCTCGCTGGCAACACTGCAGCAACTGATCGAAACCCATCGCCCCGACCTGGTCATCGCCGTCGGACAGGCCGGCGGCCGCAGCGCCATCAGTCTCGAACGCGTCGCCATCAACATCGATGATGCCCGCATACCGGATAATGCCGGGTGGCAGCCGATTGACGAACCGATTCACCCGGCCGGCGATGCCGCTTACTTCAGCACCCTGCCGATCAAAGCCATCGTGCATGCCCTGCGTTCGGAAGGGATTCCGGCAGAGGTCTCCAACAGCGCCGGAACCTATGTCTGCAATCACGTGTTTTACGGGCTGATGCATCTGTGCCGGCATATTCCGGGAATGCGGGCCGGGTTCGTGCATATTCCCTATCTGCCCGAGCAGGCAGCGAAATTGCCGGGGACGCCGAGTATGGCCATGGAGATCATGGTCAGGGCCTTGACCCTCATTGTGCGGACGGCGCTGGATACAAAAACCGACGCGCATCTGAGCGGCGGAACCGAATGTTAGGCGGCTAAAGGCAAAAAAAATGACCCTGCCGGGTCATTTTTTCGATTCCGGCAGTAAAGACTTATGCTTTGCTGGCGGCTTTCTTGGCCGGTGCTTTTTTGGCCGGCGCGGCTTTCTTGGCCGGCTCTTTCTTCACAGCAACCTGCACCGCGGCTTTCTTGGCGGTATTGGTACGGGCATTGCCGTAGCTGGAGATGTTGCGTTTGCCTTTTGTGGTCTTGCGGTCGCCTTTGCCCATGGTGGGGATTCCTTCGCGTGTTGATGTGACAAGGCCCCTAGATTACCACTCCGGAGCCGCTGAACCAAGCTTTTAGTGCTGATGGCCGCAGTCGGCATCGTGTACATGGCCATGCGTCAGCCGCAGATTGACCAGATGTGCAATGGCGATCAGGGTTCCTCCGGCGGTCATGACCATGGCATGACGAAGCAGATTGTGATGGATTTCCGGCCAGAGTATGCCCAACCAGACCAGCACCAAGCCGGGGACCAGAAACGCCAAGGCCCGATAGACCCGATGCCGCTTGTAGCCGATCCATAGACTGAAGCCCCCCAGCAACGTCGCGAAACAGACAAACGCCCACTCGAAACCGCCCCAGGCCAGCGCACTCAGCCCCAATGCCGGCAATACGGCAATCAAAACCGGCAGCAACGCACAATGCACGGCACAGACAATGGATGCCGTGCTGCCGAATTTATCCAAAAACAGGCGGAAACGCATAGGTCGGTAGGCCTTGCCAAAATCAATTGTGATAGTGTAACATTATTTATTAATTGTTACATTATATCATATACTGGAGAATCCTGATGTCGCGACCTTGCCCCCAGACCCTGCTTGTTTTGGCGATTTCCATGGCCTTGAGCGCCGAGGTTCTGGCCGATCCGCAATCGACGGATCCGGAAAAAACGCTGGATAAAGTCATTGTCAAAGCCGACCCGCTGGGCAATGACGTCGAAGGTCTGGTGCAGCCGGCAACCGTCATTACCGGCGCCGATCTGGACACTAAAAAGTCCAATACCCTCGGCGAAACCGTAACCAGTATTCCCGGCGTCACTTCCAGCTATTTCGGCCCCGGCGTCGGACGGCCTGTCATCCGCGGCCAGGATGGCGCACGCGTGGCCATCCTGGCGAACGGCATGGCCAGTGATGACGTATCGAACGTCAGCCAAGACCATGCCGTCAGCATCGAGCCGTTTCTGGCCGATCAGATCGAAGTCATCAAGGGGCCGACCAATCTGCTGTACGGAAGCGGCGCCATCGGCGGCATCGTCAACGCGGCCGACGGACGGATCGCCACTGCTCCTCTGGATGCCGGCTTGAGCGGCCGCGCCGAAACCCGTTACGACAACGGCAGCAATGGTTTCACCCAACTGCTGCGCGCAGACATCGGCGGTGATGGTTATGCACTGCATGCCGATGGTGTTTACCGCGACAACGAAGACGTTTCCGGCCCGAATGGCGACATCGCCAACAGTGCCGTGCAGACCCGGACCGGCGCCATCGGCGCTTCCCTTTTCGGTGACTGGGGCTATGCCGGCGCTTCGCTTTCCCGCTATCTGAATGAGTACGGCAACCCGGCCGAACCCGGCGATGCCATCGACCCGGGCGTGACCCTGAACATGCAACAGACGCGTTTTGAAAGCAAAGCCGGCATCAACAACCCGATCAACGGCATCGAAATCGTGAAACTCGGTTACACCTACACCGACTATCAGCACACCGAGTTCGAGGGCAGTGACGTCGGGACGCAGTTCTTCAGCGAAGGCCACCAATTCCGTGCTGAAGGCGTTCACAGCAGTAATGAAAGCCACAAGGGCGCATTCGGCATCCAGGCCCAGAAGAAAAGCTTCGAGGCCATCGGTGCGGAAGCCTTCATCCCCTCGACGAGCAGCCAAGGTGCCGGACTTTTCATCGTCGAACAATTCACCAAGGGCCGCATGAAAAGCGAGATCGGCGCTCGCATCGACCGCAACCAGAGTGAAGCCGATGGCTTCAACAGCCGCAGCTTCTCGCTTTACAGCCTATCGGCGGCGGGCCGTTACGCCCTGAGCGATCGCGTCGACTTCACCCTCAACCTCGATCATGCCGAACGCTCTCCGGTGGAAGAAGAACTGTATTCAGATGGCGTCCACGCTGCAACGGCCGCCTATGAAATCGGCGATCCGGACCTGGCCAAGGAACGGGCCGACCAGATTGAAATCGGACTGCATGTACACGATGAGCGGTATGAAGCCAAAATCTCCCTGTACCGCAGCCGCTTCAAGGATTACATCTATCTCAGCGATACCGGCCTTGAAGTCGACGACGACGGCGAATTGCTTCCGGTCCGTCAATGGCGTCAGGATGATTCCACATTCACCGGTTACGAAGCCGAATTCATCTACAAAATCTCGGCAAACAGCTTCGATCATCAGCTCCGCCTGTTTGTCGATGGCGTCCGGGCTGAGATCGACGGCGGCGGCAACTTGCCACGCATCCCGGCATCCCGTTACGGCGCCGGCTGGGATTGGCAGTCGGGCAAGTGGCAGGGCGGCATCGGCGTGGTCCGCAGTGACGCGCAGAACGACACGGCCGATTATGAAACGCCGACCGACGGCTATACGCTGGTCAATGCCAACATCAACTATATCCTGCATGACGGCGACGATGCCAGCTGGGAACTGTTCCTGCAGGGCAGCAACCTCGGCAACCGCGAAGCCCGCTCGGCGACTTCGGCCATCAAGGACCTGGTGCCCCTGCCGGGCCGAGCGATCAGTGCCGGCATCCGCGTCTATTTCTGAGCTTTATTCCCGCCTAAACAATCCGAACCCCGCCATGGCGGGGTTCATTTTTTCCGCGCAGGCTGTCGTGCGATAATGGGGTACGCACTCAGAAATCGACGAGGGGCCGGCATGAGCCACTACACCCTGTATATCGCCAACCGCAATTATTCGTCCTGGTCGCTCCGGCCCTGGCTGTTGATGACCGAGCTGCGGATTCCGTTCACCGAAACCCTGGTGCCGTTCGAGGAATCCAACCACGCCAATTTCAGCCGGTTTTCACCAAATGCCCGGGTGCCCTGCCTGCATGATGGCGACACCATCATTTGGGACTCGTTGGCCATCATCGAATATCTTGCCGAATGCCATGCCGGTGTCTGGCCGCAACAGCCCGTCGCGCGGGCTTGGGCACGCTCGGCATCAGCAGAAATGCACTCCGGCTTCAGCGCATTGCGACAGCGCTGCTCGATGAACTGCGGACTGCGGCTGCGCCTGCATGCCATGACGCCGGATCTGCAAGCGGACCTCGAACGACTTGATGCACTCTGGCAGGACGGATTGACCCGCTTCGGCGGACCGTTTCTGGCCGGTTCGGATTTCAGTGCCGTGGATGCCTTTTATGCACCGGTGGCCTTCCGCATCCAGAGTTACGGCCTGCCCCTGAGCGAAGCATCATTGGCCTATGCGCAGCGCCTGTTGACACTGGTCGGCATGCGCGACTGGTACGACAAGGCATTGCTGGAGCCTTGGCGCGAAACCGGCCATGAGCGGGAAATTCTGAGCCAAGCCGCGTTGCTGGCCGATCTCAGGAATCAGCCGTAAGCGGAACGATGCACAAACGGTGGATTTGCGCTAAGGTAACCCCGTTCACCCCAAACTTTGGAGCTCCATGTGGAAGAAAACACAGTGAAAGATCAAAACAACTGGGCCGGTGGCGTGCATTTGGCAGCAATTTTACTTGCTCTCTTAACTAGCTTAACGGCTGGAGTAGGTGGCATGATTGCTGGTGTAATTGTATGGCTTATCAAGAAAGATGAATCGTCTTTTATTCGAAAGCATGCAGCGGCTACTTTTAATTTTCACCTCGCAATGACCTTAGCAATGGCCGCGACTTACTTATTTGTAATTGTTACTCTCGGCATTGGTGTTTTAGTTATCTGGCCCGTATGGATTGTACTGGCTTTGGTTTGGTTTTTTTATTCAGTCAGCTCTTCAATAAACGGCTTTAAGGGCAAGGAAAGTAGCTACCCTTTCGGCATCCCCGTGCTTAGTTGATTAATCCAATATAGTCAATGAACGACGCCGGCGAAAGCCGGCGTTTTCGTTATGCGGACGTATCCGCTGCCTGACAGGTCCGGCAGAGACCATGCACTTCGAGCACCTGTGCGCCCGGCGCAAACCCGAGCGCCTGTGCTTTGGCATCAAGCGATCTGGCGATGGATTCATCTTCGAGCTCAATCGCCGTCTGGCAGCGGTCGCAGATCAGGAACGGCACGGTGTGGCGGATGCTCGGATGATGGCAGGCCACGAACGCATTGATGGACGCCAGCCGGTGGATGAAGCCGTTGCCCATCAGGAAATCCAGCGCGCGGTAAATGGTCGGCGGCGCGTTGGCACCCACTTCCGAACGCATCTGTTCGAGCAGATCATAGGCCTTGATCGGCTTGCCGCTCTGCGCAATCAAGCGCAGCACCTGCTCCCGGATCGGGGTCAGGCGCAGGCCGCGTTCGGCACAGACGGCCTTGACGGCTTCCAGATACGCGCCGGCATCATGCACATGATGGTGCGGATGCGTACAGGCTGGCGCACCCGGGCTCATTGCGGCAGCGATCTGATGGCGGCATGCAGGCGCGCCAATGCTGTTTCCCGGCCACAGAGATAAACGGTGTGGTCGATCGACGGCGAAGCGGTCGAGCCGGTCACCGCGACACGGATGGCCGGACCGACTTTGCCCATGGCCAGGTTCAGTTCCGCCAGCGTTCCGGCAAATGCTTCATGCACGCCGCTCAACGTCCACGCCGGCAGGGCTTCCAGCTTTGCAGTGAACACCCCGAGCGGCTCGCGCACGGCGGCAGTGAGCTGTTTGGCAGCTGCAGCAGCGTCGATGTCGGCCTCGGTCAGCGGGCAGAACCAGCATTTGGCCTTCTCGGCCATTTCCTTGAGGGTGTGCACACGGTCTCGCAGCGCCACGACCACCTCGGCCGGATCGGGGCCCTTGGAAAGATCATAGCCTGCATTTTGCAGATGCCAGACCAGATGTTTGGCCACATCCGAAGGCGTATCGGTTTTCAGATAATGCTGGTTGATCCAATTCAGTTTCGCGGGATCCAGGCGCGAGGCTTTGGCGTTCACATCCTCGATTTTGAACAGGTCGAACATTTCGGCGCGACTGAATATTTCCTGGTCGCCATGCGACCAGCCCAGACGGACCAGATAGTTCAGCAAAGCATGCGGCAGGTAGCCGTCATCCCGGTACTGCATGACATTGGCGGCACCATGCCGCTTCGACAGCTTGGCGCCCTCCGGATCGAGAATCATCGGCATATGCGCGAAGCGCGGCATGAAATCGCCCAAGGCTTTGTAAATATTGATCTGGCGCGGCGTATTGTTGACATGGTCGTCGCCGCGGATGACGTCGGTGATACCCATGTCCAGATCGTCGACCACTACCGCGAAATTGTAAGTGGCGTAACCGTCGGAACGGAAAATCACCAGATCATCGAGCTCGCTGTTGGAAAATTCAATGCGGCCCTTGATGCTGTCGTCCCAGGCGACCGTGCCGTCCTGCGGATTGCGGAAACGGATGACCCGGTTCGGATCGTCGCGCAACGGCGCATTGGCATCGCGATAGGCGCCGTTGTAGCGGGGTTTTTCATTCTTTTCCAGCGCTTCATTGCGCATCGCCTCGAGTTCATCCTTGCTTTCATAGGCATAGTAGGCTTTGCCTTCGGCTACCAGCCGTTGAGCCGCCTGTTTGTAGCGCTCCAGACGGTCGGTCTGATAGATCGGACCCTCGTTGTATTCGAGACCGAGCCAGTCCATCGCATGCAGGATGGCATCGACCGCCGCCTGTGTCGAGCGTTCACGGTCGGTGTCCTCGATGCGCAACACGAACACGCCCTTGCGCCGGCGCGCTTCAAGGTAGCAATACAGTGCGGTGCGGGCGCCGCCGATGTGCAGGAAGCCGGTGGGGCTCGGGGCGAAACGGGTACGGCAGGTCATAGGAAGGCCAATGGATAAATCACGCTAATTTTAACGGATTCAGACGCCCGCGTCAGAACGGTGCGATCGCGGCCATTCCGGCAGGGCCCTGCCCGCCTGCCAAGCTGCCGACTGCATGGCATCCAGAAGGCCCTGAACGGCCTCACGCTCGGCCAAGCCATGCACCGGAAGCGCCAGCATATCGCCCGGACCGGCCCAGAGTAGGATATCGCGCACGGCCTGGACCTCATCCAGTTGCACATGCACACTGCCGGCATCGATGCCATTCTGCAACAAGGCACTCTGCAGCAAGGCCGGCACCTCGCCCGCGGCGCGGCCGCGTTCATAGCCGGCCATTTCCTTGAGTACGACCTGGTCGGGAGCATGTTGCGCCACGGTTTCGGCCAGCTTGACGATATCGTCGTTCTCGCGGTTTCCGGCCTGACCGAGCAGCACGGCCAGTCGGCCGCCACCCTGGAGCGCTTGGGCGATGTCCAGAAAACCGCGCAGCCCTTCCGGGTTATGCGCATAATCCATCAAAACGCGGACATCGCCGAACTGCCAGGACTGCAGTCTTCCGGGATTGTCCTTGTGGCGAAGCCCGAAGGACTGCAGGCAGGCCGCGATGGCTGACGGATCGAATCCCAGAAGTGCCGCTGCCAGCGCAGCGCCGGCGATGTTGTCGAGGTTATAGGCCGCCATGCCTCCGAAACTGAGCGGCATACTGACCACATCGCCGAAATCCTGCACCACGCCGTCCATCGCAAGCAGCAAACGGCCGTCTTCGATACCGCAGACCGGCGCACCGCCGGTACGCTGTTCCTCCAGCATCGGATGCTGCCAATCGCGCGCAAACCAGGCCTTTGCAACCGGCCAGGCCGCACTGTGCGTCACCAGCATCGGATCGGCGGCATTCAATACCAGCACGCCACCGGGCTTCAAGCCGCGCGCCACCGACAGCTTTACCTGCGCCAGATCATCAAGACAGAACACGCCGTATTCACCGAAATGATCTTCACTGACATTGGTGACCACGGCGACATCAGCCTGGTCGGTGGCCAGACCGCGGCGCAGCAGGCCGCCGCGTGCGGTTTCCAGAATGGCGGCCTGCACTTCCGGATGTCGCAGGGTGGCACGGGCACCGGCTGGGCCCGAATAATCATCGGCTTCAATCAGTTCGCCGTTGAAGAAAAGACCATCGGTGCAGTTGTGGCCGCTGGCCAGACCGCTGGCCCGCGCCATGGCCGCCAGCAAACGGACGCTCGTGGTCTTGCCATTGGAACCGGTCACCATCGCCACCGGAAGGGGCTGTACACCATCGGTCAATACGCCTTCCGGCACCTGAAACGCTGCACGCGGCCAAAGCCGTGTCTGTGCTCCAAAACCGATACTGATGCTGTCGTCGTCCAGCAGCACCGGCCAGCCGACCGCCTGCGCCGCACCGATGAATTGCATCAGCACCGGCTCACGTTCAGCCGCGGCGGTTTTACGGAAAATACAGGCGGCGGCATCGGCATCGCCGATCAGCGGAAACCCCGGAGCATGCATGTCGGTATCCATGCACACCGTGGACCAGGCCCACTCGTTGACTTCGGTCGCGGTGTAAAGCTGATCCATCGGCGCAGTGAATGCCAAGGTAGCGCCTTTGGCATGGCATCGATGAACGAAAGCGGGTGACGGCCAGCCCAACCGACCGGCCATGCCCGTCACGGCCTGCATCCACCGGCTGCATTGAGATCCGTTAATTTCAGCAGCACGCGCCTCGAGCACCACGCCGGACGCAGCGAAGTACACATTCGGCCCGGTCAGCCGGCGTGAATCAGAGAAAGCCATCCGGCGGGAACTCAGTCGTCCTGCTCGGGCAGAATGACGATACCGCGCTCATCGCGGGCCACCCCTTCAAACTCGGGCAGCACGGCATCGACATTGCGGTTGAGCCAGGACTCCATGGCCGCATTGCTGTCGAGCACCTGCTTCTGTGCAGCCGCCTGCCGGCTCATTTCGCCGTCGGGATTGAATTTGGTGATCTGTTTCCAGCAACGTGCCAGTGCGTCACCGAAGATCAGCAGCAGGTCGCCGGTGGCGGCCATGCGCAGGGCACTGTCTATGGCCTGCTGTTCGTCGGGAATGACGTGGATGCGGGAATCCTCGATACCGTTGGCGCGCAGACGCGCCGCCAGCATATTCGGCACCTCGTCGCCGTCACGTCCACGCAGGCCATCATCGCGCTTGAGCACATAGGCATCGAATTTACCGCTGACGGTATCGGCGATGTCCAGAATGTCCTCGTCACGCCGGTCGCCCGGGACGGCCAGCACCACCAGACGGCGGCTCTGCACTTCCATGCGCTGCACCAGATCGGTCATTACGCCGACGGCATGGGCATTGTGCCCGTAATCCAGAATGACTTTGAACGGGTGTTCGGAAAACACATTCATGCGGCCCGGCGCCTGGAAGAAGCTGGTATCGAAGGTACGCAGGCCCTGACGGATGGCATCCAGACTGACACCCAGCGAAAAGGCCATGGCCGCAGCGAACATCGCATTCTGTACGTTATGCATGGCCTTGCCTTCCAGCGTGGCCGGTACCAGATGCGTCCACATCAACGGGATATGGCTGCCTTTGTCGTAAAGGGTGATCATCTGGCCGTTGACGCCGGCCTCGAGCGCACAGGCGCGGCCGCCGGCACGGATGTGTTCGCGCACCAGGCTGTGGTCCGGATTCATGGTGACGTAGCAGATGACCTTGGCATCGGTGTAGCCCGACATTTTCAGGACATTGGCATCATCGGCATTCAGCACCGCGCAATCCTGGGCGACCTCTACCACGATGCGTTTGACTTCAGCCAGCTGCTCCAGGGTATCGATGCCTTTCAGCCCCAGATGATCGGCCTGCACATTGAGCACGGCACCGACATTGCAGTTGCGTACGCCCATGCCGGAGCGCAGCAGTCCGCCGCGCGCGGTTTCCAGCACGGCCAGGTCGATTTTCGGATCCGACAGCACCATGCGCGCCGAAACCGGGCCGGTCATGTCGCCTTCGATGGTGCGCTGCCCGTCGATGTAGACGCCGTCGGTGCTGGTCATGCCCGGCGTATAGCCGGCCATCTTGCAGATATGCGCGAGCATGCGGCTGGTGGTGGTCTTGCCATTGGTGCCGGTGATGGCGGCGATTGGCACCCGTGCCGGCGTGCCGGCCGGAAACAGCATGTCGATGACCGGGCCGGCTACATCGCGCGGCGTGCCTTCGCTCGGCGCCACATGCATGCGGAAGCCCGGTGCGGCATTGACCTCGCAGATGCCGCCGCCGATTTCACGGTAGGACTCGGCGATGTTATTGCTGAGGAAGTCGACCCCGCCGACATCCAGTCCGATGGCCCGGATGGCGCGAACGGCCATGTCGCGGTTGTCCGGGTGAATGATGTCGGTGACATCGGTGGCGGTGCCCCCAGTCGACAGATTGGCGGTCGAGCGCAAAGGCACGGCACGGCCGGCTTCCGGAATCGATTCCGGCGTGAGTTCCTGACGTGCCAGCATCATGTCGGCCTGCGCATCCAGCTCGATGCGGGTCAGGACTTTTTCATGACCGACGCCGCGGCGGGGATCGGCATTGACCTGATCGACCAATTGGGCGACGGTATGCACGCCATCGCCGATCACCTGACCGGGCGTGCGCTTGGTGGCCGCCACCAATTCGCCATTGACCACCAGCAGACGGTGATCATCGCCTTCCAGGAAGGTTTCCACGATGACCGAACGCGAGTGTTCCTTGGCGGCCTTGAAACCGAGCGCGACTTCCTCGTCGGTCTGCAGACCAATGGAGATGCCGCGGCCGTGATTGCCGTTATAGGGCTTGGTCACTACCGGAAAGCCGATTTTCTTTGCCGCCTCGATGGCGCGATCCTGATGCTGCACCAGAATCTGGCGCGGCACCGGCAGTCCGAGTCCGGCCAGGATTTTGTTGGTTTCCTCCTTGTCGGAGGCCAGCTCAACGGCGATATGCGGGGTTTTTCCGGTAATCGTGGCCTGGATGCGCTGCTGGTATTTGCCATGGCCGAGCTGGACCAGGGATTGTTCGTTTAAACGGACCCAAGGGATATTGCGATCTTCGGCGGCGCGTACAAGTGAGGCCGTGGACGGCCCCAGTGCGCGTTTCTGCGCGAAGCGGATGAATTCATCGCGGGCCTCCGGCCAGCTCCAGTCCGCCGGCACGCTGCGCACCTCCGCCAAGGCCTCCGGCAACAGCGAGCCGAGCAGTTTCAACGCCAGTTCCCCGGCCTCGATGCCTTCTTCGCGTTGAGCGTATTCATAGACCACCGAATACACGCCCGGGCGTCCGGGAATCGAACGCGTACGCCCGAAGGTCACATCTTCGCCGGCCATGTTCTGCAGTTCGATGGCGACATGTTCGAGCACATGCCCCAGCCAGGTGCCTTCATCTTCCTGCATGCGCCGGATGAACCCGCCGGGTTCCTTGTAGGAACAGCCATGCTGCTTGAGTTCCGGAACCGCTGCCACCAAGGCATCGACGAAAGCCGGGCCAAGACGACCGGTCGGCCACTGCTCGAGCACGCCGAGGTCGAGCTCGAGACGGATGACCGGAAAATGGGCGTACTGCGATGGACCTACGAAAACCGAACGAGCCGTGATGCGCATGACGTAATCCTCTATTTTTTGACGGTCACCAGAGTTCCGGGAGAAGCAACACGGGTATGCAGATTGAAGGTGCTTCCGGCAACCAGAATGTGGATACGCAGACCCAACATGCATACCGGCTGACCTTCGTCGACCTGATCCATGGACGAGAAAGTCAGATCGGAGGCATCGACCACGGTCACGCCGCCCGACCCGCCCACTTCCAGTACGTTTTCCGGACTGATGAAGGCGGCGGAATCCTCATCCAGTCCGATACCGATGGCGAAGGGGTTGTAAGCCAAAGCCGCGGTCAGACGACCCAGACGGTCACGCTGCCGGAAATGCTGGTCGATCACAAAACGGTTGGTCAGCCCGAGCCCCGGTGCCAGGCGGACATTGCCGGCTACCGGCGTGGAGCCTTCTTCACCGAAGGCAATCATGTGTTCGCTCAGGAAGCTGGCACCGGCGCTGGTTCCGCAGATGTGCACGCCATGGGCATTGAGCTCCCGCAGGCGTTTGGCCACCGGCGTGCCGCCAAGCAGGGTCGCCAGACGCAATTGACTGCCTCCGGTCAGAAACACTCCGGTGACGCCATCGAATACCGCCAGCCGGGCGGGATCGGAGGCATCGCTGCGTTGCTCGAAATCCACGGATACCGCGTACTTGGCACCGAGCGCCGTGAAAATGCGTTCGTACTTCGGCCCGGTTTCCAGCAGACGGCTGGCGGTGGGAATAATGACGATGCGCGCCTTCTTTCCGCCACATAATTCAACGAAACGACTCAGGATCTGGGGATTGTTTTCCTTGACTTCGGCACCGCCGACCGGAATGATCCAACCGCGCGACTTGCCTTTGGGGGAACGACTGGGACACATGCTGGAAAGGACTCCGTTGTTTTTATTCGAATGCGCCAGCCAAACCGGGTTCAGACCGCCACGAACAGCCATTATTGCCGAAAAAACACGGCTTGGCACGGCTTATCTGAAGCCGTCAAGGGCACTGCCGGATGCTTTTATGGCATAGTGTTGGCTGAAAACAACGCTCCGGAACACCCGCGCATGGCAATAAAGCCCCCCTCAACACCAGCAATGGCCGTACACCGGCCGTACCTCCGGGCGGTTCGGGCATGAACACCGTGAATGTGCGGATGGCCACCCCCTCCGATTTACGCGAATTGGCCGAGCTGTTCGACGGCTACCGGCAGTTCTATCTTCAGGCACCCGACCTCGAACGCGCCCGCGACTTCATCGAAGAGCGACTGGCGCGCAATGATTCCTGGATTCTCGTGGCCGAGCGCGGCGACTCCTTGGTCGGCTTCAGCCAGCTGTATCCCAGCTTCAGCTCGACCCACACCAGCCGCATCGCCATTCTCAATGATTTGTTCGTGGCCGCTCCGGCGCGGCGCTCCGGCGTTGCCGCAGCCCTGCTGCTGGCCTCACAGGATCTTGGCCGCAAACTGGGACTCAGCGCTCTGGAGCTTTCAACCGCCATCGATAACACCGGTGCCCAGGCCCTTTACCGGAAACACGGCTGGATCCGGGATACTGAATTCCATGTGTTCACCCGTTCGCTCACGGACTGAAGCATGAAAAAATGGCTTCTGATCGCCGTGTTCGGACTTGGGGTTTTCGCACTTGGCCGGTACAGTGCGACCGATTACCCGCAGTCCTCCGGCCCAATCACCGCTAACGTCGAAAGCCCAGACAGCATGTCCGACGGTGGCGGCGCTGACGGCATCGCCGAGGCCTATACCCGACGTCTTCAGGATGTCCCGGTACAAGCCGAGGGCCGCGTCGTGAAAGTGCTGCCCGATGACAATCAGGGCAGCCGACACCAGCGTTTCCTGCTCGATACCGGCCATGGCCATACCGTGCTGATCGCGCACAACATCGATCTTGCGCCCCGTATTGACGGCCTTGAGCGCGGAGACCGGGTCGCCTTCAAAGGCGAATATGTCTGGAATGACAAGGGTGGCGTCGTGCATTGGACGCATCATGACCCGAAAGGACGCCATCCCGGCGGCTGGTTGCACCATGACGGACGAACCTATCAGTAATCCCGAAATTGCCGCAATGCTTTAAACTAGGCCCATGAAACTCCACTTTCGAATCGTCGCCATCGCGCTGCTGGCCTTCATCGGCGCTTGCGGAAAACAAGCCTCGCAGGTCAGTCAGGAAATTGCCATACCCGGCGTCGATGCCGCCGGTGAACGCAGCGCCCTGGAAGTTCCGGTGGCCGATTATCCGCGGGTCGTGCTTACGACCGATGCCGGCGCGGTTGTCATCGAACTTTATGCGGATAAAGCACCGCTGACGGTACGCAGCTTCATGACCTATGTTGAAGCGGGACACTACGACAATACCGTTTTTCACCGGGTGATCGGCAACCTGCTGGTGCAGGGTGGCGCCTATACACCGGAGTACCGTCTCAAACCGGACCGTGGCTTCATCCGCAGTGAAGCGAATAACGGCCTGCGCAATCTGCGCGGCACGGTAACTGCGGCACGCCGTGCCAACGACCCGGATTCCGCCGGCGCGCAGTTTTTCATCAATGTCGTCGACAACCCGCAATTCGATTTCGTCTCGATGGCCGATGCCAGAAGCCGCGGCTACACGGTTTTCGGCCGCGTCATCGAGGGCATGGAGGCCATTGACGGCATGCGCAGCGTGAAAGTCGGCCCGCGCGCCGGTATCGGCGATGCCACGCCGGTCAAACCGATCATCATCCGTCAGATCCGGGCGACGGAAACGCCGTGAGTCAAATCTTCATCTCCGATCTGCATCTGGATGCGGCGCGTCCGGAAACCACCGCCGCGTTCCTCGAACTGCTGGCAGCTCGATGCCGTGGCATCGAAGCCCTCTACATCCTCGGCGATCTTCATGAAGCCTGGATCGGCGATGACGAGGACAGCGAACTCGCGCTGCAGACGCAGCAGGCCCTCGCCGCCTGCAGCGCCAGCGGCACCCGGATTTTCGTGCAGCGTGGCAACCGCGACTTCCTGCTCGGCCCGGTCTTCGCCGAACGCATCGGAGCCCAGCTACTGCCCGACTATGCCGTCATTTCCTGTGCCGGTGAACCCGCCCTGCTGATGCATGGCGATCTGCTGTGCACCGAGGACCGCGAGTATCTCGCTTTCCGCAATCAGGTCCGTGATCCGGTTTGGCAACAGCATTTCCTGTCACAGCCTCTTTCGGCACGGCGCGCATTCGCCGAACAGGCGCGGCAGGCCAGTCAAAGCCGGCAGCAGGGACTGAAAGATACCCAACAACTCGAAAGCATCACCGATGTCTCACCGGATGCGGTTATGGGTACAATGCGCCACTACGGCGTCAAGCGGATGATTCACGGCCATACCCACCGTCCGGCACGGCATGCGCTTGAACTCGACGGCTTGCCGGCTGAACGGATCGTGCTGGGCGATTGGTACACCCAGAGCTCACACCTCGCGGCAGCGGGCAACAGCCTCAAACTGCATTATTCGCCAGCGCCGTGATGCCACGCATTTCGTCGGGCGTGAATCCGGCGAGCCGGCGTGCTTCGGCATTGTAAGGCCCGCGCAAAGCACCGCGGCCGACACCCTGCAACAGATCGAGAAAGGTGATTTCCGGATCACAGCCGCGCGCCTGGCAGCAGAAGTTGAACCACTGCGTGCCGATGGCAACATGGCCCACCTCCTCACGCAAAATGATTTCCAGCACCGCCACCGAATCGCCATCGCCGGTCTGGTCGAATTTCGCAATCATGCCCGGCGTCACGTCCAATCCGCGCGCCTCAAGCACGCGCGGCACCAGCGCCATGCGTGCCAGACAGTCATCACGGGTCCGCAGCGCCATCTCCCAGAGCCCGTCATGGGCCGTAAAGTCGCCATAGGCATAGCCCATGCCGGCAAGACGGTTCTGCAACAGCCGGAAATGCCGCGCTTCGTCGGTGGCCACACTGATCCAGTCCGTGTAAAACCCGGCAGGCATATCCGGAAAGCGCTGCACCGCATCGCAGGCCAGATCAATGGCGTTGAATTCGATATGGGCAATGGCATGCAGCAGCGCGGCGCGGCCCTCCACCTGCAGCAGGCTGCGCTTGGGCAGCGATTTCGGCGGAACCAGTGCCGGCCGCTCGGGACGCCCGGGTCTTGCCACGTCCTCTCCTTGCGCGGAAACGTCGATACCGAAACCGGACTCTGCCGCTGCGGCCAAGGCATCCACCGCCGCCAGCTTGGCCTCTACCGAATCCGCCATCAACACAAGGCGGGCTAAAAGGCGAAGATCGCTCGCCATGCGAGTTAGACGGATTTTGCTTTCGCGGCGTCGCTGCGCGCCTGCTCCAGCTTCTCGAAATAGCCGGGCTCGATACCGGTGATGTATTCCCCGGTGAAGCAGGATGAATCGAAATCCGCCACTTTGCGTTTCGGTCCGGAAACGGCGTCTTCCAGATCGGCGATATCCTGGTAGATCAGCCAGTCGCAGCCCAGCAGCTGCTGGATCTCGGCTTCGGTGCGGCCGTGCGCGACCAGCTCCGAGGCAGCCGGCATGTCGATGCCGTAAACGTTCGGGAAACGGACCGGCGGCGCGGCTGAAGCCAGATAGACCTTGCGGGCACCGGCTTCACGCGCCATCTGCACGATCTGCTGCGAGGTCGTGCCGCGCACGATCGAGTCATCGACCAGCAGCACCACCCGGTCCTTGAACTCGAGCGGAATCGGATTGAGCTTGCGCTTGACCGACTGCACGCGCTGGCTCTGTCCGGGCATGATGAAGGTGCGCCCGATGTAGCGGTTCTTGATGAAGCCCTCGCGGTATTTCACGCCCAGGAGGCTGGCGATTTCCAGCGCGGCGTCGCGTGAGGTGTCCGGAATCGGAATGACGGTATCGATGTCATGATCCGGCCGCAGACGCAGGATTTTTTCGCCGAGTTTGACGCCCATACGCATGCGCGCCTTGTGCACGGAGATGTCATCCATCATCGAATCGGGACGGGCGAAATATACGAATTCAAAAATGCAGGGCGTGTGTTTCCGCCCGGGTGCCGCCTGATGCGTGAACAGCTTGCCGTCATCGGTGATGACCACGGCCTCGCCGGGGGCGATATCGCGCAAACGGGTGAAGCCCAGGATATCGAGCGCGACTGATTCGGAGGCGACCGCGTATTCATCGGTCAGCAGGGTTTCGCGTTTGCCCAGCACCAGGGGCCGGATCCCGTTCGGATCACGGAAGGCCAGCAGCCCCAGACCCATGACCGTCGCCACCACGGAATACCCGCCGGAAACCCGGCGGTGCACGCCCTCGACCGCTTTCAGTGCGGATTGGGGATTCAACGCCCCCTGCTCCAGCAATTCATGGGCCAGCACGTTCAACAACACTTCGGAATCGGACTGGGTATTGATGTGCCGGTGATCCTGCTCGGAAACTTCCCGGCGCAGGGTTTCGGTATTGGTCAGATTGCCGTTGTGCGCCAGCGACAGACCGAACGGCGCATTGGCATAGAACGGCTGGGCTTCATCGCTGCCGGACGAGCCGGCAGTCGGATACCGGCAATGACCGATGCCGACATGTCCGCGCAGACGGGCCATCTGTTGCGGCCCGAAGACATCACTGACCAGACCGTTTCCCTTGTGCAGATTGATGCGTTGTCCGGACACGGTGGCGATGCCGGCGGCGTCCTGTCCGCGGTGTTGCAGCACCGTGAGTCCGTCATAAAGTGCCGCGGCAACATCCGTGGTACCGACGATTCCGAGTATTCCGCACATAAAAAGCCTTTTTAGGGATGCTTGACCACAATGCCGTCGATACCGGTTTTCTGCTTCACCGCTGCCAACAGGGCTGTCGCCGCCTCGCGGCTGTGCTCCGGACCGATGCGGACACGGTAACGCCGACCGGTTTCGGTTTCGACCGGCTGGATATAACTGGTGAATCCGGCTGCACGCGCCTTGTCACGCAGTGACTGGGCAGCCTGTTCGCTGGCCGGCGCACCGATCTGTACGGCGAAGCCTTTGGCGTCACTGGAAGGCTCCGGCTTCGCCGCGGTCTTGGTCGGTGGCGGCACGCTTACGGGTTTGGTCACGGCCGCAACCGGAGCGCTTGCCACCGCGGCATCGGCTGTTTTGGCCGGTGCGGGGGCGGGCGCAGCGGACTGCACCGGTAGGGATGCGGAACCGGTTTGGCCAGGAGCTACGGCATCCATGGCCACCACCGTGCCACCGGAAACCACCGCCGTGCTACGCAGACGGGCGGCCTCGGCCAGATCACGGCTGTCATAGGGGCCGATTCGAATCCGGAATCGCTGGCCATTGCTCTGGATGAGCGGCACCAGCTTCTGGGCTTTCAGGCCTTCGGCAATGGCTTTGGCCTGGGTCTCGTCCGCCGCCGTGATCACCACGGCGTAGAGACCGGCCGCTACGGCGGCATCATCGGCGACCGAAATCGGTTCCGGCTCGGGCAATTCAGGCAACTCAGCCGGACTTGCAGCCGCAGGCTGATCGAGCGGAATGTCGATGGTCTTGATGCCGTCGGCATCGGGCTCGTCGGGAATATTCAGGGAAACATCGGCACTGTCCGGATCACGCACATCGGGGCTTCGGAGCAGCATCGGAACGAAGATGAGTGCGAGTGCCGCCAGAACGACGGCGCCGATCAGGCGTTGTTTCAACGGTGCTTCCATGTGAACCTCCGGTGGAAGCGTCAATTATACTCCGACTGCCTCCGGCTGCGGGAGACGCATCACTGCCTCGAGCGTATGAAATGAGCCGAAAACCAGGATGCGCCGGCCACGGCTGTCGGCCAGTGCGGCGGCATAGGCGGTGGCGACATCGGGGTGAATGCGGTAATCCGCAGGCGTCAATGCCGCCGAAAGCTGCTCCTGCCAGTCTTCTGCCGATAAGGCCCGTTCCGCCGGTTCGGCCATGACACCGACATGCCAGAACCCGATCAACGGCGCGAGCTGGGCCAGCATCCCGGCAATGTCCTTGTCCTTCAGGGCGCTGAATACCGCCAAGGTCGGTTTCGGGTCAACCTTCAGCCACGCCACCAATTGCGCCACCGACTGCGGATTATGGGCGACATCCAGAATGACTTCCGGATCGGTCCGCCAGCGCTGCAAGCGGCCGGTCACCGCGGTCGCCGCCACGCCCGTTGCCCAGGCCGTGTCGGCAAGGGTCAAGCTGGAGGCGCGCAAGGCTGCAATGGCGCAGGCGGCGTTCTGGATCTGTGCCGGCGCCTTCAGCTGCGGATACGGCAGATCCAGACTGAAGCCGGGCTCGCGCCAGACCCAATGTGAATCGAGATGATCGATCAGATAGTCACTGTAGGCGCGGATGCAGTAAACACCGTGTTCATAGGCGAAACGCAGCACGGAAGATGGCGGATCCTTCTCGCCCAAAATGCAGGGGCGACCGGGGCGCATGATTCCGGCCTTCTCGAAACCGATGGCCTCACGGTCATTGCCGAGATAAGCCTGATGATCGAGATCCACGGTGGTGATGACTGCGATATCGGCATCGATGATGTTGACCGCATCCAAACGGCCACCCAAACCGACTTCAAGGATGGCCAGATCCAATCCGGCACGGGCAAACAGATAAAGCGCCGCCAAAGTGCCGAATTCGAAATAGGTCAACGCAATGTCCGCCCTGGCGGCTTCGATGGCTTCGAAGGCCTGCACAAGATCGGCATCGGAGACCTCCGTGCCATCGATGCGGATCCGCTCGTTGTAGCGCAGCAGATGCGGCGAGGTGAAGGCTCCGGTCCGGTATCCCGAAGCCCGTGCAATCGCTTCGATATAGGCCACCGTCGATCCCTTGCCGTTAGTGCCGCCCACGGTGATGACCGGGCACGGCAGCTGGAGCAGCTCCAGGCGTTCCGCTACGGCACGCACACGCTCCAGACCCATCGCGATGGCCTGCGGATGGGTGCCGAGCTGATAGTGCAGCCATTGATCAAGCGTGCGTTTCATTACAGTGCGCGGTGCAGGGCCTCGCCGAACAGGGGCGTATGGTGTTGGCAGTCATTCAAGCGCACCACGGCCAGATTGTCCACATCATCGCCTTCCAGCAGATTGAGCGTGGTCGGCGCCTGCCGGAACGACCAAAGGCGGTCAAGGCCCAGACCGAGAATACGGCACAGCAGAACGCGGTTGACCGCGTCGTGCGCGACGATCAGCAGCGTGTCGTCCGCACCGAGACCCTCGCAGGCGGCGGCAAGGCCTTCCCAGGCGCGGTCCAGCACCTGCTGTAGATTCTCGCCCTGCGGCATCTGCACGGTCTGCGGCGCATCCCGCCAGGCCTGGAAGGTGACCGGGTCGCGCTCGGCGATCTCCTGGGCCAGCAACCCTTCCCAGTCGCCATGGGCAATCTCCTGCAGGCGCGGATCGATGCGCAGGATATGTTTGCGGTTTTCACCAAGCGCCGCTTCAGCGGTACTGCGGGCACGGGCAAGTTGCGAACTTACAGCCCGGGTAATGGTCACGTCACGTAGCCGATCGCCGAGCTTGGCAGCCTGGGCTTCGCCGGTTTCCGAAAGCGGAATATCGATTTGACCCTGATAACGGCCCGCGGCATTCCAAGGGGTTTCGCCATGGCGGGCTAGAATAATTTTCATCCGGGCCGCCTCAGAACATTTCCAGGGACACGATGCCCGGGATGGTGCGTAAACCGGCCACTTGCGCCTGCGACACTTCGCGGTCAACGGTGATGGCGGCAATGGCATGGCCATCGCCGGTGGCACCGAGCGAGAAATTGATGATGTTGATGCCGGCTGCGCCCAGATTCGAACCCAGCAGGCCGATGACGCCGGGGCGGTCTTCGTTCTTCATCAGCAGAATATGCGCGCCCGGATCGAAGTCGAGTTCGACGCCATCCAGACGGACCACGCGCGGACCGCGGTGCAAGGTGGCTTCGATGATGCGGCGGCCCTGTTCGCCGGCGACTTCGATGCGCAGCAGACGGTCGAAACCATCGCCGTCGCCGCCGAGAGTCTCCGAGACTTTCAGACCGCGCGCGGCAGCTTCACTCAGCGCATTGACCGGCGTCACCCGCCCGGAAGCCGTCCCCAGCATGGCGGCCACCAGAAGTCGGCTGAGTGGCCGGGTATCCAGCGCCTCAGTGCGTCCGGCGTAAGTGATATGCAGACTGCTTGCCGCCGGCACCAGACGATTGGCCAGCTTGCCCAGTTCGGTCATCAGCGGCATCCACGGGCCGACTTCCTTGGCGGCTTCGGCGCTGAGCGGCGGCAGATTGACGCAGCCGGCAACGGCGCCGGTTTTCAGGAAATCGATCATCTGCCGTGCGAGAATGGTGCTGACCGCCTGCTGTGCTTCCGAGGTCGATGCTCCCAGATGCGGAGTCAGAATCAGTTTCGGATGGGCACGCAGCGGCGAATCCTTCTGCAAGGGCTCGGTCACGAAGGTATCGAGCGCGGCCCCGGCGAGATGGCCGTCGTCCAGCACGGTGATCAGGGCCTCTTCATCGACCAAACCGCCGCGCGCGGCATTGATCAGGTAGGCGCCTTTGCGCATCTTGCGCATCTGTTCTTCGCCGATGATGTTGGTGGTTTCCTTGGTGCGCGGAATATGCAGGGTGATGATGTCGGCCCAGGCCAGCAGTTCATCGAGCGTCTTCATCGGCACGCTCATGCGGCCGGAGGCTGACGCCGGCAGGAACGGATCATACGCTGCCACTTCCATGCCGATGCCGGCAGCTTTACGGGCCACGGTCGCCCCGATGCGGCCCAGTCCGATGACGCCCAGGCGCTTGCCTTCCAGTTCGAATCCGGTCAGGCCGTTTTTCGGCCATTCCCCGGCTTTCATCCCGGCATCGGCTCTCGGCACATGGCGCGCCATCGAAAACAGCAGGGAAACCGCATGCTCGGCGGCAGCGAGGGTATTGCCATCCGGGGCGTTCATCACCGCGATGCCGCGGGCGGTGGCGGCCTCGACATCAATGGTATCGACACCTGCACCGGCACGGCCGATGACTTTCAGATGCGTTGCTTTCGCCAGGGATTCGGCACTGATCAATGTTGCTGAACGCACCATGATGCCGTCGAATTCTTTGAGTTTATCGGCCAGAACGGCCGGATCTTTGATCGGATCGCTGGTTTCAACGGTGAAACCGGCTTCTTTGAACAGGGTCAGGCCATCGGCATGGATGCCGTCACAAGCGAGGATTTTCATGGGAGCTCCAAGGGGGTAGATTCAAGGCGGAAAATTGCGCGCCAGAACCCCATGCGTGGAGTCGGAAGAAGAATAACGATGTATACGGGCTACCGTGGTTGCTTGATGCAACCACAGAGGCCAGGAGACGGGGCGTCATACGCATGGGAGTCCTGTACCAATTCAACGCTAGACTAACAGACCATCGCCAACTCTGGCAAGCCCGTACATGACTTTAGACCTATCGCGGCACCCGCTCAAAAAGCGTATGCTCGGAGTGCATTTTTGCCTATCCCCGCCCTATTTGTGGAGTTTTCATGAACAAGTCCTTGAAACTGCTGTCCTTGAGCGTTGCGGTCGCGCTTAGCCTGTCTGCCTGCAAAAAAGAGCAGCCCGCCGCCGACGCGCTGAGCATCGACATGAGCAAACTGCCGAAACTGCCGGCCTTTGCCGTAGCCGATCTCGACAGCACTGTATCCGCCTGTACCGACCTCAACCAGTTCGTCAATGGAAAGTGGCTGGCCGCCAATCCGGTTCCCTCTGACAAAACCTCCTGGGGTAGCTTCGAAATGCTCGGCGAATATTCGTTGGCCGTTCAGAAACAAATCGTGGAAGCCGCAGCCGCCGCCAAAGCCTCGGACGGCACCGTTGAACAAAAACTCGGCGACATCTACGCGCTGGGCAACGATGAAGCCAAGCTCAACGCCGACGGCGTGGCTCCGGTAAAGCCGCTGCTGGCTGAAATCGATGCCATCAAAGATGGTGCCGCGCTGGCCGGATACCTGCGCGCCAGTTATGCCAAAGGCAATCAATCGGTATTTTCGTTCGGTCCCTACGAGGACTTCAAGGACGCCAAGAACGTGATCGCCTATGCCTTCGAGGGCGGTCTGTCCTTGCCGGAAAAAGCCTACTATCTGGAACCGCAGTACCAGGACAAGCGTGATGCCTTCCTGGCCCATGTCGAGCGCATGCTGATTCTGGGCGGCGTCGATGCTGCCGCCGCGAAGACGCAGGCCGCCACCGTGCTGGCCTTTGAAACCCGTCTGGCCAAAGCCTCGCTGTCGCCGATTGAATCGCGCGATCCGGCCAACCAGTACCACTTCGTGAGCATGGCTGAAGCTGACAAGGCCTCCCCGAACTTCTCCTGGAGCGCCTTCTTCAAGGCTCAGGGCCTCGGTGATGTCAAAGGCTTCTCGCTGTCTCAGCCGACGTTCTTCGCGGAAATGGACCGCATGATTGCCGACGTTCCGACCGCCGATTGGCAGGCCTATCTGCGTTACCAGACCCTGTCCGGCGCCGCACCCTACCTGTCCGACGCGCTGAGCAATGAAAACTTCGCGTTCTACCGTACCGCCCTGCGCGGCCAGAAGGAACAGAAGCCGCGCTGGAAGCGCGTGCTCGATACCGTCAATGGCACCATGGGTGAAGCACTTGGTCAGGTCTATGTGGAAGAAACCTTCCCGGAATCCTCGAAAAAGCAAATGCAGGAACTGGTCGGCAACCTCAGCAAAGCGCTGAAAACCCGTCTTGAAAATCTGGAATGGATGAGTGCCGAAACCAAGGAAAAGGCCCTGGCCAAATGGGCGACCTTCGACCCGAAAATCGGTTACCCGGATAAATGGCGTGATTACAGTGGCCTGAAAATCGACCGCAGCAAGAGCTATCTCGAAAACGTGCTTGCCGCGCAATCCTTCGAAAACGCTTACCAGATGGGCAAAATAGGCAAACCGGCCGACCGCACCGAATGGGGCATGACGCCGCAGACGGTCAACGCCTATTACAACCCGACCAAGAACGAAATTGTGTTCCCGGCCGCCATCCTGCAACCGCCGTTTTTTGATCCAAAAGCCGATCCGGCCATCAACTATGGCGGCATAGGCGCGGTCATCGGCCATGAAATGCTGCACGGCTACGACGATCAGGGCAGCCAGTTCGATAAGAACGGCAACAACGTCAATTGGTGGACCGAAGCCGACCTGAAGAACTTCCAAGCCCGTACCGGCAAGCTGGTCGCCCAGTTCGATGATTACGTGGCCATCGACAACCTGCATGTCAAAGGCCAGCTCACGCTGGGCGAGAACATCGCCGATGTCGGCGGACTGAAAGTCGCCTATGATGCCCTGCAGCTGGAGCTGGCCAACAAGAAAGTGGCGGCCATTGACGGCTTCAGCCAGGACCAGCGTTTCTTCATGAACTGGGCCACGGTCTGGCGCCGCAATTTCACGCCGGATGAACTCAAAGTGCGTCTGAATACCGATCCGCACGCGCCGGCGAACTTCCGTGCCATCGGTGCGCCGTCGAACATGGACAGCTTCGCTGCGGCATTCAGCTGCAAAGCAGGCGATGCCATGGTGCGTCCGGCCGACAAGAAAGTTTCCATCTGGTAATCGCTGTTTGCTTTCCGGAAAAACCCCGCTTCGGCGGGGTTTTTCTTTGCGCCGCGGCGGCAGAGCCAGTACAATGCGCCGATGCCGAATATCATGCCCGGACAACGCTGGATCTCGAGTGCCGAACCCGAATTGGGACTGGGGACGATTCTCAGGGCAGACGCCCGGCAATCCGACATCATCTTTACCGGTTGCGGCGAACTCAAGCATTTCACCCATGCCTCGTCGCCACTGTTGCGCGTGCGTTTCGAGCCCGGCGACTGCCTGTTCATGGATGGTTCTGCGCGCACGGTGGATGCGCTGACCGAAGATGCTGGCGGCACACTGAGCTACCGCTGCGGCGCGGAAATTCTGCATGAAGGCAGCATCGATCCCGAACAGCAGCATCTTCCGGCTACACTGCGCCTGCTGGTCGGCCAGTACGATGCCGCCTTTCTCTTTGAACTGCGCCGGCGCGCCCTGCAGGCCGGGCTTCTGGACCAGGAGCACTTCGAGCTGTTCGCCATGGCGCTGCTCGGCCACTACGGCTGCCGGTTCACCCCGGTCTCGGAACATGTCTTTCTGCTCGATGCCGAAGCTTCGGAACTTGAGCCCGGATTCGACAAAAGCACGCCCTGCCGATTCGGCAACGATGAAAACATCGGCGAAGGACATTCCATCCATGGCGGCCACCCGCTCATGCAGGCGGCGCTGGAACGATTCCTGCAAAGCCGTGCCGGCAGTGCCGGATTCCTGATTGATGACACTCTGCCCGCACGCAGTGCCGTGCTGGAGACCGTATTCCGATCGGCTGATGGATCCGTGAGCTTGATGGCACTCGATGCACGCGGCAACCATTTGCCGGCATTCACCCCGAGCGAGCAGGCCGTATTCCGCTCACGTGACAGCCTCATCGACCTGAAACCGTTCATACGCAGCATGAATCAGATCTATCCAATGTTGCTGGAAAGCAGTCTGCAGCAAGCCGCCGAAGCGGATTCAGGAAAACTGGAAGCCCTGCGGTTGGTGGTCGGGGCCGAATTTGCCCTGTTCGGTAAAAAGAACCGTTAAACGCCCCAAGGGCCTTTGCGTTTGCGGGTAAACGGGGCCTGCCCCCGCCAGTAGCGAATCAGCAACCAGCCGAACAGCATGCCGCCCAGATGGGCGAAATGGGCAATGCCGCCGGCCGTACCGGTCACACCCATCAGCAGTGACAGCGCACCGAAAACGATGACCAGTGTGCGTGCCGACATCGGAATCGGCGGAATCAGCAACATCACGCGCTCGCGCGGAAACAGCATGGCGTAAGCCATAAGAAGACCATATATCCCGCCGGAGGCGCCGATGGTGGGACCTGCCGTTTCCGGCATCCAGGCCATGAACGCCAGTTGGCAAATACCGGCGCCGGCTACACAGACCAGAAAGAACGTCAAATAGCGGCGTCCGCCCCAAACTTCCTCTAATCGCGCGCCGAACTGGTACAGCGCGATACCGTTGAAGAACAGATGGCCAAATCCGCTCGGATCATGCATGAAACCATAGGTCAGTAGTTGCCAGAGCTGGAAGCCCATGCTGACCGGCAGGCCATCGCTGCCGGTGCCGACGAAAACATCCTGCAAGGGCCAGAGCATGAACGGCATCAGGGCATCACCGAGGAACTGCTGCGCCAGATAGACCAGGGCTATGATCCATAGCAGATTGCGGGTCACTTTCGGTAAATGCATGGCCGGCTCTTCAAAGGGGATGCGTCATGATACCCGATTGGCTCAATCAGGCGCCCACAGCAAGGCATCCAGATCGAGCCCGTGTTTGGGCATTTTCACCCGCCCCGCCTCGACCCGGATGCCCTCGGCACGCAGTCGCTGCGACTGTTCGATGAACATCGGCGAGTCCTTAGGGAACGCAATCTGACCGGAAGCACGCAGCACCCGGTGCCAGGGCAAATCAGGAGTATCGGACTGGGAAAGCACCCGAGCCACCAATCGTGCGCATCCGGGCAGTCCGGCTTTGGCCGCGACGGCGCCGTAGGAACACACGCTGCCGGCTGGCAGGGCGCGAATGACCGCGTGAATACGTTCCTGCTTAGATCCCGACACCGTAATGCACGAGCAGACGGACTAGACCATAGGCGATCCCGCCGGCGGCCGGAATGGTCAGGATCCAGGCCCAGATGATGCGCTCAATCACTGAAATTTTCAGTGCGCGTGGATTCTTGGCGAATCCGACGCCCATGATGGCGGTCGAGATGCTGTGCGTGGTGGATACCGGCATGCCGAAGTGGGCAGCAACGGTCAGGATGGTCGCGGAGCTGGTTTCGGCGGCAAAACCATTAATCGGATGCAATTTGACCATTTTATGGCCCAGCGTCTTGATGATGCGCCAGCCGCCCATGGCGGTTCCTGCGGCCATAACCAAAGCGCAAGTCACAATAATCCAGGTGTCGATATCTTTTTCGCCACCGCCCGGGTGCAGGAAAGCCAACCAATCCGGAAGATTGTCCAGTGTTCCGGAGGTCTGCGCACCGAAAATGGCGAGCGCGATGATGCCCATGGTTTTCTGGGCATCATTGGTGCCGTGGGCAAAGCCCATGTAGGCGGCGCTGGCAATCTGGGCCTTACCGAATACCGCGTTGACCCAACGCGGGCGGGAAATCCGTGCCATCCAGCCGCCCGCTGAGTTCATCGAGCTGATGACCCCCATCAACAGCCCCATCAACAGCATGCCGAGCAGGAAGCCGGCCATCGGCGAAGTAATCATGGGGATGACCACTTTCCACAACAGACCGGCGTTTTTGGTCCAATTCTCGCCAAGATCCGACCAAACCAGAGAATGCCAATTGTTGTTCGAGGCGGCCAGAGCGGCGCCGCACAGCCCGCCAATCAGGGCGTGGCTGGACGAAGAAGGTAGGCCACGCCACCAGGTGATCAGATTCCAGATGATGCCGCCGGTCAGGGCACAAATCAGTACCTGCGAGCTGACATTCACCACATCGGTATCGATCAGGCCGGAGGAAATCGTCTTGGCCACGGCCGTGCCCGCCAGAGCGCCGATCAGGTTCATCACCGCTGCCAGCGCGACCGCCTGCGTGGGGTTCAGCACTTTGGTCGCAACCACCGTGGCGATCGAGTTGGCGGTGTCATGGAAGCCGTTGATGAACTCGAACACCAATGCCGTCATGATCACCAGCAGCAGTAGCACCAGTGCGAAGTCCATTGCGACGTCCTCAGGAGTTCTTCAGAATGATGTGGTGCACGACGTTACCGGCATCGCGGCAACGGTCGATGGCCTTCTCCAGCATTTCGAACAGGTCCTTGAGAATCATATAGCGCATCGGATCGGTTTCATTCTGGTAGGTGTCCCGGTAAAGCTCCAATATCAGACGGTCAGCCTCGGCCTCGATGGCCTGCATCCGGTCGTTCAGGGCCTTGCTGGTTTCGATGTTCATGCCTTTGCGCAGCTGACCGACCATTTCTTCCAGTACCTCGCAGCTCTGTTCGAGCATCTTGGCACGCGGAATGAAGTCAACATCGCCCAATCGGTGGGAGGCCAGCATAAAGCGCTCGGCGAATTTTTCAATGACCTTGGGAATCTTGTACAGCACGTTCGACAGTTCCTCGATGTCCTCGCGTTCAAGGGCGGTCACGAAGGTATTGACCAACTCATGGCTGATTTGGGCAGCCAAATCCTTTTCACGCTTCCGGGCCAGCTTGAATTTTTCCAAGGAACGCTGGGCTGCCGGGGTGGCCAACAACTCGCCGAGGGCATGCGTGCTTTCCCGGGCCGCGGAAGCACTGGCCTCCAGCAATCCATAGAATTTGTCGCCTTTGCCAAAAATGGTTTGCAAGGAAAACATAAAGGCACTCCTGAACGGGGGGTTAACCAAGCGTTATTGTAGGGCAAAAGTGACCGAATATTACAGTTTTGTAATATTCCGAAGGCGTGCCGAAGCGCCATAAGGTATGCTATCTCCTGCATCCGGAATCGTCAGATATCCATGTTTGAAATCGCCATCGTCATCCTGCTGGTCCTGCTGAACGGCTTTTTTGCCCTTTCGGAAATGGCCGTGGTGACCTCCCGCAAGTCGCGCCTGAAACAGCTGGCGCAGGAATCCAAGCGCGCGCGCGCGGCCCTGGAGCTGTCGGAGCATCCGGAAAGCTTCCTGTCTGCAGTTCAAGTCTGGATAACCTTGCTTGGGCTGTTGACCGGTTATTTCGGCGGTGAATCACTGGCCGAAAGGATTCAACCCGCGCTTGCCCACATCCCGGTGCTCGGTCCCTATTCCGATTACATTGCCTACGCCCTGAGCTTCGGCGGCATCCTCTACGTTTCCGTCGTGCTTGGCGAACTGTTGCCCAAGCGCCTTGGCACCCTGCATTCGGAGAAGGTCGCGGTCATGGTCGCCATCCCGATGCGGATTTTGGCCACCATCGCGCGGCCAGCCGTGGTCGTTTTGGCCGGCAGCACCCGCTTCCTGATGCGAATGCTGGGGCTGGACAACCGCGCTGAAGATAAAGTCACCGATGAGGAAATCCGCCATCTCGTGGCGGAAAGCCACGAACAGGGCATGATCGACGCCGATGAACGCAACATGCTCAACCGTGTGTTGCGCCTGGGCGACCGCACTGCCGAATCACTGATGACCCCGCGCACCCTGATCATCTGGCTGGATGCCGATGCCAGTCTGGAAGAAAACCAAGCCACCTTGCGCGAACATCCTTACAGCCGTTATCCGGTATTCGATAAGGATGACAGCAATGTGCTGGGCGTGCTGGAATCGAAGACCCTGGTCGGCCGCGAAGCGCGCAGCAACAAGGAGTTGTTCGGGGTACTGCGCCCTGCCCTGTTCGTGTCCGAATCCACCAATGCCCTTCGTCTGCTGGAAATCTTCCGCGAAGAACAGCAGACCCTGGCCTTGGTGGTGGATGAATACGGCGACATCCTCGGCATGGTCACCGTCAATGACCTGATCGGTGCCGTGCTCGGACGTATCCAGAGCATGGAAGATACCGATGACGAAGCGCTGATCGTCGAACGCGCGGACGGCAGCTGGCTGATTGACGGCCGTCTGGCCGCGGAAGAGTTGCGTGAACTGCTGAATGTGCAGGCGCTTCCCGGCGAGGACGATAATGATTTCACCACGGTCGCCGGCATGGTCATCGCGCACTTCGGCCGGATACCGCATACCGGGGAGGTTTTCGAGTTCGGGGCCTGGCGTATTGAAG
>CAJAPA010000105.1 GCA_903942465.1 uncultured Gammaproteobacteria bacterium
GGGTAAGTGGTCTGCTGCGCGTAATCGCCCTGCTTCAGACGCACTACGCGGCCGTCACGGACATCAATGGCGGGAATGAGGGTGATCATGCCGTGATGCCCAGAAAATTCGCCAACAAACGGCTGCCTTGCGGGCCCGAGCGTTCCGGGTGGAACTGCACGCCGTAAAAATTTCCCGAACGCACCACCGCCGGAAACGCCTGTCCGTGCGTGCAGCGCGCCAGGGTGGCATCGGAATCGTCGGCGGCGTAGGTGTGCACGAAATAAAAATCCTGGCCGTTGACGCCGGACAGCAACGGATCGTCCCGCACCGCCGTGATGGCATTCCAACCCATGTGCGGAATGCGGATGCCGTGTGCGGCCGGCAGGCGGCGTACGCGACCGGGAATCAAACCGAGGGTGTCCACCTCGGATTCATCGCTGTGGCCGAACAGAATCTGCATGCCCAGGCAAATACCCAAGACCGGTTGACTCAGGCTACGGATCAGCGGTGCCAGATTCTGTGCGGCGATGGCCTGCATGGCGGCGCCGGCTGATCCCACCCCGGGCAGCAGCACGTGCGTGGCGGCACGGATCTGTTCCGGATCCCGGCTATGCAGGCAGCGTGCGCCCAGACGCTCTATCGCCGCCTGCAAGGAGGTGAAATTGCTGCCGCCGGTATCGAGCAGCACCACATCGCACTTCACAGTGCGCCCTTGGTGCTGGGCAGCACGCTGTCGGTGCGCGCGATGGCCTGACGCAAGGTGCGCGCGAAGGCCTTGAAGCAGGCTTCGATCATGTGGTGGGTGTTGTCGCCGGTGACTGTCATGTGCACGGTGAAGCCGGCCGCTTCGCTCAGGGACTGGAAAAAATGCGGGACCAGTTCGGTCGGCAGGGTGCCGACCTGCTCACGCGGAAACGTGCCGTCGAATTTGAGCAGGCCACGGTTACTGATGTCGAGGCTGACCGAGGCGGCGGCTTCGTCCATCGGCAAGCTGAATCCATAGCGGCCGATGCCGAACTTGTCGCCGAGCGCGCGCTTGAGCGCCTGACCGAGCGCGATGGCGCAGTCTTCCACGGTATGGTGCTCATCGATGTGGGTATCGCCGGTACAGGACAGCTGCAGGGAAAAGCCACCGTGCTTGCCGAGTTGATCGAGCATGTGATCGAAAAAGCCGATGCCGGTGGCGATCTGCACCGGTGCCTGCGCATCCAGATTGACCGCGACGCGGATGTCGGTTTCCTTGGTGCGCCGGGTGATGCTGGCGGAGCGCGGCGTGGCCAGCAGTTCGGCCACGATATCCGGCCAAGCGCACAGGCCGTCCTCCAGCCGGAAGCCGCGGCAGCCCAGATTGCGGGCCAGCTGCAGATCGGTCTCGCGATCGCCGATGACCGCCGACTGTTCCCACAGCACGTCGGGATCTTTCAGATAGTCCACCAGCAGGCCGATGCCGGGCTTGCGGGTCAGGGCATGTTCATGCGCAAAACTGCGGTCGATCAGAATGTCGTCGAACACGAGGCCCTGCGAGGACAGGATCTGCAGCAGCAGATTCTGCGGCGGCCAGAACTGTTCTTCAGGGAAGGACAGGGTGCCCAGACCATCCTGATTGGACACCATCACGAACCGATAACCGGCGTTTTTAAGCTGCAGCAAAGCGCTGATGGCATGCTCGACCATCTGGAATTTGTCCAGCGCATCGATCTGGAAATCATCCGGCTCTTTGATCAAGGTGCCATCGCGGTCGATGAACAGGATTTTACGCATGGGTCGCTCCGGTAAAGGTGTCGAGCACCGCCAGCAGACGCTCGTTTTCCGCCGGTGTGCCGATGCTGATGCGGAGGCAGTCGCGTAGTGCCGGATACTGGGTCATCGCCCGAACCACAACGCCGTGCGCCAGCAGATGCGCACCCAGCCGATCGGCATCGGTGCAACGCACCAACAGGAAATTGGCATCCGAGCTAAACACCTGTCCGATCATCGGCAAGACTTGCAGGCGTTTTTGCAGACAATCACGTTCGCTCAGACATGTGGCGATGCCGGCACGAGTGGTGGCAAGCGCCTTTTCGGAAAAGGCCTGCAGGGCCAAGGCGGCGCTTGGTTTGGCAATCGGGTAGGGTGCCTGGCAGGTTTTCAGAATACCGATCAGTTCCGGATCGGCGATCACGCCGCCGATGCGCGCACCGGCCAGTGCATGCGCTTTCGACAGGGTTTTCAGCACCGCCAGATGCGGATAGCGCGGCATCAGTGCCAGCGCCGAGTTCTGCGTGCTGTATTCGCCATAGGCTTCGTCCACCACCACCAGACACTGTCCGGCAAGGCCGTCCAGCAATAGCTCCAGATCGGCGGCGGGCAGGGATTGTCCGGTGGGATTGGCCGGTGAGCACAGAAACAGCACTTTGCAGCGTTCGCGTTGCGCTGTCGCAATCATGGCCGGGATGTTCCAGCCAAAGCCGGTCGCGGTTTCCTGCAGCGGACTGTCGATGACCGTGCAGGCATGCAGACGAGCGCAGACCGCGTACATGCCGAAGGTCGGCGATTGAATCAGGATGCGATCCGCACCCGGAATGCACAGGGCCCGTATGAGCAGATCGATGGCCTCATCGCTGCCGCGGCTGAGCAGCAGGGCGCTGTCATCCACGCCGTAGTACTCCGCCATGGCGCGGCGCAGATCGCCGGGTTGCGGCTCGGGATAACGGTTGAGCGCAAGCGTGTCGAAGGCCTGCGGCTGCGCGGCTTCATTGGCATTGAGCCAGATCGCGCCGCCGCTGTTCTGCTTGCGCGCCGAGAGGTAACCGCCGAATCCGCGCAGATCCGGGCGCACCAGATCGAGCACGTTCATGCCGCCGCCTGCCGTCGGATGCGCACCGCCGCCGCATGGGCGTCCAAGCCTTCGCAGGCCGCCAGGGTTTCGGCGCAGCCGCCGATGGCCAATAGACCTTTTCGACTGACGCGTTGGGTGCTGATGGCCAACTGGAAACTGGCGACACTGACGCCGCTGTAGGCGCGTGCGGCGCCATCGGTCGGCAAGGTGTGGTTGGTGCCCGAGCAGTAATCGCCCAAAGCTTCGCTGGCGAAGTGGCCGAGAAAGACCGAGCCGGCGGTCTGCACCTGATTCAGATACGATTCGGCATCATTCAGCGCCAGAATCAGATGCTCGGGCGCATACCGGTTTGAAATGGCGAAGGCTTCCGCCAGATTTGCGGTGCGGATCAGACGCGCATGCTGAAGGGCTTTGCCCGCAATCGCTTGGCGTGAAAGCGCTGCCAGCTGGGTGTCCAACTCTTTTTGGACCTGATTGAGCAGGCGGGCATCATCGCTGACGCACAGCACCTGCGAGTCCGGGCCGTGTTCGGCCTGCGCCAACAGATCGGCGGCCACAAACGCCGGGCGTGCGCTGGCGTCGGCGATGACCAAGACTTCGGAAGGACCGGCCGGCATGTCGATGGCCGGACCACCGGGCAGAGCCTGCACCTGTTGCTTGGCGGTCGCGACATAGGCATTGCCCGGTCCGAATAACTTATCGCAGCGTGGAATGCTGCGCGTGCCGAAGGCCATCGCGGCAATCGCCTGGGCACCACCGGTTTTGAACACGCGGCTGATGCCGCAGATCCGGGCCGCCACCAGAATGCTGGGATCGATACGGCCATCGGCTTGGGCCGGTGAACACAGCACCACCTCCGGGCATCCGGCCAGCTGCGCGGGAATGCCGAGCATCAACACACTCGACGGCAAGGGCGCGCTTCCCGCCGGAATGTACAGGCCGACGCGTTGGATCGGGCGCAGAATGCGGCCGCAATGCACGCCGGGCGCGGTTTTTACGCTGAACTCGCGGGCCATGCCGGCTTTGTGCCAGCGTCGGATGCGTTCGGCGGCATCCATCATCGCGGTTTTCACCAGCGGGTCCACGGCTTTTTCCGCCGCGGCGAACTCGCGGGCCGAAACCGCCAGTGTCTTGAGTGTGACGCCATCGAATTGTTCGGCATAGGCGCGCAGCGCGGCATCGCCTTCGCGCTGCACGCGTTTCAGAATGCCGGCCACACGCTTTTGCAGGGCGTCACTGCGCAGCGAGGCCGGCCGCGCCAGAAGCGCTGTGCGTTGTTTTTCAGTCAGTGTTTTCCAATCCACGCGTTTCATGCCAGCAGTTTCTCCACCGGCAGCACCATCAAGCCGCGGGCGCCGGCCAGTTTCATCGCCTCCAGGCGCTGCCAGGTGACCGCGCTCTGGCACAGGGCCTGGATGTTGAGGGTGTCGTCCATGCCCCAGACCGGGCTGATGGTCGGCGCGACCGCATCGGGCAGCAGTTTCAGCACCGAATCCAGATCGCCTTTGCCGGTCTGGCAGATGATGAGTTTGCTGCCTTGGACTTTCATCACCCCTTCGATGCGCGACAGGAAGTTGGCCAGCAAAGCATCGCGGCTGTCGCCGAATGGGGTGTTCTGGCAGGCCAGAACGGCTTCGCTTTGCAGGATGATTTCGGTTTCCTTCAAGCCGTTGGCAACCAAGGTGGCGCCGGACGAGACCAGATCGCAGATGGCATCGGCTTTGCCGAGTTTGACTGCAATTTCCACCGAGCCTTTCAGCGCGACGATGTCGGCGTTTATGCCGCGTGCCTGCAGAAAATCAGCCAGCAGCTCGGGATAGCTGGTGGCGATGCGTTTGCCGTCCAGGTCGCCGGCATCGCGCCAGAGCTGGCTGTTGGGTACCGCCAGCGACAGCCGGCAGCCGCCGAAGGCCAGCGGCATCAGCTCCTGCAGGCCGCAGTGCACGCTGCCCAGCAGTTCCAGCGCTTTTTCCTGAAGCACATTGCGTCCGACGATGCCGAGATCGCAGACGTTTTCGGCGATAAGTTGCGGGATGTCGTCATCGCGCACCAGCACCAGATCGATGGCGCAGTCTTCGCCGTAACAGAACAGTTGGTCCTTGTCGCTGCGGAACTGGAAGCCGGCTTGCTTCAGCAGATTTCGGGCCGGATCGCTCAGGCGTCCGGATTTCTGCATGGCGATGCGCAGACGGTCGGCTGGGCGGTTCATGTCCCGGCTCCGCGGCGGCCGCCTTTCAGGGCCAGCTGGTAGCCGCCGGTGCCCAGCTCCAAGCAGCGGGCTACACGCCCGATGGTGGTGACACTGACGCCGGTGTCGTCGTGGATCTGCCGGTAGGGTTTGCCTTTGGTCAGCGGTTCGACCACCTGCCAGCGGTCGGCCAGGGCTTCCAGTTCGGCCGGTGTGCACAGATCGATCAGGAAGGCATAGATCTGTTCGGCGTTCTTCAGGCCATTGAAGGCCTGGGCCAGGGATTCGACGCCGGCTTTCAGCGGTTTTTTGGGGAGGGCATGTTTTTTCATCCAGATAGTGTAATAGCGCATTAATACATTGGCAAGCCCTTTTTTGTGCGGGGGCGTCAGGCCGGGCGTTGGGAATCCGGCACCCAAGCCATGGGTCATGCCTTATCATGTACAGACCCGTCTTTCGATGCCGATTGCCTGCCGCCATGCCCGAATCCGCCCCTGCTTCCGATTGGATCGTGCTGAAATTCGGCGGGACCTCGGTGTCGCAGCGCCATCGCTGGGACACCATCGGGCGCCTGATGCGCGAACGCGCCGACGCCGAAAGCGCCAAAGTGCTGGTGGTGGTATCCGCACTGTCCGGTGTCACCAACCAACTGCAAAGCGCCATCGATCGTGCCGACAACGACGCCTTTCTGGTCGATCTCGAGCACCGGCTGCGCGAACGCCATCTGGGTTTCGCGCGCGAATTGGGGCTGAATGCCGAGGCGGTATTGGCCGAACGCCTGACTGCCCTGCATGCCTTGTTTGCCGATCCGCGACGATTGACCCGCGCTTTCGACTGGCAGGCAGATGTGCTGGCGCAGGGCGAGTTGCTCTCCTCCACGCTCGGTGTCGCCTATCTGCAGACGCAAACCCTGCCGGTCGCCTGGCTGGATGCGCGCGACTGGTTGCGCGCGGTCGGCCTGCCGAACCAAAGCGCCTGGGCCGCGCGTCTGTCGGTGTCCTGCGACTATCAGGGCGATGCCGACTGGCGCTCGCGTTTTTCCGGCAATGCCCCGTTGTCGATTACCCAAGGCTTCATCGCCCGCGCCCCCGATGGTGATACCGCGATTCTCGGCCGTGGCGGCTCGGATACGTCGGCGGCTTACTTCGGTGCACTGCTGCGTGCGCGCCGGGTCGAAATCTGGACCGATGTGCCCGGCATGTTCAGCGCCAACCCCCGCGCGGTGCCCGAGGCCCGGCTGCTCAGCCGCCTCGAGTACCAGGAGGCGCAGGAAATCGCCACCACCGGCGCCAAGGTCCTGCATCCGCGCTGCATCCATCCCTGCCGTGATCTGGGCGTACCGCTGTGGATCCGCGATACCGAACGTCCGCAGATGGCCGGGACCTGCATCAGCCGCAGTGCCGAGCCGCATCCGGGGGTCAAGGCCATCAGCACCCGCAGCGGCATCGTGCTGGTGTCAATGGAATCCATCGGCATGTGGCAGCAGGTCGGCTTCCTGGCCGATCTGTTCGCCTGCTTCAAAGCGCACGGCCTGTCGGTCGACATGATTTCGACTTCGGAAACCAACGTCACCGTATCGCTGGATCCTTCCGACAATCTGGTCAACTCCAATGTGCTCGATGCGCTCTGTGCCGATCTGGCCAAGGTCTGCCGGGTCAAGGTCATCACGCCCTGCAGCGCGGTCACCCTGGTCGGCCGCGGCATGCGTTCAATGCTCGACCAGCTCACCGACATCTGGGCCGAGTTCGGCCGCGAGCGCGTGCATTTGATTTCGCAGAGCTCCAACGATTTGAACCTGACCTTCGTGGTCGATGAAGACATCGCACAGGATCTGTTGCCGACCCTGCATGCGCTGCTGATCGATTCCGGTGCCATGCCGATCGCCGAGTCCGACATTTTCGGGCCGAGCTGGCGCGACATCGCCCATGGCCGGGCCGCGCCGCCCGAGCACTGGTGGCAGTCGCGGCGCGACGCGCTGTGCCGGATCGCCGCGACGCAGTCGCCGGCCTATGTCTATCATCTGCCAAGCGTTCGCCGCCAGGCCGATGCCTTGTGCGGCATCGGTGCGATTGAGCGCCGTTTCTATGCCATCAAAGCCAATGCCCATCCGGCAATACTGCGCGAACTGGAAATGCGCGGTTTCGGATTCGAGTGCGTGTCGGCGGCCGAGCTGCGCCATGTCAAAGCGGTGTTTCCCGGGCTGCCGCCCGAGCGTCTGCTGTTCACGCCCAGTTTCGCCGCCCGCGCCGAGTATGCCGAGGCGCGTGAATTGGCCGAATGGATCACCGTTGACAGCCTGTACCCGTTACAGCATTGGCCGGAACTGTTTACCGGCCGCAAACTGGTTCTGCGCATCGACCCGGGTTACGGCCTGGGCCATCATGCCCATGTCCGTACTGGCGGCGAAGACGCCAAGTTCGGTTTGGCCCTGGCCGATCTGCCGGCCTTCCGTGCCGCGGCCGCAAAAATCAAGGCCGAGATCGCCGTGCTGCATGCGCATGTCGGCAGCGGGGTGAGTGACTGCCGTCATTGGGCGCAGCTGTTTGCGCAACTGGCGCAATTGGCCGAGGACATCGGTTCGGTCAAGGCCATCAATGTCGGCGGCGGATTGGCCGTGCCGTATTCCGACAGCGAGGCCGAGTTCGATCTGGCGGCCCTGTCGGCGACTCTTGCCGAGCATGCCGCGCAATGGCCGCAGTACGCCATCTGGCTGGAGCCCGGCCGCTATCTGGTAGCGCAGGCCGGTGTGCTGCTGGCCACCGTCAGCCAGGTGGTCGATAAACTCGGCGTGCGTCGCGTCGGCCTTGATGCCGGCATGAACGCGCTGATGCGTCCGGCGCTGTATCAATCCAAACACCGCATGGCCAATCTCAGTCAGGCACCCGAGGCGCCCACGCAGCGCGTGGATGTGGTCGGTCCGATCTGCGAGTCGACCGATGTGCTGGCACACGCCATCACACTGCCGAAGGCCACCGCCGAAGGCGATGTGCTGCTGATCGACACCGCCGGCGCTTACGGCTATGTGATGGCAAACCAATACAATCAGCGCACCCTGCCGCGTGAGGTGATTCTCGATGTCTGAGTATGTGTTCAACCGCGACGCGGTGCGCCGCTTCCATTTCACCGATTGCGCCTTCGATGCCGCCACCGGCATCGCACGCCTGGACTACGCCTTCGATACCGGCGGCGTGTTCTCCGAAACCATTACCTTCCCCGGCGCGCCGTTCACGCTGGATGCCGTGCGTACCGCGGCCGTGCAGTCGGCGCTGCGCACACTGCATCTGATCGCCGGCGTCAGCTATTACAAAGCCGCCGTGCCGAAAACCA
>CAJAPA010000106.1 GCA_903942465.1 uncultured Gammaproteobacteria bacterium
ATGCACGCGCTCTGGCCGAGGGCGGCAAGACCTTGGCCAATCCGCGCAACGGCGCGGCAGGGTCGCTTCGCCAGTTGGACCCCCGTGTCACGGCGACGCGCCCGCTGGCTTTCTATGCCTATGGGCTGGGTGAGGTCAGTGTCATGCCCGCCGACATCCAGACGCACTCTCAGTCGCTGGCATGGGTCAGGGATTTCGGTCTTCCGGTCTGTCCTGAGGCCGGCACCGCCCGCGGACCCGCCGGGGTTCTGGATTTCTACCACCGGCTTGGCGCCCAGCGCGAAGCGCTGGGTTACGACATCGACGGCGCGGTCTATAAACTCGACCGATTCGACCAGCAGCGTGCCATGGGGTTCGTCTCGCGTGCGCCGCGCTGGGCTATTGCCCATAAGTATCCTGCACAGGAACAGCAGACGGTTATTGAAGCCATCGATGTCCAGGTCGGCCGCACCGGCGCGATAACCCCGGTAGCGCGTCTGGCTCCGGTACAGGTCGCCGGCGTTGTCGTCACCAATGCAACCCTGCATAACGCCGACCAGATCGCGCGTTTGGATGTCCGCATCGGCGATACCGTGATTGTCAGGCGTGCCGGCGATGTCATTCCGGAAGTCGCGCGCGTCATTGAGGACCGCCGGCCGGCCGCAACCACCCCCTGGCGCATGCCGGCCCAGTGTCCAATCTGCGGCTCGGCCATCGAGCGCGAGGAGGGCGAGGTCGTTTCCCGCTGCACCGGCGGTCTGTTTTGTCCGGCTCAGAGCAAGCAGGCTCTGATCCATTTCTCTTCGCGCCGGGCGATGGACATCGATGGTCTGGGCGAGCGGCTGATCGAGGATCTGGTCGATTTGGGTTATGTGAAGACCATCGCCGATCTGTACACGCTCCGGCTCGATGATTTTCTGGCGATGAAGCGCCGTGCCGAGGAGCGCGACGGCAGTACTCCCGAAACGGTGAAAGCGGGCAGGGTCGCCAGCAAGTGGGCCGAGAACCTGCTCCAGGCGATAGACGCCAGCCGGGCCACCGTTCTTGAGCGCGTACTGTTCGCACTGGGCATCCGGGATGTCGGGGAAAGCACGGCCAAAACCCTGGCCCGTCATTTCGGCGCGCTCGATCCGATCATGGCGGCCGATGAATCCATGCTGCGTGAGGTGCCGGATATCGGTCCGGTTGTTGCCGACCGTATCGCGCATTTTTTTGCGCAAACGCACAACCGCGAAGTCATCGCTGCGCTGCGCGGCAATGGCGTGCATTGGCCCGAGGGCCCGCCGCAGCGTGCACAGGACGGTCCCCTTGCCGGAAAAACCGTCGTACTGACCGGAGGGCTGGCAGCCATGTCACGTGATGAGGCCGGCAACCGACTCGAAGCGCTGGGGGCAAAGCTCTCGGGAAGCGTTTCCAAGAAAACCGGCATCGTCATCGCCGGTGAAGCCGCTGGCAGCAAATTGGCGAAGGCACGTGAACTGGGTCTCGAAATCTGGGATGAGGCCATGCTTCTCTCATTCCTGGCCGATAACGATGGTGGCAGGGATGACTGATTGGCGTGCAACCGCTTCGCATGAGCATCTGCGTCAGCGGGCCATGGTCTACCGATACATCCGTGAATTCTTCCATGCCCGCGACGTACTCGAGCTTGAAACGCCGATCCTGTCGCAGGCGGGCAACACCGACCCCAACATCCGTTCCTTCCATTTGTTTTATGGCGGCCCGACAGCTGGTGGATCGGCCAGACGCTGGTTACGCACTTCGCCGGAGTTTCCCCTCAAGCGCCTGCTCGCGGGCGGCATTGGTGATTGCTATGAAATCGGAAAAGTTTTCCGCGATGGCGAGTTCGGCCGCCGGCATAATCCCGAGTTCAGCATGCTGGAGTGGTATCGTGTCGGATGGAATCACCTCCGTCTTGCGGAAGAGGCGGCGGCCTTGCTGCTCGGCCTGTTCGCCGAAGCCGGAAAGCCGCTGCAGACGTTGCATACGACTTACCGCAAGCTATTCATGGACGCCATCGGCATTGACCCGCTGCTGGCCTGTGATGCGTCATTGGCGGATGCGGTCTCAGCGCGCATCCGTATTTCTCTGGACGGCCTCACCCGGGACGACCTGCTCGACCTGTTGCTGACACACGTCATCGAGCCTGCATTTCCGGAGCATCAACTAACGGTCATCCATGATTTTCCGGCTTCGCAATGCGCATTGGCAAAACTGCGTCAGGACGATGTTGCGGTCGCTGAGCGGTTTGAAATCTACATCGGCAGCTCCGAGCTGGCCAATGGCTATCATGAATTGAACGACGCCGCTGAACAGCGGCAACGCTTCGAAGATGATGTGCTGCGCCGGCGTTCCGGCGGCGGCGAGTTGCCGGACATGGATGAGCGCCTGTTGCAGTCCCTGGCAAGTCTTCCCGACTGTGCCGGTATCGCCATGGGACTCGACCGTCTGATGCTTTGCCTGCTCGGAAAAACCGAGATGTCGGAGGTGATTGCCTTCGATTTCAGCCGCGCCTGATCCGGCTGCCTGCGGCGTGAATCTTGCCGAGCACGGGAAGCGCCAGCTCGAAGGCCTCTTCGGTCCAGTGCCATAAGAGGTTGGCCGGAAGCTTCAGGTTCTTCGCCATCGGTGCGGGCAGCATGTCCGAACCCAGTTTGCGGATGCGGCCGACGCTGTCGGCATAGCGTCCGATGGCCCAGGTGCGCGCCACCACGGCCACCATATCGGGCGCCCACTGTGCCAGTGGCGCGGCCTTCAGAAGCCAGCCGGCCAGACGGTCGCCGAGGCTGTTTTTGAGTTTCCGTTCCAGTTGCCTGAAATCGACGAGCTGCCCGGCGCTGCTTTCGGCGACGGCGATGATGGCGGAGCTTTCCCAATTGGCCGGTTTCAGGCCATGTTGCTTGTAAATGTCCTTGATCAGCTGCTTCTGGATGCGCAGCGGACTGTTTTTTGCCAACGATTGCATCACCGGTTTGGCCAGAAAGGGCTTGGCCAGCGGAAAGCGGTCGATGATGCCGTGGGCGATGGCAAAAGCACCGGCCCGGACGCAGGCGGTATGCAGCATGACTTCAATCTTGCCACTGGGACGGAGCATCGATGTGGCCATGTGGACCTGCGGCAATATTGCTAAAATGACGGTTGAAAAGGAAGATACCATGAATTTCGAACAAGTCGACCGCGTACGGCCACTGGTCTGGCAGGACAACCATCTTTCCGTGCTCGACCAGCGGGAATTGCCGCAGCGCCAGATTCATCTGGCCTGCCGTACATCCTCGGAAGTGGCCGAGGCGATTCATGTGCTCGCCGTCCGTGGTGCTCCCGCCATCGGCATCGCCGGTGCATTCGGCGTCGTTTTGGCGGCCCATGCCGTTCAGGCCGATACCGGTGCGCAAGCCCTGAAGCGGATCGATTCGGAATTGACGGCTTTGGAGCATGCCCGTCCTACGGCGGTCAATCTGCGCTGGGCCATACAGCGCATGCGAGAGAGGCTGGTGGATATGGGCGCCGATTGGCGTGAGGGCGTCCTGCAAGCCGCGCTAGCCGTTCAAAGCGAGGATTTAGCGGCCAATCACCGCATGGGCAGTTTCGGAGCGGAGTGTCTTCCGGATGGCGCACGGGTATTGACCCACTGCAACACCGGCTCGCTGGCTACCGCAGGCTTCGGCACCGCCCTCGGGGTGATCCGGGCCGGTATCGCCAGTGGCCGAATCACAAAGATCTATGCCAGTGAAACCCGGCCCTGGCTGCAGGGTTCTCGTCTGACCATCTGGGAGCTTCTGCAGGATGGCATTCCGGCCACACTGATAGTCGATTCGGCATCCGCCTACCTGATGCAGCAGGGGCTGATCGATACCGTCATCGTCGGTGCCGACCGGATCTGCGCCAACGGCGATGTCGCCAACAAGATCGGCACCTATGCCCATGCCCTGGCCGCCAAAGCCCATGGCGTCAAAGTCATGGTGGTGGCACCGAGCTCGACCATCGACATGGCCACGGCCACGGGTGCCGGCATCGCCATCGAACAACGTCCGGGCACCGAATTGACCCATATCGGGGGCGCTGAAATCGGCGCAAGGGCCGCCGCGATCTACAATCCGGTGTTCGATATCACTCCGGCCGCCTGCATTGATTTACTGGTTACCGAAAAGGGCGTCATCGCAGCTCCGGATGCGGCCAAAATGGCGGCAATTTTCGGGCCGCCGGCAGGCCTGTAAATCCTTGTTTTTTAAGCGCGAAAAAGCGCGAAAAGCGCACCGGATTCTGCTACAATTCTAGGTATGTTTTTCCGGTCCCAGAAGGGACCGGAAATGGCATCAAAACCCCTAGAATTCCGAGTGCCTGAATGTCAGATTTAGCCAAAGAAGTTATCCCGGTAAACCTCGAAGACGAAATGCGTCGCAGTTATCTCGATTACGCCATGAGCGTTATCGTCGGCCGTGCTCTGCCGGATGTGCGCGACGGCCTGAAGCCGGTGCACCGCCGCGTGCTGTATGCCATGCATGAACTCGGTGCGCACTCGAACAAACCCTATTACAAATCGGCCCGTATCGTCGGTGACGTCATCGGTAAGTACCATCCACATGGCGATCAATCCGTTTACGACACGCTGGTCCGGATGGCGCAGCCGTTCTCGCTGCGTTATCTGCTGGTGGACGGCCAGGGCAACTTCGGTTCCGTCGACGGCGACTCCGCCGCGGCCATGCGTTATACCGAAGCGCGCATGGCGCGCATCACCCATGAACTGCTGGCCGACATCGACAAGGAAACCGTCGACTTCCAGCCGAACTACGATGAAAAGGAACTGGAGCCGACGGTCATGCCGACCAAGGTGCCGAACCTGCTCATCAACGGTTCGGAAGGCATCGCAGTCGGCATGGCGACCAAGATTCCGCCGCACAACCTCGGTGAAATCATCAATGGCACCATCGCCCTGATCGATGATCCGGACATCGGCATCGGCGAACTGATTGCACACATCCCTGGCCCGGATTTCCCGACCGCCGCCATCATCAACGGTGCTGCCGGTATCCATGCCGCCTACCATACCGGTCGTGGCCGTGTGGTCATGCGTGCCAAGACCGAAATCGAGATGCAGGATAACGGCCGCGAAGCCATCATCGTCAGCGAGCTGCCATACCAGGTCAACAAGGCCCGTCTTATCGAGAAAATCGCCGAGCTGGTCAAGGAAAAGCGCGTCGAAGGCATTTCAGAACTTCGCGATGAGTCCGACAAGGACGGTATGCGCATCTACATCGAGATCAAACGCGACCAGTCTGCGGAAATCGTGCTCAACCATCTGTTCAATGAAACCCCGCTGCAGCAGAGTTTCGGCATCAACATGGTGGCGCTGGTCGACGGACGTCCGCAGCTGCTGAATCTGAAGCAGATCCTCGAGGCCTTCGTGCGCCATCGCCGCGAGGTGGTGACCCGCCGTACCATCTTCGAACTGCGCAAGGCCCGCGCCCGTGCCCATATCCTTGAAGGCCTGACCGTTGCTCTGGCCAACATCGATGAAATGATCGAATTGATCAAGACGTCGCAGAACCCGCAGGAAGCCAAGGACAGGATGATGGCCAAGCGCTGGCAGCCGGGCCTGGTTAAGTCCCTGCTGGATGCCGCCGGTGCCCATGCATCGCGTCCGGAAGAACTCGGCGACGGCTTCGGCCTGCTGGCCGACGGCTACCAGCTGACGGAAGTGCAGGCCAAGGAAATCCTGGAAATGCGCCTGAACCGCCTGACCGGGCTGGAGCAGGACAAGCTGACCGAGGAATACAAGGAGCTGCTCGCCGAAATCCGCGATCTGATCGAAATCCTCGAAGTTCCGGAACGCCTGCTCAATGTCATCCGCGGCGAACTGCTCAAGATCAAGGACGATTTCGGCGACGACCGCCGTACCGAAATCCGCGCCAGCGAGGAGGATTTGGCCGACCTGGATCTGATCGCCTCCGAAGATGTGGTGGTCACCCTTTCGCATTCGGGCTATGCCAAGCGCCAGATGCCCTCGACTTACCGGGCGCAGAAGCGCGGCGGCAAGGGACGTGCGGCCGCTTCGGTCAAGGACGAAGATTTCATCGAGCGTCTGTGGGTGGTCAATACCCATGACACGCTGCTGACCTTCACTTCCGAAGGGCGTGTGTTCTGGCTCAAGGTCTACCAGTTGCCTGATTCCGGTCCGAATTCGAGGGGGCGCCCGATCATCAACTGGATCCCGCTGCAGCCAGGCGAAAAAGTGCAGGCCGTACTTCCGGTCCGCGAATTCTCCGACGACCGCTATGTGTTCTTCGCTACACGTAACGGTACTGTCAAGAAAACCCCGCTGTCGGAATACTCACGTCCGCGTGCCAATGGCATCTGGGCCATCAATCTCGATGAAGGCGATGGTCTGGTCGATGTGCAGATGACCGACGGCAGCAAGGACATCATGCTGTTCGGTTCCCATGGCAAAGCCGTGCGCTTCGACGAATCGGAGGTGCGCTCGATGGGCCGCACCGCAACCGGCGTCCGTGGCATGCGACTGCCGGATGAGGGCGCGATTGTGGTCAGCATGGTGGTGGTCGACGGTGATGGCGACATTCTGACCGCCAGCGAGAATGGTTTCGGAAAACGCACTGAAGTCTCGGCCTATCCGAAAAAGGGCCGGGGTACCCAGGGTGTCATCGCCATCCAGACTTCCGACCGAAACGGCCATCTGGTCGGCGCCATCCAGCTGACCGAACTGCAGGAAATCCTGTTGATTTCGGATCAGGGAACCATGGTCCGTACCCGCGCATCCGAGGTTTCGCAGGTCGGCCGGAACGCACAGGGCGTGACCCTGATGCGTGTCGCCGAGGATGAAAAGCTCATGGCCATCGAGAGTCTGGATGTCATCGAGGATGATGCGGATCCGGAAGCTGAACCCGAAACCGCCGAATAAGCGGCAAAGCGATGAACAAAAAAACGGCGGGATATCCCGCCGTTTTTGTCTTTAAGTGAATCGATTACTTGTAAAGTTTGGCTTTTCCGTCTTTAAGACGTACCATGCTGCCGACTTTGATGCTGTTCAAGGTTTCCTGATGCGCATGTTTGATTTCCCCATCGCGCATCCGGATGGTGATTTTGTATTCCTTGTTGCCTTCAGCGATTTTCTTGCCGGCATAGGCGCCGCCGGCGACACCGGCAACGGTGGCAACAGTCTTGCCCGTGCCGCCGCCGACCTGGTTGCCGAGCAGACCGCCCGCTACGGCACCGATGACGGCTCCGCCGGTTCCGGATTTGGCATCGCTGACCTTCTCGATTTGGGTGACCACGCCGCACTTGGCGCAGTCCTCCGGCCAGTTCACATTGGTGTTGGCCATTTTGTCGGTTTGCGCCGCAGCCATGCCGGCGAAGACCAGCAATGCGGCGGTGAACATCAAACGTACGGACTTATTCATCCTGATTCTCCTGATAATCAAAGTTGTGACAGTACATGTTCGGCGGAAGATACCGCGAATTCGCCCGGTGCCTCGACGAACAGATGGGTGACGATGCCGTTGTCGGCGATCAAGGCGAAGCGCTTGGCGCGCAGGCCCATGCCGAACGGTGTGGCATCCAGTTCAAGACCGAGCGCTTTGGTGAAAGCGCCGTTGCCGTCAGCCAGCATGGCGATGCTCTCGGGTGCGGATTGGCTTTTCGCCCAGGCGCCCATCACGAAGGCGTCGTTCACGGACAGGCAGGCAAGGGCATAACCCTTTGCGGCGAATGCTTCGGCATGCTCGATGAAGCCCGGCAGATGTTTCGCCGAGCAGGTCGGCGTGAATGCACCGGGCACCGCAAACATGACGACCTTTTTCCCGGCGAAAAATTCGGAGGTTTCGATGGCTTGGATGCCGTCTTTGAGGGTATTGATGGAGATGTTGGGAATGGTGTTTCCGATATCGATTGCCATGGTCTGCCTGTAGGGATTGCGGTAAGGGAATGATAAACTCTTTCTGTCAGCTTTTCGTGAATCGTAGCAAAGCCACGAAATGCTCCAATGATGGAGCCAATTTATGGAATTCAAGGATTACTACAAGGCGCTCGGTGTCGAGCCCACGGCCAGCGAGGCGGAAATCAAGACTGCCTACCGGCGGCTGGCGCGCAAATACCATCCGGACGTCAGCAAGGAGGCCGGTGCCGAGGAGCGCTTCAAGGCGGTCAATGAAGCCTATGAAGTTCTCAAGGATAAGGAAAAACGCAGGCAGTACGATCAGCTCAAGGCCAGTGGCTACCGACCCGGTGAAGAATTCCGGCCACCTCCGGGTTTCGGCGGCGGTGGATTCCAGTTTGATTTCAATGAGATGGGTGGCAATGCCGGGTTCAGCGATTTCTTCGAGTCCTTGTTCGGCGGTACACGGCGTGCCCAACCCCAGCCGTCGGCCGGCAGCCGTTTCCGGTTGGCGATACCGTTGGAACGTGCTTTCTCCGGAGGCAAACAGAAAATCCGCATCGGTGATCGTACGCTTGAAATCGCGATTCCGGCCGGAATACGCCCCGGACAGACCATCCGCCTGGCCGGGCAGGGCGAGCGTGGCGGTGACCTGATGATCGAAATCAGCTACCACGAGCATCCGGAGTTCGAGTTGGATGGCCAGAACGTACTGTATACCCTGAGCCTGATGCCCTGGCAGGCGGCATTGGGTGCCACCGTCTCGGTACCGACGCTGGGCGGTAAAGTCGGACTTAAAGTGCCGCCGGAATCGGATAGTGGGAAACGTCTGCGCCTCAAAGGGCGCGGCATGCCGGGTAAGGCCGGCAGCGGCGATCAATTGGTGGAAATCGAAATTACGGCCCCGGCGCCGCAAACTCCGGAGCAGGAAGCGCTCTATAAGCGCATGGCGGAATTGTTTCCGGCCGATTAAGCCAAGCCGCCGGGCAGAACCTGTTTGATGATTTCGATCAGTTCATTTTCATTGAAGGGTTTGGTCAGATACGCTTTCGCGCCCTGACGCATGCCCCAGACCTTATCGGTTTCCTGATCCTTTGTGGTCACCAGGACGATCGGAATATGTGCGGTGGTCTCGTCTCGGGTCAGTGCCCGTGTCGCCTGGAAGCCATTCAGATTCGGCATCACCACATCCATCAATACGAGATCCGGTTTCTCATTCCGGCACAGTTCAACCCCAATCACGCCGTCTTCGGCGGTCAGCGCTTCGTGCCCGAGTTTTTCCACGATGCGTTTCATGCCCAGAAGCTGGGAGGGGGAGTCGTCAACGACCAGGATGCGAGCCATAAAAATTTCCCTGAATGGATGTGTTTAGTTAAAGCCAAAACTCGGATTTTAGCAAGCCTAACCGCCGGTTCGGACGATTACCCGGCCGAAGGAACGCCCGGATAGCATCTGGGCGAAGACCTTCGGCAAACCCTCCAGGCCTGTTTCGCGGACCGGCAACACCGCCAGACTTTCGGCATCGAAATGACGGGCGAGGAGCTGCCAGACCTGTTCGCGGATGGCGCGCTCGGTGCCTGCCGAGGCAATACCCAACAGGGATACGCCGCGGATGATGAAGGGCATGACCGTGGCCGGAAGATCATGGCCGGACACCAGGCCGCAACTGGCGACGTTTCCGTAGGGTGCGGTCTGTGCCAGCAGTGCTGCCAGCGTTCGCCCGCCGACATTGTCCAGTGCACCGCCGAAGCGGACCGTGTCCAACGGTTTGTCGGTGAGTATGGACTCACGGGCCAGTACCGTTTCGGCACCGATCTGGCGCAGCAGTCCGGTATGCTCGGGCTTTCCCGAAACGGCATGGACACGGTATCCGGCACGGTGGAACAGGGCCGTGGCCAGCATGCCGACGCCACCGGTGGCTCCGGTCACGGCGATCGGCCCGAGCGCCGGGTGCTGATGGTTTTCCTGCATGCGCAGCAAAGCCAGCCCGGCGGTGAATCCGGCGGTGCCGAGAACCATGGCTTCGCGCGGGCCCCAGGCTTCGGGAATTCGGATGACATGCCGGTGATCGACGCGCACTTCATTGCAGTAGCCACCATCGGATGTTTCCGACAGACCGGAGCCGGTCACCAGCACAGCATCGCCGGATTTCAGCGCCGGATCTGCCGACTCGATGACATGTCCGGCGCAGTCAATGCCGCCGTTGAGCGGGAAGCTCCGCAGAATTTTGCCTTGACCGGTACCGGCCAGCGCATCCTTGTAATTGACACTGGAGTACTGCACGGCGATCACCGTGTCGCCCGGGGTCAGGGCATCACGGGTGATCGGCTCGATGGCGGCGCGATAACCGGCGGCATCATTGTGGATCCGGAAGGCTCGAAGCGGATAGGCGGACATGCTCAGCTGCCCGGCTGCATGAGCGTGATACCCGACATGCGGATGGCGGCTTCGCGCTCCGGTTTCGGGCTCAGTTTCATCATCAGATTCCAGAAACCGGCGAAACGGACATGCCGTTTCAGGCGCAGCGACTCAGTCCAGCTCGAGCGGAATTCGGTTTCCCGCCAGCCCAGCGGATTGAAGAATGCGGCGGCATCGGCTGGAGCGAACAGGAACGGGGCGTTGCCGTCACGCAACCGGCCCAGCCAGGTTTTGGAGAGGCGCTTCAACAGCAGCGGTGTGCCGAGATCGGAGATCCACCATTTTGCCGTAGCGTTCGTGCGCAGGGCCACGGCCAATTCGGCCACATTCTCCGGCGGCAGATAGACCAGCAGACCTTCGGTAATCACCAGCACCGGGCCATGGGCAGCGGCTTCGCGGAAAATGGCATCCCGCTGAGCGGGTTCCCGCAGATCGGCCGGGACATATTCCAGAATGCAGCGCGGCTGCTCCCCGGCCATATTGTCACGCACATAATCGACCATCGGCGGAAAATCGACATGGTACCAGCGCAGCCCGGCCGGCAGATCGAGCCGGTAGGCACGCGTATCGAGACCCGCAGCAAGATTCAACACGCAGGTAGCCCCGGCACGAACGCATTGCAGAATGAGTTCGTCCATAACGGCAGTGCGCACGATCATCGCCCAGGCCATGGCCTTTCCATGCGGCATGGCATCGACGATGTCCTGCCCGCGCTCGCCTGCCAGCCGGCGAGCGTAAGGATCGTGGAAAATCGCATCGGCACGCTCACTTTCCATGGCGCGGTAAACGGCAACCCAGAGCGCAGTATCGGAGACGTTGCGGATCGGTGTCGCGGCGCCGGCGGCGTCCATCAGTTGACTTTGTGGATGGCGCGCTTGTCGACGGCCATGGCGGCGTCGTGAATGGCTTCCGAAAGCGTCGGGTGGGCATGGCAGATGCGGGCCAGATCCTCGGCCGAGCCGTGGAATTCCATGGTCAGCACGCCTTCATGCACCAGCTCCGAAACCCCGACACCGACCAGGTGCATGCCCAGCACGCGATCGGTTTCGGCGTGGGCGATGACTTTGACGAAGCCAGCCGGTTCGCCCATAGCCACGGCGCGACCGACAGCGGCGAACGGGAAACTGCCCGTCTTGTATTCGACGCCTTCAGCCTTGAGCTGTTGTTCGGTTTTACCGACCCAAGCGATTTCCGGTTCGGTATAGATGACCCAGGGAATGGTGTCGAAGTTGACATGGCCCGGCAGTCCGGCAATCAATTCGGCAACGGCGATACCTTCTTCGAAACCCTTGTGCGCGAGCATCGGGCCGCGCACGCAGTCGCCGACCGCCCAGATGCCGTCAACACCGGTACGGCAGTGGTCATCGACTTCGATTTGACCGCGGTCGTTGAGTTTGACGCCGGTACCCTCGGCCAGCAGGCCCTTGCTGGCGGCCTTGCGACCGACCGCGACCAGGAGTTTGTCAACGACCAGACTTTGATCGGCTTTGCCGTCGTTATAGGTCAGTTGCACTTCGCCGTTCTTGATTTCTGCTTTGCTGACTTTGGCACCGAGTTTGATGTCGAGTCCCTGCTTTTTGAACTCCTTCAGCGCGGTACGTGCGACTTCGGCATCGGCCGAACCGAGGAAGTCCGGCAGTGCCTCAAGAATGGTCACTTCGGCGCCGAGACGCTTCCAGACGCTGCCGAGCTCCAGACCGATCACGCCGGCACCAATCACACCGAGGCGTTTGGGTACGGCGGTGAAATCCAGTGCGCCGACATTGTCGACGATGTGTTTGCCGTCGAATTTGGCGAACGGCAGTTCAATGGAATCCGAGCCGGCGGCGATCACGATGTGCTTGCCGGTCAGTTCGACCACGCTGCCGTCATGTTGTTTGACGCTGACACGCTTGCCCGGCTGGAGCTGGCCGAAGCCGTAGTAAGGCGTGATCTTGTTGGCCTTGAACAGGGCGGCGATACCGCCGGTGAACTGCTTCACGATCTTGTCCTTGCGGCCGACCATGGTGCCAACATCGATCTTGGCGTTGTCGGCACTGATGCCGTGCTCGCCGAACAGGTGCTGCATGTTCCAGAACTGGCGAGAGGAATCCAGCAGCGCTTTGGACGGTATGCAACCCACACGCAGACAGGTGCCGCCGAGGGCCGGCTGGCCATCCTTGCCGAGCGCGGCATCGATGCAGGCGGTTTTCAGACCGAGCTGTGCGGCGCGGATGGCCGCATGGTAACCGGCCGGGCCGGCGCCGATGACCACGACATCAAATTCAGTACTCATGATTCATTCGCCTTGAAAGTGGATTACAGACCGAGCAGCATGCGGTGCGGGTTTTCCAGCTGGTTCTTGATGTCGACCAGGAACAGCACGGCATCCTTGCCGTCGATGATGCGGTGATCGTAGCTGAGCGCGATGTACATCATCGGTGCGATCACGACCTGGCCGTTTTCGGCGATCGGACGTTCCTTGATGGCATGCATGCCGAGAATGGCCGATTGCGGCGGATTGACGATCGGGGTCGACATCAGCGAGCCGAAGGTGCCGCCGTTGGTGATGGTGAAGGTGCCGCCTTGAAGATCTTCAAGCTTCAGGCCGCCTTCACGGGCCTGCTTGGCGTAGCCGGCAATGGCCGCTTCGATGTCGGCGAAGCCCATGTTCTCGACATTGCGAAGGACCGGGGTGACCAGGCCTTTTTCGGTCGCCACGGCGATGGAGATGTCGGCATAGCCGTGGTAGATCACATCGTTGCCGTCAACCGAGGCGTTGACAATGCCGTGCTTGGCCAGTGCGTTGGCGGCGGCCTTGGCGAAGAAGCTCATGAAACCGAGTTTGATGCCGTGGGTCTTCTCGAACGGCTCGCCCAGTTCCTTGCGCATGGCCATCACCTTCGACAGATTGACTTCATTGAACGAGGTCAGCATGGCGATGGAGTTTTTCGACTGCATCATGCGCTCGGCGATGCGCTGGCGGATGCGGGTCATCGGTACGCGCTGTTCGGGGCGTGCGCCGCCACCGGAAGTGACGTGCTTGACCAGATCTTCCTTGGTGACGCGGCCGGCACGGCCGGTGCCGGCAACATCGGCCGGGTTGATGTCATTGCGGGCGGCGTAATTGGCGGCGCCCGGCGGGAGCGCACTGGTGTCCACTTTGCTTGCAGCTGCAGCGACCGGTTCGGCGGCTTTCGGCGCAGCGACCTGGGTGGCGGCCGCGGCCGGAGCCGGTGCAGCGGCAACAGCGCCTTCCTCGATCACGGCAATGACCTGCGCGCTGGTGACGGTGGCGCCGGTTTCGAATTTGATTTCCTTCAGAATGCCATCGACCGGCGAGGGCACTTCCAGCACGACCTTGTCGGTTTCCAGATCGATTAGGTTTTCATCACGGCGTACGCTGTCGCCCACTTTCTTGTGCCAGGTGGCGATGATGGCGTCGGATACGGATTCGGGCAGGACGGGGACTTTGACTTCAATGCTCATGACTGTGGCCTTTTCGGTTACTCATGGGTGAAATCGCTCTTGCCCGGATTGGTCAGGGCATCGGCGATCAATTGGTTTTGTTCGGCAGTGTGGGTGTTGGCGTGGCCGCAGGCGGGCGCGGCGGAACGGGCACGGCCGGCGTAGTGCAGTTGTTTGCCATCGCCCAGACAGCTGCGAAGATGGTGCTGGATTTGATACCAAGCGCCTTGATTCTGGGGCTCTTCCTGACACCAGAAAACATCCTTGGCGTTCTTGAACCGGGCCAGCTCGGTTTTCAGCGCTTCGCGCGGGAACGGATACACCTGTTCGATGCGGACGATGGCGACGTTGTCGTGTTTCTTCTCGGCGGCTGACTCAATCAGGTCGTAATACACTTTGCCGGCACAGACAACCACGCGCGTTACCTTGTCGGGTTGTTTGGCGGTACTGTCGGCGATCAGTTCCTGGAAGGACCCGTTGACCAGATCGTCCATGCGCGACACCGAGAGCTTGTGGCGCAGCATCGATTTCGGGGTCATCACCACCAGCGGTTTGCGGGTGGCGCGCAGCATCTGTCGGCGCAGCATGTGGAACATCTGGGCGGGGGTGGTCGGCGTACAGACCTGGATGTTGTTCAGCGCACACAGCTGCAGGAAGCGTTCAAGGCGTGCCGAGCTGTGCTCGGGCCCCTGGCCCTCGTAGCCATGCGGCAGGAACAGCGCCAGACCGCACAGGCGATCCCATTTGGCTTCGCCGGAGGTAATGAACTGATCGATGACGACCTGGGCGCCATTGGCGAAATCGCCGAACTGGCCTTCCCAGATGTTGAGTGTCATCGGCTCGGCGGTCGAGTAGCCGTATTCGAAGGCCATCACTGCTTCTTCCGACAGCAGCGAGTCGATGATCACGGCATGGCTGGGGTGCTTCACGAACTGCTGCAGCGGCATGTAGGCATCGCCGTTGTTCTGATCATGCAGCACGGCGTGGCGGTGGAAGAAGGTGCCGCGGCCGGCATCCTGGCCGACCAAGCGCAGGCGGTAGCCTTCGGTCAGCAGAGTGGCATAGGCCAGATTCTCGGCAAAACCCCAGTCCATATCGAGTTCGCCGGCCAGCATTTTCCGGCGGTCTTCGTAAATTTTGGCGACGCGGGCATGCGGTTTAAAGCCTTCCGGGACGGCACTGATTTTCTTGGCCAGGCTTTCCAGCGAAAACTGGGCCAGACCGGTTTTCACCGTTTGTGCCAGTTTGCCATTCAGCCACGGGGTCCAGTCGACCGCGAACTCATCCTTGCGGCCCTCGGCCACATCCGTGGTCACCTCGCCCTTGTCGAGTTTGGCGCGGAAGCCGTCGACCAAGGCCTTGGCATCGGCTTCAACGAGCACGCCGGCGCCAATCAGCTGTTCGGCATAAAGTTCGCGCGTGGTTTTGCGCGAACGGATGTTCTGGTACATCAGCGGTTGGGTCGCTGCCGGTTCGTCGGCCTCGTTGTGACCGTGACGGCGGTAGCAGACCAGATCGATGACCACATCGCGGCCGAAGGTACGGCGGTAATCGAAGGCGAGTTCGGCGCAGAACACCACGGCTTCGGGATTGTCACCGTTGACGTGGAACACCGGTGCACCGACGATCTTGGCCGGATCGGTGCAATACAGGGTCGAGCGTGCATCATCGGGACGCGAGGTGGTGAAACCGACCTGGTTGTTGATCACGATGTGCACGGTGCCGCCGACGGCGAAGCCGCGTGCCTGCGACATCTGGAACAGTTCCATCACTACGCCCTGACCGGCAAACGCGGCATCGCCGTGGATAACGATGGGAAGCACCTGCGACCGGCCGTCATCCTGACGACGCATCTGGCGGGCGCGCACGCTGCCCGCCACCACCGGCGCCACGATTTCCAGATGCGAAGGATTGAATGCCAAAGCGAGATGGACCGGGCCGCCCGGTGCATTGACGTCGGCCGAGAAACCCATGTGGTATTTGACGTCGCCGGAGTGTTCAGGGGTATCGGGGTGATCGAAGCGGCCTTCGAATTCAGCGAACAGCTTCTGCGGCGGCTTGCCGAGGGTATTCACCAGCACGTTCAGGCGGCCACGGTGAGCCATGCCGATGATGGCGTCCTTGATGCCGTGTTTGCCGCCGTGCTGGATCAGTTGATCCATCAACGGGATGAGTGATTCGCCGCCTTCCAGAGAGAATCGCTTCTGGCCGACATATTTGGTGTGCAGGTAGCGCTCCAGACCTTCGGAAGCGGTGAGGCGTTCGAGGATGCGTTTGCGCTGTTCCGGCGAGGCCTGCAGGCGGCTCTGCACGGATTCCAGACGCTGCTGGATCCACTGGCGCTGGTCGGCATCGCTGATGTGCATGAACTCGGCGCCGATCGGTCCGGAGTAGGTGTTCTTAAGGCGTTCCAGAAGATCGGCCAGTTTCAGTTTTTCCGGGCCGAAATAGGTCTTCACTGGGAATTCGGTTTGCAGGTCAGCGCTGGACAGGCCGTGATGACCGATGTCGAGATCGGGCGCATTCGGTTTTTCCATCATCGCCAGCGGATCGAGATCGGCGTTCAGATGGCCCCGGGAACGGAATGCGGTGACCAGTTTGCCGACGCCGGTCTGTTTGCGCGCCATTTCCTCATCGCCGCCGCCGGTGGCGAAGCGTGCGTTGCGGGCCTGGGCCTGTACATTGGCAAGCACGGCCGAGTGCGGCACGTCACCGCTGCCTTGGAAACCGTCGAAATAGGTTTTCCAGGGAGCAGGAACGCTGGTCGGGTCAACCAGATAGTTTTCGTAAAGATCTTCGATGAATGCGGCATTGCCGCCGGAAAGCTGCGAGGACTTGAGGAATTGTTTGATCAAACTTTCCACGGAATCGCCTTATTGAAGGTTGCTTGGGTCGGCCGAGCGGCCACACGCGGGACACAGACCTCAAATTATAACCGAGTCTGCCCGATCTGAACAAATTGTTTCAGGCATTCAAGCAGTTGCCGGTGTTTGTTAAGTCCAGCGTCATGTTTTGATGCAGAATGCCGGCTTCGGTGTATATTCCGCCCTCGGCCACGAAGCCATGTTTGCGATAGAAGCCGAGAGCATCGACTTGGGCATGCAGACTTACCGATGGCCAGCCCGCATCCCGGGCCAATGCAATCAGGTGGATGAGCAGGGCATCGCCGACCCCTTTGCCGCGCCAATCGGGCAAAACGGCCATCCGCCCGATGGTGTGCAGCGGCGTGAGGCGGCCGGTACCGACGGGACGGTCCTCGGCGTCAAGCGCCAGGACGTGGCGGCAGTCCGGGTCAATCGTGTCCCATTCGAGATCGAGCGGCACCTGTTGCTCCCTCACGAATACGGGTTCCCGAACGGCGCGAAGGCGGGGCAGATCCCGCGTGTAATCGGCCTCAATCACGCGGAAGGCGGGTTCGCTCATTCCGGTTCGGCCAACTGGTAGACGCCTTGCGTGTAGAGCAGTTCAACGGCATGCTGGGCCGCCTTGCCCAGACCGTTGAAATCGGCAATATCCAAAACCGTTTCCCGGCATAGCAATGCCGCTTCGTGTGGGCTGACCGGATAACTCTCACCGGTGACATGCAACAGGGCCTGTTTAGCCTCCCGGCTCCAGGCAAAACGGGCGAAAGGATGCCGGTACAGTGAATGCCCGGTGCTCAGGGCATTCAGGGCTTGCGGCCAGCTGGCCTGATCCGGACCGGCCTGGACATCGCCGGAGGCCCGGTAACGGGTGATGAATTGACCGAACCAGCGCCGGCGTTCGGATGCATCGGCCTGTTGCCATGCCGCCAAGGCTTCCTCCACGCGCGCGAAGGCCAGGTCATCGATTTCGTAAGGATCTTCGGCAACCTTGAGGTCCGGATCTTCGTAACGGCGGTATTCCGGGAGTTTCTGGGCCAGATCCTCGGCGAAATCCACCAGCATTTCGGCGCTCGAAGGCGCCCGCATGCCGACCGAGAAAGTCATGCAGTGGTCCAGGGCCACGCCATGATGCGCGTAACCCGGTGGCAGATACAGGACATCGCCCGGGGCCAGGTCCCAACGGTGGTCGGCGTTGAATTCCTGCAGCAGCTTCAATTCCGAATCGGGACGGAATGCCGGCTCGTGGCGGGGTTCGGCTTCAATCTGCCAGTTGCGGTGGCCCATGGCCTGTACCAGAAAAACATCGTATTGATCGATGTGCGGCCCAACCGAGCCGCCCTCGGCGGCGAAGCTGATCATCACATCATCCACGCGCCAGCGCGGAAGGAAAGAAAACGGCACCAGTAATTCGGCGACATCGGCATCCCATTTGTCCATGTCCTGAACCAACAGGGTCCAGTCGTGGTGGCCGAGCTTGGGAAAATCGCTTTCCGCGAAGGGTCCCGTGCGCAGGCTCCAGGTATCTTTTTTGCGCTGATAGGTCACCACGCGTGCCAGCGGCCCGTCTTCGCAGGCCAGTCCGGCCAGATCTTCCGGCGACAGCGGTGGTGAGAAGCCGGGGAAGGCCTGACGGATCAGCAGGGGTTTTTTCTGCCAGTATTCGGCGAGGAAGCGCTCGACCGGCATTCCCAGGAAGTGCTGCAAAGTGCCGGTACTTTCAATCATGGTCAGGCCTTGCGGATGACTTTGGCCAACATCTCGGCATGTCCGATGTAACTGGCGGGAGTGAGGGCGAGCAGCTCCCGTTTGGCCGTCTCGGGCAAAGCAAGAGATCTGATGAAATCACGCATGCTGGCTTCGGTGATGCCCTGGCCGCGGGTCAGGGCTTTCAACTGCTCATAGGGGTTCGGCAAGCCGTAGCGGCGCATCACGGTCTGTACCGGCTCGGCCAGCACTTCCCATGCGCTGTCCAGATCTTCCTGCAGGCGTTGCGGATTGGTTTCCAGCTTGCCAAGCCCCTTGCCCAGCGAATCCAGTGCAATCAGCGTATGCCCGAAACCGGTGCCGAGTGCCCGTAGCACGGTCGAGTCGGTCAGATCGCGCTGCCAGCGGCTGATCGGCAGCTTTTCGGCAAAATGGCCGAGCAGGCTGTTGGCGATGCCGAAATTGCCCTCGGCGTTTTCGAAATCGATCGGATTGACCTTGTGCGGCATGGTCGATGACCCGACTTCACCGGCTTTGAGCTGTTGCTTGAAATAGCCCAGCGAAATATAGCCCCAGATATCACGGCACAGGTCAATGCCGATGATGTTGATCCGGCGCATGGCATCGCACAGTTCGGCGATGGCATCGTGCGGTTCAATCTGGGTGGTATAGGGGTTGAACTCCAAGCCAAGACCGGTCACGAAACGCTCGGCAAAACCCGGCCAGTCGACCGCAGGATAGGCCACGGCGTGCGCGTTGTAGTTGCCGACCGCACCGTTGATTTTTCCGGGCATGCGGATGCCACGCAATTGCGGCATCTGACGGTTGATACGGGCCAGTACGTTGGCCATTTCCTTGCCGAGCGTGGTCGGCGACGCGGTCTGGCCATG